>NZ_DAMDHB010000050.1:0-19674 GCF_032102465.1 Haematobacter sp. | reverse complement strand
GAGGTGGCTCACTTCCCGGGGGAAAAACCGGCTCAGTTCCGCGGGGAAACCAACAGTACTGCGTCCTGAGGGCTCACGACCGCCGCTTTCATTGCTGAACGTAGCTGCGCACAGCAGTCTTTGCCGCGAGATCGAAGAATGCGGCCACGAGCTTTCCGCCCCTTCGTTCCCGGAGACAGATCAGGGCTTCATCCATCATCATCGGTGTTCGGCTGTCTATCGGCAGCAGCACGAGCCTTTCATCGCGCCCGAATTCGGCCGCCGATACGAAACCCACCCCGGCCCCGGAGGCGACGATCTCGCGCACTGCCTCCCTCCCTTCGGCCTCTATGGCGGGGATGACGCTGTGCCCCTCCGCGGCCGCGGCTTCCTCCAGCTTCCGCCGGGTCTTGGAGCCACGCTCCCGGAGGACCAGTGGTTCGGAGAGGAGGTCGGCGAACGTTACCCGCTCCAGCGTGGTCAAACGATGTCCGCGCGGCACGAAGGCGCAGATCGGCGTGGCGTTGAGCGGCATCACATCGAAATCCCGGCTGTTCGGAAGCTCACCGAGCACACCCAGATCCGCATCATAGCTGTGAAGCCGCTCTGTCACCGTCTCCGTGTTGCCTGCGTCCACTGTCACCTGCACGCCCGGATACTTCTCACGAAAGAGGGCAAGGGTATGGAGAAGGTGATGCGCGCTATCCGCCACGATACGAAGGCGACCGGCGCGAAGGGCGCGGCTTTCCGACAACAGCTCGAACGCCTGTTGTTCGCAGTCGAACATCCGGCGTGTGATCTCCAGCAGCCGCTCGCCCGCAGCGGTGACCGTGACCTGCTTCTTGTGACGGTTGAACAGCAGGATGTCGTATTCCTCCTCCAGCTTGCGCACCTGATCCGAGATGGCGGGCTGCGTGAGAAACAGCTGCTCTGCCGCGCGGGAAAAGCCGCCGCAGATGGCGACATGATGAAACGCCCGCAGTTGCACGTAACGCATGAGAATGCTCCTTCCGATACTCCGAGCGATGGTAAGGGGGCCGATGTCGAAGGGGCTGCCGCTTTCAGTTTTCAACAGTGTAATTTATCATTCGATCTAAACTAACGATTTTTCAAATGATGGGAAAGCGGCGATGCTTCGGGAACCAAATTCCGCCGTTTGAGGATGCCATGTCTCATCAGACCCCCGCTCCCTTTCCCGTGCCCGCTCAGGGTGAGCCTTACTTGCTGACCCCCGGGCCCCTCACCACTGCGCTTTCTGTCAAGGAGGCGATGCTGCGTGACTGGGGCTCCTGGGATATAGAGTTCCGCGACATGACCGCCCGTCTCAACACGCAGCTTCTGGCGATTGCCGGGGCGGATGCGGAGGACTATTCCTGCGTGCCGGTTCAGGGGTCGGGCAGCTTCGCGGTGGAGGCGATGCTGGGCACCTTCGTGCCGCGCGATGGCAAGGTGCTGGTTCTGGCGAACGGTGCCTATGGGCTGCGGGCGGCAGAGACGCTGCGCTATCTGGACCGGGCTTGCACGCTGATCGACAAGGGCGACTACATGCCGCCGAGGGGGGATGAAGTCGCGGCGGCGCTGGCCGCCGATCCGGCCATCACCCATGTTGTTGCCATCCATTGCGAAACTTCCTCCGGGATCCTGAACCCGCTGCCGGAAATTGCCGATGCGGTGCAGGCGGCCGGGCGCAAACTTCTCATCGACTCCATGAGCGCCTTTGGCGCGGTCCCGGTGCCGCTGACCTTCGAGGCAATGGTCTCCTCCGCGAACAAGTGCATCGAGGGCGTGCCGGGCTTCGGCTTCGTCATTGCGCGGAAGCAGGCACTGGAGGCTGCCAAAGGCAACAGCCATTCCCTTGCTCTCGATCTTCATGCCCAGTGGGCCTACATGCAGAAGACCGGTCAGTGGCGCTTTACCCCGCCCACGCATGTCGTTGCCGCCTTTCTGGAAGCGCTGCGCCTTCATGCGGAGGAGGGCGGTGTAGCGGCCCGGGGAGCGCGCTATGCGGGCAACCGTGATGTGATGGTCACAGGGATGCGCGCGCTCGGCTTTGAAACGTTGCTGGATGACAGGTGGCTCTCGCCGATCATCGTGACCTTCTTCTGCCCGGCGGATCCCAACTTTGCCTTCGCCCGGTTCTATGAGCTGATGAAGGCGAAGGGCTTCATAATCTATCCCGGCAAGCTGACCGTGGTGGATTCCTTCCGCGTGGGCTGTATCGGCCGCATGGACACCCATGTGATGCGCCGCGTGGTCGCTGCCGCTGCGGAGGCGCTGGCGGAGATGGGGGTGGTCTCTGCCGCTCCGCCGTCAGCCGCGCTGGAAGAACGCGCCAAACTTGCCGCCTGAGCACCGAGGGATCAACATGAGCCAGACCGTTACCACCGCCATTTTCGACTGGGCAGGCACGATGCTCGACTTCGGGTGCATAGCGCCGGTTGAGGCCTTTCGCGAAGCCTTTGCCGAAGCCGGAGTGGAGATCACCGAGGCAGAAGCGCGCGCGCCGATGGGCGCTGCCAAACGGGTCCATATCGAGATGATCCTCGATCAGCCCGGGGTTCAGGCCCGCTGGCAGGCCTATTACCGCAAGCCCTCAGATCAGGCGGATGTGGACCGGCTCTACGCCGCCTTTCTGCGCATCGACGAGGTGAACTGTGCCAAATACAGCGGGATGATCCCCGGCGCCCTTGAAGCTGTCGCAGCACTGCGTGGGCAGGGGATCCGCATCGGCTCCACCACCGGCTATCCGCGCAGCGTGATGGAGGGGCTGATGCCGCTTGCCGCCGCACAAGGGTATGTGCCCGATCACTGCACAACCGTGTCCGAGGTCCGGCGGGGGCGGCCCTACCCGGACATGGTTCTGGACAACGCCCTCGCGCTTGGCGCCCCAACGATGCAAGGCTGCGTGGTTGTGGACGACAGCCCGACGGGGTTGACCTCCGGTCGTGCGGCCGGGGCATGGGCTGTGGGCATCGTGGACAGCGGCAATGAGGTTGGCCTGTCGCTCGCCGCCTGGCAGGGTCTGGAGGAGCAGGACCGAAAAGACCGCCGGGCGGAAGCCATCGCGAAGCTCGATGCCGCAGGAGCACATTATACGATCGGGACAGTCGCCGAATTGCCCGCGGTCATTGCCAATATCAATGCGCGCCTTGCCGCCGGGGAGAGGCCCTGAGCCGAATCCCGAATCACCTTGCGAGTCACTTCCGAAACGGGGCCATCGGCCCCGTTTTTTCCATTTGGGGGGAATTTTTCCGTGTCGCCCATCATCAAGGCAACAATTGGAGTGGAATTGCCGTTCTTGGGCAGGATGTAAAATCACTGTTACAGAAGACCTCTAATATGCTCTCCCCCAAACGGGATTTAAGTTCTTTTCATCGAAACAATCGATGCAAGCATAAGTATTATACATTTTACTTATCGTATTACGGTCAGCATTTTCGACGGCAACGGATGCTGCGCTGCGGAAAATCGTAGTCGCAAGCTCCCTAATCCGCCTCCCACTTCCTGACCGGAGAAACCGATCATGACCAAGATGCTTGCCCTCGCCCTTGCCACCTCCGCCCTCTGCGCCTTTGGTGCGAAAGCGGAGGAGCTTACGGTCTATACTGCGCTGGAAGCCGAGTTCCTTGAGCGTTACGCCGCGGCCTTCAACGCGGATCATCCCGAGATCAGGATCAACTGGGTGCGGGACTCCACAGGGGTCATCACCGCCAAGCTGCTGGCGGAGAAGAACAACCCTCAGGCGGATGTCGTCTGGGGATTGGCGGCCACCTCGCTTCTGGTGCTGAAAGCGGAAGGCATGCTTGAACCCTATGCCGCAAAGGGGCTCCAGACGGTCGATGCACGCTATCGGGACGCAGACAATCCACCTTCTTGGGTGGGCATGGACGCGTGGGCCGCGACCATCTGCTTCAATACGGTCGAAGGTGCCAAGCTCGGATTGACGGCGCCGACAAGCTGGGCCGATCTGACCAGACCGGAATATACCGGTCATATCGTGATGCCGAACCCCGCTTCCTCCGGCACGGGTTTTCTCGATGTGTCGAGCTGGCTTCAGATGATGGGGAATGACGCCGGCTGGGCCTACATGGACGCGCTTCACAACAATATCGCCGCCTATACCCATTCCGGCTCCAAGCCCTGCAAAATGGCGGCCGCGGGAGAAGTTCCGATCGGAATTTCCTTTGAATTCCGCGCGGCCAAGTCAAAGGCCGACGGTGCCCCAATCGATATCATCATTCCGACCGAAGGGATCGGCTGGGATCTGGAGGCGAGTGCCATCGTCGCGGGAACCGATGCGCCGGAAGCGGCTCAGACGTTGATCGACTGGTCCATTACCCCTGCAGCAATGGCGCAATACAACGAAGGTTATGCCGTGCTGGCCGTTCCAGGTCTGGCCAAGCCGGTGAAGTATCTGCCCGATACGCTGGAAGCCTCGCTCATCAAGAACGACTTCGAGTGGGCCGCGAACAATCGCGAAGCCATTCTGAAGGAGTGGTCCGCCCGTTACGACGGCAAATCGGAAGCGCGGAACTGATCGCCACCCAGCGGCCCAGCCTGCACATGACCGGAGGATCCTCCATGACCCATGCCGCTCCTCACGCCTTCCAACGCGAGGCAACGCCCGCGACCCTGCTCCCCTATCTGGAGATCACGCATCTGTCGAAGGTGTTCGGTGACTTCACGGCTCTGGACGACGTCAGCCTGTCGGTGGGCAAGGGGGAGTTCATCTGCTTCCTGGGCCCGTCCGGCTGCGGCAAGACAACCCTGCTCCGCGCGGTCGCCGGTCTGGATCTCCAGACCCGCGGCGCCATCATGCAGGATGGCCGGGACATCTCGGTGCTTCCCGCCTCCAAGCGGGATTACGGCATCGTCTTTCAGTCCTACGCGCTGTTTCCCAACCTGACGGTGAGCCAGAATATCGCCTTCGGGCTGAAAAACACCGGACGGAAAAGGACGGAGATCGCACTGAGGGTCGCAGAGCTGCTGGCTCTGGTTGGATTGCCAGACAAGGCGCGCCATTACCCGGCGCAGCTGTCAGGCGGACAGCAGCAGCGTATCGCCCTTGCCCGCGCCATTGCGATCGATCCGGGGCTGCTGCTGCTGGATGAGCCGCTTTCCGCGCTGGATGCCAAGGTCAGGATACATCTGCGCCATGAGATCAAGGAATTGCAGCGACGGCTCGGGGTGACGACGATCATGGTCACTCACGATCAGGAGGAAGCGCTGGCCATGGCCGATCGGATCGTGGTGATGAACCAGGGCGTGATCGAGCAGGTGGGCACACCGACCGAGATCTACCGGAATCCAAAGTCACTTTTCGTGGCCGAATTCATCGGAGAGACGAACCGTCTGAACGCCCGCTGGCAGGGCGGTCAGGCGGCGGTGGCCGACGCAAGGCTTACCTGCCGCGGTGCGCGCTTCCGGGAGGATGCGCCGATCACCCTTTCCATCCGGCCAGAGGATATCGTGCCGCACGCCGATCCGTCGCCTGTCATACCGATCGAAAATGGTCTGGAGGCGACGGTCACGGACCTGGAGTTTCTGGGCGCGCATTGGCGGGTGCATCTGCTGACCGTCACAGGCCCGTTGGTTGCCAGCCTGTCCGCACATGCCATGCGGCGCCTGTCTCCCCACCCCGGGCTGCGGTTGATGATCGAACTGCCCGCCGACCGTTTGCTGACCTTTCCGGCGGAGGGCTGATACGTGACCTATACGTGGACCGCTCCCAAACTCCGCCAGCAGGTCGATGCGGATGCGTGGCTCCGACGGGCCTTCATGGCCATTCTCGCGCTTTATCTCATAGTATGCCTTGCGCTGCCGCTTGCGCTGATGCTCTCCAAATCCTTTACGACGTGGAAGTTCGACCTGACCCGCTACGAGTTTCAGGTGAGCGATGGGCAGGGCAACTGGGGGCCCATTGAAACGGCGGACGCCATAAATGCGCGCGTCGGCGCGTTCGATCCGTCCAACCTGCGCGCGGGAACCGATTCCCGCCTCGATGCGACAAAGCTGTTTCCAGAGTTCAGCTTCCGCAGTCCGGTGGAATACCGGCTCCGCAGTACAGACGGTGCGCCGTGGCTGGTCGGCCTTGATCTGCAACGGACGAGCGAGTGGCAGACCTACGACAGCAATACGTTCCGTCGGATCAATCTGCGCCCCGTCGCCGATACGGGCCTGGACAACTACCGCGCCTATTTCGCCAATCCGGCGCTGGTGTCCTCCATTGTGAACTCCGTCATGATCGCGCTTGCTGCCACAATGGTGACGGTGGCGCTCGCCTTCGGCTTTGCCTATGGGCTGACGCGGAGCTGCATGCGCGGGAAGGCGATGTTCAAGGTGATCGCCATAGCGCCGCTCCTGATCCCGTCGCTGCTTCCGGGCATCGCGCTGATCTACCTCTTCGGCAACCAGGGGATGCTGAAGGTATTGATGATGGGCAATTCCATTTATGGTCCCATCGGTATTCTCATCGGGTCGGTGTTCTTTGCATTTCCACACGCGATGATCATCCTCACCACCGCGCTCGCGATTGCAGACCAACGCCATTACGAGGCGGCGGAGGCATTGCGGGCCTCCCCCTTCCGCACGTTCATGACTGTCACGCTGCCAGGGGCCCGTTATGGTCTGGTCTCTGCGGCCTTCGTGACCTTTACCCTTGTGATCACGGATTTCGGGTTGCCGAAGGTCATTGGCGGGCAGTTCAACGTCCTCGCCGTTGATATCTACAAGCAGGTCATCGGGCAGCAGAACTTCGAGATGGGAGCAGTGGTGTCGGTCGTCCTGCTCCTTCCCGCGGCGCTGGCCTTTGCCGTTGACCGTATCGTGCAGCGCCGCCAGGTTGCCCTGCTGTCTTCCCGCTCAGTCGCCTATTCCCCACGTCCGCAGAAAGGGCGGGACAGCGCCTGCCTTCTGTTCTGCCTGATCGTGACGGGGTTCATTCTGGCGATCGTGCTGACCTGTCAGCTTGCTGCGATTACCTCCTTCTGGCCCTATGACCTCACCCCGAGCCTCAAGAACTATGATTTCAGCAAGATGGACGGTGGCGGCTGGAGCGCCTACGCAAATTCCATCCAGCTGGCTCTGCTGACCGCCGGGATCGGCACCGCCGTGATCTTCACCGGGGCCTACATGTCGGACAGGATGGAGGGCTTTGCACTGGGAAGAGGGCTATTTCAGTTTCTCGCGATGCTGCCGATGGCAGTGCCGGGGATGGTGCTGGGGCTGGCCTATATCTTCTTCTTCAACAACCCGGCAAACCCGCTGGCCGGTCTCTACGGCACGATGGCCATTCTTGTGATTTCCACCATCACTCACTTCTACACGGTGGGTCATCTGACGGCCATGACGGCGCTGAAACAGATCGATCGGGAGTTTGAGCCCGTCGCAGCCTCTCTCCGTCAACCCTCGCTTCGAGTTTTTGGCCGTGTCACCGTGCCGATCTGCATGCCCGCGATCATGGACATTTTCATCTATCTCTTCGTCAATGCGATGACGACGGTTTCGGCGGTGGTCTTCCTTTACTCCACCCATACGGCGCTGGCCTCTGTCGCGGTGTTGAACATGGACGATGCGGGAGATATCGCGGCAGCCGCAGCGATGGGGATGATGATACTCTACACGAATGCCGCGGCGCGGCTGCTGCACGGGTTCGTGGCTCGACGAATGCTCCGCCGCACGCAGGCGTGGCGCAACGCATAGCCGAAGGTCCACGGCACCTCCCCTGTCGAGCGGTTTACCCACGCAATTCCCGCATACGTTGGCTTGGTACCCCAGTCGTTCCGGGCCAGCGGTTTTGTACCTCCACTGTAGTCGCCGGAGGACGGCTCGGTGCTTAGCAGGCTGCTGAAAAAGTCCTGATGTGTCACGCCTATGTGCCAGAAATCGGAAAATCGGACCGGAAACGCCCGGAAGTATATAGATTTCCGGCCGAATTCCGACAGATTGCAAACGATTTCCGCTCCGACACCGGCCAAAAGCCTTTTTCAGCAGCCTGTTAGGTGTTTGATCCCACGGTTTGATGGTGCGATCCTTTCTTTGGAATGCAGGATGTCCTATGGGACACGTTCGTCACCGAAGCGCCGTGCCCTCTCACGCCGTCAGAGCAGCAATACGAGCCGATCGGAAGCTTCGCTCGCGCAGCTGAGCCGCGAGTTGGGCATCGACGCCAAGGCGGTTGCGAAGTGGCGCGAGCGCGACGGTTAAGGATACGAAGACGGGGTCCACGGACCCGCGCTCTACGGGCTGTCCGAGGCGGAAGAAGCGATGGTTATGGCATCCGGCATCACACTCTGCTGCCACTTGACGACCGCCTTTATGCCCTCCATCCCCACCTGAGGGGATCTGCAGAGCACCGGTGCCGCGACATGTCCTCTCAGGCTTGCCTGATGTTGAGGGGGACAAACCCACCGGATGAGCAAGTTCGCCGAGACCCCATTCGTCGACAAGGCCGACAGAAAGACGGTCTGGGAATTCCTTCAGCATATGCTGGAGGCCGGGGCTTGTCAGGTCCACACTCTTCTCTCTGAACACGTCTTATGTCGGGAACGATCTGCCGCTTGAGGCATCAGACCACGGGCATCCAAGCGACTGGATGCGCGGACCGATGTCCGCCCAGGAGGCTCCACCGTCAGGAAGTGGTCTCTTCCATAGCAAATACAGGGTCAGCAATCCCAGTCGAAGGCCAGAACATTATCCACGAGGTCAGGAAGCCGCCTCCACGGCTCTACAGGGAGGGGTCCCTCACCTCCTCGCAGAAGGGGCGATAGGGTTTGCCGGATTTGATCACGGCGGGAATAGTGCGGGCCATCCTGGCGGGGATGTAGGTGTAAGCCTTGCGACGCGGGCCGGGGTTGTGAGGAACCGGCGCGATGTATCGCTCGAATTTGTCGCGGAAGCTGCTAGCGGGCTTCAGCACGGTGGGCTGACCGGCTAGCCAAAGTCTACGATTACGGTTCAACCTACGCCGCCGGTGCAATTCTCGTGACTGACAACACAGGCGAATTTTCGCGTATTCGGGATCTGAGGACTGAAAACCGGATCAGGCAGTCCACCGAGGCCAACGGCATACAGATACGATTCTTTCGTGGCCCCGGTGCGAGAGCCATCCCTCTGTTCAGACTGTAGTCATTTGGATATGACGTTAGAGTGGCGTAAGACAATATCTATATGACAGAGAGTCATACCAATGATCGATATCCAGCCTCTGGCAATCCTGCGCGAGATTGACCGGACGGGGAGCCTGACCCAGGCCGCCGATCGGCTGAACCTGACTCAATCGGCCGTCAGCCATGCCATTCGCCGCTTCGAGGAGCGCTATGGGGTCAAACTCTGGGAGCGCGAGGGGCACAAGTTGCGCCTGACACTTGCCGGCGACTATCTTCTGGGGCTGGCGATGCGGGTACTGCCACAGCTCGAACATGGCGCGATCGTTCTCGATCACTATGCTCGCGGACGTCGCGGTGCGATCCGGGTCGGGATGGAATGTCACCCCTGCCAGGATTGGCTCATGCGGGTGGTCGATCCGTTTCTGGCGGAATGGCCGGATGTCGATCTGGATGTTACCACGGCCTTTCAGTTCGGCGGGCTGGCGGCGCTACTGGGCCATGAGATCGACATTCTTGTCACTCCTGATCCGATCAAGCGTCCGGGCGTCGAATACGAAGCTGTCTTCGACTATGAACTGGTTCTGGCGGTGGCCGAGACCCATCCCTTGGCGCAGAAACAGCAGGTTGCACCCGAGGATCTGGCGCGCGAGACCCTGATCACTTATCCGGTCGCTCGCGAGAGGCTGGATATCTACACCCACTTCCTGGTGCCTGCCCATGCCCTGCCGCGGCGTCACCGCACGGTGGAGACGACTGATCTGATGTTACGGCTGGTGGCCTCGGGCCGCGCTGTCAGCGCGACGCCCGACTGGCTGTTGCGCGAGGTCAAAGGGGTGAAAGGGGTGCGGATCGGCGAGGGGATCGCGAAGTCCATCCATCTCGGGCACCGCACAGGCAAGGCGGCCACCTATCTCGACGGCTTCATCGATTTGGCCAAGAGCGTCGAGATCTGACCCGATACGGGTATCTTTCTGGGGACCTTCCGCTTTCGCTCGCATGAATGCGCAGAAAGACCCATGCGGGCTTAGCTGCATGGGGCTGGCCATAACATGACATGTAGTCATGTTTTTCTGACGTAATATCATTTTTCTTCATGTTTTGGGTCAGGCATATGTCACGTGTTGCCCCGAACCACCGGCCCATGAAGACCGCTCATCGCGCTCGTTTGAGAACCATCTCGGACGCCACCTGAACATGCATGAAACGGCCTCAGGCCAAGGCAGGAGACCAGATTCCATGACCAGAGACTTCAGCTTCTCCATCAAGACTCTTCCCTTTGACGAAGATTACAAACCCTCCGACAGTACGCGTCTCACCACCAATTTCGCCAATCTGGCGAGGGGCGAGAGCCGTCAGGAGAACCTGCAGAACGCGCTGCGGATGATCGAAAATCGCTTCAACGCCTTGGCCCAGTGGGATAACCCGCGCAACGACCGCTACGGCATTGAACTGGACATTGTGTCCGTCGATCTGGAGATCGACGGCACTGGGGGGGCGTTCCCGGCAATCGAGATGCTGAAGACGACGATCCTCGACCGCAAGACGGCTGCGCGGATCGACGGGATCGTCGGGAACAACTTCTCTTCCTATGTGCGGGATTATGACTTCAGCGTCCGGCTGCCTGGATGCGGCGGCTGCGGCATTCCTGACGATTTCGGGGATCTGCACGGCAAGCTGTTCAAGAGCTTCGTCACCTCCGACGCCTACAAGGCATATTTCCTGAAGCTGCCCGTGATCTGTCTCAGTGTCTCGCACGACAAGACCTACCGGCGGACGGCAAATCAGCACCCCATTCTGGGGTTTGAATACCAAACGAACGAAGCCTCTCTGACCGAGCAGTATTTCAGGAAGATGGGAATGCAGGTGCGCTACTTCATGCCGCCGAACAGCGCGGCACCGCTGGCATTCTACTTCTTCGGTGACCTGCTCAACGATTACACCAATCTCGAACTGATCGGCACCATCGCCACGATGGAGACCTTCCAGAGGATTTACCGGCCGGAGATCTATAACGCCAATTCAGCGGCGGGGCAGGTCTTTTCACCGAGTCTCCAACAGCCAGACCATTCGCTGACCCGGATTGTCTACGACCGGGAGGAGCGCAGCCGGCTGGCGGTCCAGCAAGGAAAATTCGCCGAAGAGCACTTCATAAAGCCGTATGGGGCCATTCTGGATGAGTGGTCCATGCAATTCGCCGCTTGAACGACTGACAAATCACAAGGTTACGACGCATGACTAAATTGCTCCCCACATCGACTGCCGGCAGTCTCCCCAAACCGTCCTGGCTGGCAGAGCCGGAAAAGCTCTGGTCCCCCTGGAAACTTGAAGGTGAGGAGTTGATTGCTGGCAAACAGGACGCTCTTCTCTTGACCCTGGCCGAGCAGGAGCGCGCGGGGATCGATATCGTCAGCGATGGAGAACAGACCCGCCAGCATTTTGTCACGACCTTCATCGAACATCTCGACGGCGTCGATTTCGAGAAACGCGAAACCGTGAGAATCCGCAATCGCTACGATGCGAGCGTGCCAACGGTTGTGGGTGCCGTGTCCCGCGAAAAGCCGGTATTCGTGGAGGATGCCAGGTTCCTGCGGCAGCAGACCGAAGGTCGTATCAAATGGGCATTGCCCGGGCCCATGACGATGATCGACACGCTTTATGATGCGCACTACAAGAGCCGCGAAAAACTCGCCTGGGAGTTTGCCGTGATCCTCAATCAGGAAGCGCGCGAGCTTGAAGCCGCCGGGGTCGACATCATCCAGTTCGACGAACCTGCGTTCAACGTTTTCTTCGACGAGGTGAACGATTGGGGCATTGCCGCTCTGGAAAGGGCGATTGAAGGGCTCAGGTGCGAAACGGCTGTCCATATCTGTTATGGCTACGGCATCAAGGCCAATACCGATTGGAAGAAAACGCTGGGCTCGGAATGGCGCCAGTATGAAGAGACGTTTCCCAAACTTCAGGCGTCCAATGTCGATCTGGTTTCGCTGGAATGCCACAACTCGCATGTTCCGATGGAACTGATCGAGCTTCTGCGCGGCAAGAAGGTAATGGTCGGGGCTATTGATGTGGCAAGCACCACCGTCGAAACCCCGGAGGAGGTGGCCGATACCTTGCGCAGGGCGCTTCGGTTCGTGGATGTTGAAAAGCTTTACCCCTGCACGAACTGCGGCATGGCACCGCTCTCACGTGAGGTTGCACGGGGCAAGCTCAAGGCGCTCAGTGCAGGTGCCGAAATCATCCGGCGGGAGGTCTCGGCTTAAAAACCTGCGAATGATGGGCTGGCCGTCGCGGTGGTCCCGTTGAGCAGGCTGCTGAAAAAGTCCTGAAGCGTCATGCCCGTGCTCTGAAAATCGGGGAATCAGCCGAGAAATAACCCAACTTTGTAGGTTTTCGGCTGGATTTAACCAGATTGCGACCGATTTCCGCTTCAACACGGACCCGAAAGCCTTTTTCGGCAACCTGTTAGTGTATGCCGTCAACTCGGAACGCGGCATGGATCCTGCAGGATCATAGCTCGGCCGTCCCTGAGTAGGGGGCAAAGCGTGCCTCGCCGGAGCGGACGGCCAGGGGCCGGCTCACCATCGGAAAGGCGCGCTGCGGGCAATCCAGGCGCTCGCAGAGCTTGCAGCCGGGGCCGATCCGCGCGGCGGTCTCCGGGTTCTTCAGGTCCATGCCGCGCGCATAGACCAGCCGCTCGGCATGGGCAAGATCGCAGCCGAGCGCCACGGCGAAGGTCTTGACCGGCGCGCCGAAGCCGCCCTGTCCGGTTTGCACCATGCGTGCGATCCAGAGGTAGCTGCGCCCATCCGGCATCTGTGCCACCTGCCGCAGGATGGTGCCGGGCCGGGCAAATGCCTCGTAGATATTCCACAGCGGGCACGATCCCCCGATGCGGGAGAAGTGGAAGTCGGTCGCCGACTGGCGCTTCGAGATGTTTCCGGCCCGGTCCACGCGGATGAAGAAGAAAGGCACGCCCCGCGCGTCGGGGCGTTGCAGGGTGGACAGGCGGTGGCATGTGGTCTCGAACCCGACGCCGAAGCGGCGTGACAGGAGCTCTATGTCATATCTTACTGCCTCCGCCGCCTCCAGGAATGCGCGATAGGGCAGGATGAGCGCACCCGCGAAGTAGTTGGCCAGACCGATGCGCAGCAGGGCGGCGGCGTCCGGTGTGAGCTTCGGATCGGCGGAGAGGCGGGCGATGGTTTCTCCCTGTTCCAGAAAGGCCAGTTGCGTGGCGATCTGAAAGGCGATCTGGCCAGGCGTCAGATCGGCGGCGAGATGGAGCACCCGTGCGGCAGGATCGTAGCGGCGCAGGGTATCGTTCATACCTTGCGCGATGCGGATCCCGTGTCGCCCCGCCAGCCGGTCGATCAGCCCGGCGCTCATGCGCCCCGGCCCAAGCCCGTCACCGATCGCCTCGGCCGCGCGGTCCAGCTCGGGCACGTAATTGCGCCGCTCGTAGAACCAGTCGCGCACCGCCTCGTAGGCGGTGGGGGCGTGGCCGGGGCTGGCGGTGATCTGCCCGGCGAAAAGGTCTGCGCGTTCGGAGGTCTCCTTCAGCGTTTGCTGCATGGCGATGATCGACCGTGCCACCCCGGGCATTTTCGAGGCGATTTCCCGAACCTCTGCCAGCGAGACGGCTGTGCCCTGATCGGCCAGCGCCCCGCGCAGATCAGTGATCAGCCGCGCCTCATCGGCATCGGAGAAGATCTGCACGTCCAATCCGAAGGCGGCATTGAGCTTCAACAGCACCGGAACGGTGATCGGCCTCGCGTCCTGTTCGATCTGGTTGAGGTAGCTCGGGCTGATCTCCAGCGCGCGGGCAAGGGCAGCCTGCGTCAGCCCGCGTTCCTCGCGCAAGCGGCGCAGCCTTACGCCCATATAGGCCTTGCTCATCTTCGCAACCTTCGCAATTCGCAGGATTATCATTCGCAAACCCACGCATATTCAGCAGTTTACTGCTTCATTGCGGCCGTGGGAAGGTTTGCGTGCCAATCCTGCGAAGGTTATCGCCATGCAATCTCAACCCGACGTCAGGCTGATCGAGATGATCTTTCCCGATGCTGCGAACCACTATGGGACGCTGTTCGGGGGCAATGCGCTGGCGCTGATGGCGAAGGCCGCTTTTGTCGCCGCCACCCGTCATGCCGGAACTTCCGTGGTCATGGCGCGCTCCGAACGGATCGACTTCGCCACCCCGGTGCGGGTCGGCGATATGCTGGAGCTGAGTGCGCGGGTGATCCGCACCGGCCGCAGTTCCATGACGGTGGAGGTCAGCGGCTTTGCCGACGGGATCGGTGACCCGGCGCCGCGCGCGGCGCTTTCCGGCCAATTCGAGATGGTGGCGGTGGATGCAGCGGGCCGCCCGCAGCGCCTTGCCCGAAACAAGTACAACGAAGGACAGACGCAATGAACACCCATGATGTGCGGACCTACAAATCGGCCGAACACCTGCCGCGCGAAGACCAGCTTGCGTGGAAGATCGCCGAAGTCGCCGCCGACCCGGTGGAGGTGTTGCCGGAAGTCACCGAGATGATCATCAACCGGATCATCGACAACGCCGCCGTCGCCGCAGCCTCGCTCGCGCGCCGTCCGGTGGCCTCGGCGCGGGCGCAGGCGCTCTGCCATCCGATGGCGCCGGGCGCCACGGTGTTCGGTCTGGCCAATGACCGGGTGAGCCCCGAATGGGCGGCCTGGGCGAATGGCACGGCGGTGCGGGAACTCGATTTCCACGACACCTTCCTGGCCGCCGACTATTCCCACCCCGGCGACAACATCCCTCCCATTCTGGCGGTGGCGCAGCATATAGGGCGTTCCGGGGCCGAGCTGATCCGGGGGCTGGCGACGGGCTATGAGATTCAGGTGAACCTCGTGCGCGGCATCTGCCTGCATGAGCACAAGATCGACCATATCGCGCATCTCGGTCCGTCGGCGGCGGCGGGGATCGGCACACTGCTGGGCCTTTCCACGGAGACGATCTATCAGGCGGTGCAGCAGGCGCTGCATGTCACCACCACCACGCGGCAAAGCCGCAAGGGCGAGATTTCGAGCTGGAAGGCCTATGCCCCCGCTTTTGCGGGCAAGATGGCGATCGAGGCGGTGGATCGGGTGATGCGTGGCGAAGGCGCGCCGTCCCCGGCGTGGGAGGGCGAGGACGGCTTCATCGCCTGGCTGCTCTCCGGCCCGAACGCGCGTTATCAGGTGCCGCTGCCCGGCAGAGGAGAGGCGAAGCGCGCGATCCTCGACACCTATACCAAGGAGCATTCGGCGGAATACCAAAGCCAGGCGCTGATCGACCTTGCCCGCCGCATGGGTCCGCAGATGAGCGATCTGACGCAGATCGACAGCATCGTGATCCACACCAGCCACCATACCCATCATGTGATCGGTACCGGCGCGAACGACCCGCAGAAAATGGACCCGAAGGCCAGCCGCGAGACGCTGGACCATTCGATCATGTATATCTTCGCCGTGGCGCTGGAGGATGGCGGCTGGCACCACGAGAAATCCTATGCGCCGGATCGGGCCAACCGCCCGGAGACCGTGGCGCTCTGGCGCAAGGTCTCTACTACCGAAGACCCGGAGTGGACGCGCCGCTATCACGCCCGCGATCCGAAGGAGAAGGCCTTTGGCGGCCGCGTGGTGGTCACACTGAAGGACGGGCGGGTCATCACCGACGAACTGGCGCTGGCCGATGCCCACCCCGACGGCGCGCGCCCCTTTGGGCGGGAGAATTACGTGCGCAAATTCCTCACCCTCTCAGACGGGATCATCGCGGGCGGCGAGCAGCAGCGGTTCCTCGACGCGGCGGCGGCACTGGCAACGCTGAAGGCGGGGGATCTCGCGGCGCTCAACTTCACCGTGGACGCGGAGAGGCTCGGCCCCGCCCGTCCACACGGCATATTCGACTGGAAATGAGGGATCAGATGAGCGGCTCCATGCTGAAACCGAAGAAATCCGTGGCCCTCTCCGGGGTGGTTGCCGGCAATACCGCGCTGTGTTCGGTGGGCCAGTCGGGCAATGACCTGCATTATCGCGGCTTCGACATCCTCGACATTGCCGAGGCCTGTGAATTCGAGGAAGTGGTGCATCTGCTGGTGCACGGCGCGCTGCCCACCGCCCCTGAACTGCGCGCCTACAAGGCGAAGCAGAAGGCCCTCCGGGGCCTTCCAAAGGCGGTGCGCGACACGCTGGAGGCGATCCCCGCCGCCGCACATCCGATGGATGTGCTGCGCTCCGGGGTCAGCGCATTGGGCTGCGTGCTGCCTGAGGCGCATGACCACAACCTTCCCGGCGCGCGCGACATCGTGGACCGGCTGATTGCGGCGCAGGGCTCCATGCTGCTCTACTGGCACCACTACGCCCAGAACGGCCGTCGGATCGAGGTGGAGACGGAGGACGATACCGTTGCCGGCCATTTCCTGCACCTGCTGCACGGAATCGCGCCCTCCGCCGCCGAAGTGCGGGCGATGCACACCACGCTGAACCTCTATGCCGAGCATGAGTTCAACGCCTCCACCTTCACTGCACGGACCATCGCGGGCACCGGGTCGGATGTGTATTCTGCCATCGCAGGCGCCATCGGCGCGCTGCGCGGGCCGAAGCACGGCGGCGCGAACGAGGTCGCCTTCGAGATCCAGAAGCGCTATGCCGACGCGGATGAGGCGGAGGCGGACATCCGTGCCCGCATGGCGGCGCGGGAGGTCATCATCGGCTTCGGCCACCCGGTCTATACCATCGCCGACCCGCGCAACGTGGTCATCAAACGGGTGGCGAAGCAGCTCTCCACCGCCTCCGGCTCCATGCGGATGTTCGACATCGCCGAACGGATCGAGACGGTGATGATGGAAGAAAAGCGGATGTTCCCGAACCTCGACTGGTATTCGGCGGTGTCCTACCACCTGCTGGGCGTGCCGACCGCGATGTTCACGCCGATCTTTGTAATCTCGCGCACCTCCGGCTGGGGCGCGCATGTGATCGAACAGCGGCAGGATAACAAGATCATCCGCCCCTCTGCCAACTATATCGGGCCGGACAACCGCGCCTTCACCCCCATCGACAAGCGCGGCCTGCTGGCGCCGCCTTCGGAGGCCTGAGATGCCCTATCTGATTGCAGATGATCTGCCGCGCGCAATGGCCGGGGCGCGGTTCCGCGCGGCGCTGGACCGGCCCGGCATTCTCCGGATGCCCGGCGCGCATAATGGCCAGGCGGCATTGCAGGCAAAGGCCGCGGGGTTCGACGCACTCTATCTCTCCGGTGCCGCGATGACGGCCTCCATGGGTTTGCCTGATCTGGGCATCATCACGGTGGATGAGGTCGCCTTCTTCATCCGCCAGATCGCGCGGGCCTCCGGCCTGCCGCTGCTGGTGGATGGCGACACCGGTTATGGCGAGGCGCTGAACGTCATGCATATGGTCCGTGTGTTCGAGGAGGCGGGCGCGGGGGCCGTACATCTGGAGGACCAGCTGTTGCCGAAGAAATGCGGACATCTGAACGACAAGAAGCTCGCCTCCGCGCAGGACATGGCGGCCAAGGTTGCCGCCGCCGCTCGTGCCCGGCGCGATCTGGTCGTGATCGCCCGGACAGATGCGGCGGCGTCCGAGGGCATCGAAGGGGCCGTGGAGCGGGCCAGACTCTACACGGAAGCGGGCGCGGATGCGATCTTCCCCGAAGCGCTGACATCGGTGGAGATGTTCCGCGAGGTCCGCGCCCGCCTGCCAGGGGTGAAACTTCTGGCCAACATGACCGAATTCGGCCGCACGCCCGCGCTCACCGCGCAGGAGTTCGAGGATCTGGGCTACGACATGGTGATCTGGCCGGTCTCCTCGCTTCGCGTCGCCAACAAGGCGCAGGAGCGGCTCTACACGGCGCTCGCCCGCGACGGCGCCACTACGGCGATGATCCCGGAAATGCAGACCCGCGCGGAACTCTACGATGTGATCGGCCTCAATGCCTTCGAAGTACTGGACCAGTCCATCGCTCAGTCGGTCGTGCCGGAGTGGAAGTCCTGAAACCACCGATCTGAGACCGCTACCATCGGTACCCTGCCTGGCGCGGTTCCTTCCATTCCCAAGAAGGCATCGCGCCCTCAAACCGTGTGATCAAACAGCTAATACAGTGCGATCGGGCTGCCGGTCTGGGGATCGGGGATGACGCGGAGCGGCAGGCCATAGATGCGCTGCAGGATCTCCGGGCGCATCACCTCCTCCACCCGCCCTTCCGCGACGATACGCCCCTGCGCCATTCCGATCAGTCGGTCGCAGAAGCGCGCGGCGAGGTTGATGTCGTGAAGCACTACGACCGCCATCGCCTCTGGCCGCCGCGCCAGGCTGCGCAGGAGCGTCAGCACCTCCACCTGGTAACGCAAATCCAGCGCGGCGGTTGGCTCGTCCATCAGCAGGCAGCCGGCGGATTGCGCCAGCATCATGGCAATCCAGCCTCGCTGCCGTTCCCCGCCCGAAAGGGTAGCCACCAGCTGCTCCCCCATCCCAGCAAGGCCTGCCGCGCCCATCGCATGCTCCACCGCCCGCCGGTCAGTATCGCCGAGCCTGCGGAACGGTCCGGTCCAGGGATAGCGCCCAAGACCCACCAGCTCCGCCAGACACATGTCCCCGGCGGGCGGCGGGCTCTGCGGCAGGAAGGCGATGCGCCGGGCCAGTTGGCGGGCCGGAAGAGCGGCGAGCGGAAGACCGTCGAGCCGCAGCTCGCCTCGCGTGGGCCGTTCCTGCCCGGCCATCAGTCGCAGAAGCGTGCTCTTGCCCGCGCCATTCGCGCCGATGACGCCATAGAGCAGCCCCCGGTCCAACCGCAGGGAAATCCCTTCCAGCAAGGGCCGACCCCCCGCGACGAAGGCGATATCGGTGAGATCGAACATCGTCATTTCCTCAACAGACCCGGGAGAATCCAGAGCCCGGACAGGAATGCCGCCATCAGTCCCGCGGGTACCTGCCATGGAAAGGCCGCGATCCGCCCGAGCCAGTCGGCCGCCACCATGACTGCTGCACCTGCCAGCGCCGCCCCTGCCAGCGCGGCGGCCGGGGGCGTCAGGCCGGCGGCACGGGCGATCTGCGGCGCCATCAGGCCCAGAAAACCGAGCGGCCCCATCACCAGCGTCGCGATAGCGGACCCCGCGGCTGTCAGCCCGACCAGCGTTCCCCGCGCGACCGGCAGTGCCAGCCCCAGCGACCGGGACGCCTCCGCCCCCATCGGCAGGATCGCCAGCCAGCGGGAAAAGGCCGGGACCGTCGCCAGAAGCGCTCCGGCCCCGGCAAGCGCAAACACCGCATCCTCCGGCGTCGCCCGCCAGGTGGATCCGGCCAGCCAGCCCATGAGCAGCGCTGCCCGCGGGTCTCCGCCAGCGAGCAGGAGCGACGTGAGCGCGGAGAGGAGCGTGACCCCCGCCACCCCGGCCAGCACCAGATGCAGCGGCGAGAAGCTCCGCCGCGCCGCGAGCGCCACTGCCACGACGGCGGCGAGGAGGGCGCCGGCGAAGGTTGCTGCCACGAGCGCCGGGCGACCCGTCGCGCCAAGTGCCACCGCCCCGATCAGGCCGAGCGCCGCGCCGGAGGACACGCCCAGCAGTTCCGG
>NZ_DAMDHB010000049.1:0-19831 GCF_032102465.1 Haematobacter sp. | reverse complement strand
TTCGCCATCTGACGAAAGCCAGCCCGAAATCCAGAGATTTCGGTGCGTACCGGGGTCGATTTTTGGATTTCCAGGTCCAGGCATGAAACTTCATAACTTCTTCAGCAGCCTGTTAAGCATCGACACTATGCCCCGCGGCGGGAAAACTGAAGAACCCCCACCGGCCTGCGCTGGTGGGGTTCTTCTTTTCCGCTGGTGTGGGTGTCAGGCGCTCCAGCCTATCCGGCGGGTTCGATCCGTGCAGGGAGGGTCCGGCGCTTCTGCCAGCCTACCGGCTCCCCTTCGCAGCTGCGCTCCAGCCATTCAGCCATCGCAATCAGTGCGGACGGCATGTCCGGGTAGCAGTAGCGAAAGGCGTGGCCCAGGTAGTCGCCCATGCGTCCGCCGACCATGCTGCCGGGGAATGACAGCCGCTCGCAGGCGACCCAGTATTTGCCGTTGACCTGCTGCGGCGCGATGTAGCGCAATCCTCGCTCGGCAAGTCTAGGTAGGGTTACCTGCTGGTGGGGTCAGCGCGGGAAAGGGGCAAAGCCCCGAAACTGTGCGCCGTCATGGAGCATCTCGCCCCAGTCGCCGGCGGTGTCTTGGTAGGCGATGCGGGCCTTCGGGTAGCGCTGCATGGCCCATTCCACGACCGCCTCTGCGTCGTTGGTCATGCTGCGCCCGCGGTCGAGGTCTTGCAGGTAGAGAATTCCATTCTCGATCTTCAGGAATGCAAAGCTGGCTTTCAGCATGGTCGTTTCCTCCGGTGGGGGTTAAGACATCACTTGGGGGGCAATCTGGCAGCGCTCAAACTCGCCTGGGTCTGCAAGAAAATTCCCTATGTAGTCGGTCTGCGTGTCACCTTCTCCCCAGCGTTTGGCATCCAGCTCGTATGCCTCAGCGTTACGGGCCAGTCGTCGGGCTCTGCGTTCCAAACCCGGCCATCTCGCGTGACCCTGACGTTGATGTGGGTGCTTTCTTGGCGAAAGCCGTCCCGCATTCTCGTCACGGAAATTTTCCGAAGTTTTCCTTCATTCGGATTGGCGAGCATGGTGTGCTTGATGCCGAATTCGTCGGTGTAGATTTTGGTCGCGGTCATTTTCTCTGTCTCCCATTTTTGGCCCGTGATCCATTTCGGGCCTCCTACTGGCTTAACCCCACCGCTTGCGCTGGTGGTGTGGTGTTAGCGTGCGCGCAGGGCGTCCATCTGCTCCAGCCGGGCGATGACGATTACCGTGTTGTTGTCGGCCATCCCGCAGCCTGCGTTTTCGATCAGCGCACCGAGGTGCCGCGAGCCTTCTCGGATCGCGGCGTCGGGGTCATCGTCGTCGCGGATGTCCGTGGCGCGGTCGAATTGCGCCAGCGCTTCGTCAAAAGCCATCTGCTGCTCTATCCGGGTTCTGAAATCGCGGATCGCCACCTGAAACCATGGGGCGTGTCTTTCCGTCTGGTATCGCTCGTCCGCCTGCGTGAGCAGGTCATGAGCCCTCTCCCATGACCGGGAAAAGCGTGCCTGCTCGGCTTCGCGGTAGAGTTCGAGGGAGCTTCTGGCCATGGGGTTTCCTTTCGGTGTGGCTTTGCGCTGGTGGGGGTCAGGCGGGGTCTATGATCCAGACACCCTTTCCATCCGGCTCGTAGCCTTTGACGCCGGGGCCGTCCTCTGCGTCGTAGAAATCAACATTATGCGGCTTTCCGTTCGGGCTGGCGATTCTGATCGCCCTTTCGCGGCTTGTGGCTTGCCCGATGATATTTCCGCCAAAAAGCGCGACGTGGTGCTTTTTCATGTCCGTTTCCTCTGGTGGGTTGATTTTGGTCCGATCCCTTTGCAGGGTGGTGCAGCGCCCCCCTCGGGGGACGCTGCGCGTCATCATCCGATGACGCCGTGTTGGTGCAGGAAGGCGCGGCCAATCTTGCTGGACAGTCCGCCCTTCCGCACCAGCGCCCATGCTTCCGCTATGCGCTTGTGCTTCCATTCTTCGCTCATTTTCTCACCTCTTTCCGCGGCGCTGGTTGCTCCGCTACTGGCCCGGCCCCGCCGGCGCTTCCGCTGGCGGGGTATTGTCGGATTGCTGGAGGCGCTTGGCGATGCTGACCAGCATCGTGCGGGGCAGCTCACGGGCCGCGCTGCTGACCCGAGTGAGGCTGATGGACGTTGGGGGTCTGGGTGGTACCGCCACGTCGCTTGCGCGGGTTTCTGAGTTCGAAAACCGTTTGAGCAACTTTGCACGCAGCCAGAATGACAGGTTTGATTTCATCGTCAGCGGAGTCGTATCCACGTCCGAACCGTCCGTTCAGGCGAGGCAGCAAGGACCGGCTGACAGCAGCCCAATTTGTCGGATCGGTATTCTGCCTGTTTCCGTCAACGCTTTTCAGAACATGGCCTTTCGGCACGGGGCCATTCTCTTGTTCCCATAGCCACTTGTGCTTCATCACCCGTCTTGTCGGAGCGCCGGTATATGGATTGGTCTCATTCACGATGAGCCATACATACCCATCCTGATCGACTGACTCATGGCCTGCACCTCGCCATGTATGCGGCCTGTTGCCCGCTTTGAATTGCGTTCTTGCAGAGTTGATGTTGAAGGGCATTTTTTTACCCTTGTTAGGTGCAACACTACCCTTTGCGAAGCGCCCGTCGCGACCTGTATTCCAGCCCATCCTTGTCATGAGCGACTTGATGGCATCTACGGACACATCATTCCGGCTGTATTTTTTGCAAAAAACGTCATGGAGTGCCCGACGCGGCATTTCCTTGTTCTCTTGAAGAAAAGACAACTCATCGGGGCTGTAAGTGATCCATTTTCCCCGGCTCATTTCGAACTATCCTCAGCCTTGGCGTTCCCGATCACCGGCAGCAAGGTCAACACAGAACCTCCATGTTCAGCAAACAATTTTGCCGCAGCAATCTGAGTGGTTGCGACCTTGATGATCTGATCACTCACCTCAACAATAGCTTCAGTACGGCTAATCTCCTGCTGAAGCTGTTCAGGAGAAAAATCTTCTGAACCCAGCTTGTTGAGCTGCCGATAAAGCATATCGGTCAGGTCTGAAAGTTTTGCAGCCATCTCAGCCTCCAATAGCGGAATTCTATTTGCCATTGAATGTTAACACGGTAAAAATCTATTCCTAATAATAAATGACACCATATCGCATCATTTAATATTTGATCCTTAATATGGCTATCCGTTATTCATGGTTGATGGGAGGTGGAGGGCGGGGTTTCGCTAATGAACGTCTTGGTGTCATGCTGTGAATCCTTCCTTATAGGAGGCCTTATTGTTGTGGATGCCTCTGGATCCATACCCGGCAGGATAGCGCGGTCTAGAACTCGGTATGCTGCAAGCCTTAGCGGGCCGCTTCGTTCGCGGAGGCCATTATCCGTTGGAATGCCCATGTAAGAACATTCGTAGAACATTGGTGTTTCTGCACGTCCTTTTGCGGGCACAGGTCTCGTCAATATCAATCGCACGGACCTGATATGCAGGATGGCCAACAAAACGTCAGGGGACGTAGTGATCTCTCTTGATCGAATGTGGGCAAATGCCCATAATCTACTTATCCGAAGGGGCATCACGACCCCGCCAAAACAGGAGAACGGATATGAGTTCCATCGAGATCGCCCGCACCCTCGTGAACAGCATCGTGGCAGCCGAGGCATCCCGCGCTGCCGGTATCTCCATAGGCGGTGACGAAGGTGATCGCATTGAAGCGGATGCCGCAGATACCATTTCGGCCGCCCGCCGCGCCATCGGTGCGATTTCCAGGACCGTTCTATTTGAAATAGTTGAGTCACTGCCTGTCACCGCCGTCGAGGACGAGATGGGCCGGGCCGTCCTCGATACCGACACGCTGCTCGACTGGATGAAGAAGAAAGAGGCGCGTTACATCAGCCGTGTCGATGCACCCGATCCGAAAACCGCATTCTATACGGCGGAAGGTGCGTGGCAGGACGCCAACGCCTACTTCGCTCACTATGTGATGTCCGTTATCGAGGTTGGCGAAACATCTCCTGCCGCTCGTGTTTATCTGGCAGAGACGATCCTGTCCGCGCGCCCTCACAATGTGGTCCTTGCATGAGGAAGCGGACATGACACCCTCTGAGATCAAATCAGCCCGAGAAAAACTCGGGCTGACCGTCGCCCAATTTGCCGCCCTGCTGGAAACCGATCCTCAGACCGTTCGGAGGATGGAGATCAGCGAGACCGCCAGCACATTCCGACGGCCTGCGGTACGGATGGAGCGGCTGATCCGGGCGTATTCTGAGGGCTATCGACCGCCTGATTGGCCGGGGAGGAACGAGCGTTGATATCGGGTTTGGCAGTCTCCAATGACTGGATATCTGCGACGGCGGATTGCTGGGAGCCGGTGCTCCCGTCCGGCCTCCGCAGCGACAGGGCCGCAGCTTGGATCGAGAACAACCTGCTGGCTGCCGCAATTGCTGGCGCAATTGCCTACGCGTTGCGTGTTACGGTTCGCGCGACCGGCCTGCCGATATCTGCATTCTCGCATGAGCATCTGATGTGCTGGCCTGCGGACATTCGGATCGAAATCACCCGTCGGCCTGGCATTGAAGCCTTAGAATCAGCCGCACGACGGTTTGCAGATCAGGGGCTGATACGGGGCGGCTGGCGGGCTTCTGCATCAGCGCTGCGCGAGGCACTGTCACGTGGGTTGATCCTCGACAATTACGGCCAGATGTGGACGCCAGATGCCCTGCCTGCCGGTTTCGAGATCACCGGGCATTCGCGGTCTGCGCCCGCGATGGTCCGCTGGACCACCGAGGAGTTCAATTTCGAGCGGGGAGTTTATCTGGGGCGGATTGTGAGACGTACAACCTATAGCGACCCTACTCCCTCCTACCACGGCAACGACGCCGTAGCCCTGCGTGTGGGTGCGGACTGGAGGATTTTCGCGCGACCATCGCCGCGGCGCATCGAAGCCCTGATCCAGTCCTCAGCGGTGTGGAACCGCGACCTGCATATCTGGACTCTACCGGCAGCCACTCAGGTATCTGAAGTGGAGGATCTGTGTCGCCAGTTGGATATCGCTCGCGCGGCAGACGACGAGCAGCGCGCGCAGGTTGATGCCTATCTATCGGTTGCAGCAGGGTCCGAGTTGACGAGCATAATTCGGGTCGCGGAAATGTGGAGGAGAGCGTGACCAGTAGCCGCGCTGACTAGCTGCACCCCTCATCCACCCGCGCGATCAGATCACCCCGCCAGCCCTCATGCCGTGACCGGCACGCTGCTAGCGCCGCCCGGTCCCTGCCCTACAGCAGCTCCACGTCCCGGTCAGAGAGCGCACGCTGGACGATGTACAGTTCAGTGAAATTGGTCTGGCAATACGGGACGGCCGGATGCTTACGCCGAAAGAGCAGGAAACGGCATTCAAGCGATCTGCGCTCATTCGAGATTTCCAGTGTCTCGCTCCTCACGAGCGCTTCGATTGCATCCATCCGCCATTTTCGATGAGGAAGGCCGAGATCGGTGTTCGAGCTGATTGGCGAGAGAATGAACACCTCGCTAATGCTCAAATGTTAGTTCGTCGCAATATTTCGTATCCTTTAATCAGAACAGTGTCCGTTGAAGTTCAGGCTGTGGCTTGCCCATTTGCGGCGTGATACCGCCATCCTCCTCATCCCAATAGTACCAGCCCTGCAAGAACGGGTCGGGACGTAGCCTTTCATTTCGAACATGACGGGCGGCGCTATCGTGGCACCATGGCCGCTTATACCGGCTGGCAGGAGCGGGAAGGCGCCGACGTGCTGGACTGCTACTGGATCGAGGTCGCGCCCTCGGGCGGCGCGGAAGCTGTGGCGCTGGTCAAGGCGCTCGCCAGACAGAGAGAGGATAGCGTTACTTTTGACCTGATCGACTTCTATCCTTACAGCACACATGCCCTAGCTGCATGACACGCTAAAGCCGAGGCTCCGCTTCAATAAAGCGGAGCCAGCACTCATAGCGCTCCCCTTCCCATCAGCCGCTGAAAGAGTGCGAAACACCAATCCGAGTATTATCAGGAACAGCTTGCCGGAAAGATGATTAAATTAATAATATCAGTTAGTTAAAATGGTTTTCAGTAGGGGGTTTCTATCAGTTTTGCTATAGTAGGAGGCAGAAGGCGCGGACCTCGCCTTGCTCCAGATAGAGGAGTTTCCCAATGTTCAACTCTTCCCTCATTCCCATAGAGGCGGTGAAGCTGATGCCGACCCTAGAGGGCGCACCAGCCTTGCCTTCATCTCCCAACGTCATTTGGATCGTGGCCGGGGTAGATGCAGAAGGGACCATTATTACGACCTTCGAAGCCTGCCCAGAGCCGGAGCTTGCCGGAGTGGCTGCGTATGAACGGTACATGACGTCTCAGGCCGCGGGCCTGCCTTGCTACCTGTGCTATGTCGATGCTGAATTTGACGCCCGCGCCGATCAGCCCGAAGCCTTTGCTGACCGGCTGGGGGAACTGGTCTGGGACCATATTGACTTGGAACATCCGGAAGGCGCTCCCGACGCCCCCGAGGCCTATGGCCCAGTTGCCGACGATCACCCGCTCGATCACCTGCGCAGCGCTTTTATGGAAGCTGCCGGGATCATCTGACCCTCCCCCCCCCTTCTTCGCCGCTATCGCCCTCCCGTTTTACCGGGCTGGCGGCGTTCGCCCACCCCAAGGAGAAAATCATGCCCCAAGCTGATGACGGTAGCGCCGTAATGTTCGCCGCTAAAGCAACAGGTGCACCGCCGCACCTCCCGGGTTTGACCTGCCGGAAATGCGGCGCCGAAAACCCGATCATCTATCTCGCACCGGTCGCGCTGGACGGCAGGGGAACCTGCATCTGCATCCCCTGCGCCCGAGCGCGCGGCTGGCTCGACCGCGACGACAACCTGCGCCCCGGCGTCACGCTCTGAAAGGACTGCCTATGCCTCTGCAAGACGACCTCTTTCCCGTGGACCGCTGCCAGCACGGCGCGGTCTGGACCGCAGGCAACTACCAGTGCCGCAACTTTCATGGCTACTACCAATGTCGGGAAGGCGGAGAGGGCAACTGGATGTTTCAGGTGCCATGGTTCTGCTCCGACGACAAAACCTGCACGGTCTACCGCATCGGCCACGACGGTAATCTCTGCCACGAGTCCTTCGTGCCCATCGACGCCAAGGGCCGGATCACCATTCTCGGCCGCCGCTACGACCGTGACCACTGGGATCACTGACCTCGCGGTTCCCGCGTTGCTGCATTCACCCAAGTTCTCGACACACGATCATATAAATGCGATATTTTCCCAAGACGATCCAGACGATCATCGCGGCCCAAGGCTGGAACGACGACGCAATGATCATTCACCTGCTGGGCTATATCGCCACGATCCAGCCCGACCATAGCGCAGGTATCACCGCCTATCTGCAAACCATGGCCGACGCGGAAAACGGTGAGGATTTGATGGCGCGCGAAGGTCGTCTTGCACAATACGGCGATGAAATGGATACTTGACGCTTAATCGAGAAGACAGGGCATGGAGAGGCTGGACATCGTGGCCGAGCTGACGCAGGCGGCGGAGCGCGCAAGACTTGCAGGTGATGTCGAAGCAAGCCTCGTTCTGGCCTTCAAGGCGGCAGAGTATCTGCATCTGGTCCGAATTCTGGCCGAGCCGGAGATTGGAGGCTGAACGTTGCCAGATATGTTCCTGACCGGGAATGGCGAGGATTGTCCTGCCTGCGCGTTGCGCCGGAACGAGCTGCGCGCCGCCCGCGCCATGGATCAGTCCGTGGCCTGCAATCAGTGCAACGGGATTGGTCGCATCGAGCGCCCTATCGAAGTGATCATCGCCGAGGCGGTTCTTTGGGCAGAGGATCATTACTGGCGCGAGCGAGCTCAGCCGGAGCCGTTGGGCCATAAGCTGGCCGAACGGTAGTCAAAATCACCCAATCGGATAATTCAGGAGGTTCAGGAAATGCCGGAGCGGCAACATATCATCACCGCGCAAACTGGGCTTCCTCTGACCTTGAGGACCGGAAACGCGCCCGCGCCCCGCAAGGTCATCGACAACGCGCGCGGCTATCTGACGATCGGCGCGCGCCTGCAACTGGTGTTGAAACAGGCCGGGATTTCGGCGGAAGAGGCGAGCGACTTGTTGGGCGTCCACAAGCACACGATCTATCGCTACTTCAACTTGGAGCGCAGCCCGAAGGCTGAACATGTGGCTGCCATCATCGACATGACGGGGGCGGATGCGGCCTTCGTTCTGACCGGACGCTCCGCTCCGAAACCGCGCCATGACCAGTATCAGGTGATTTTTGCTGCCATGATGGCGGCGCAGGGTGCTTTTGAGGCAGTGGAGGCCGCGTGTTCTGATGGTGCGGCCTACGCGGATTGTGATCCCGTTGCGCGGCGGGCACTGGTTCAGGCTGGCAAGCACCTTCACGAGCTAGGCGGCGTCAACGCCATGACCGGCGCCTATGCGGCTTGGTATCGCGATGACCCGGCGAGGACGGACGCTGCGAGACAGATTCTGAATCTCGCGTGGTCGGGGATCGGTGAATGGTGATGGAGGGGCACAGCAATGCAAGAACAGCAGGCGTCCAAGCACCCACAGATCAAGGGCGTCGTATTTGAGGACGCAAGAGCGGTCCTTATATCGGCGGTTGGTCGCGCGAAAAAAAGTGCAAAGGAGGGGCAGGGGTATAGGCACGGCGGCCAGGCCGGTGTAGCCGGCCACAGCCTAGAGCGCGGTCCCTTGCGGCGGGCGGTCCAGCGCAACAGCCCTAGACCCAATGATACAATGGAGGCGCCCTGATAATCTAGAATTGCCTTTTCGTTCTGACGGATTGTCAAAACTACAACACGCCTGAAGCAATCACAATCAACAAGGCGCACAACGCCAGAAACATTGCTGCGTCATTCCATTGAAAATGGTCGCGGCCAAAAAAGGTATCTTTACCATACCCCTTTAGTTGGGCGTAACCAATTACTGCAAAGATAGGAACCATAAAGACCGCGCTGGACAAATAGAGCGTCCGCATTTCCGCAGGATTAATCAATGACGTTTCTGCGTCGATGTTAGCCACAGCATATAAGGTCACTGCCGCCCAGAGGGCGACAAGCACCGTGGCATATCTTCGGAAGTAAACAATCACGGACATATAGCAACCGGCGAAGCCCCATAGCCCAAGGAACCACAGCGAAGGTGTGCTACCGCCAATCATCAGCAAAATGCTCGACATAGATACGAAAAAAATTCCGAACATAACGGCGCGAAAGGTTAAAGGGTATTCGGCGGTATTCATCATGCAGCCCCTGGGGTTTTCAGTTTCACCGTCAATTCCACACCAAGGGCTCTACGGATCAGGCAGTCATCGCCGGTTTCAAACGCTTCGGCCGGATAATCAGCCTGAAAATCAGGTGCCGTCAGGTGTTCGGCAATGTTATATTTGGTTGTCTGCACAGTCATCACTCCACTTCATGAGCCAATTTGCGAGCGCGTTCACTGTCTTTCGCTTGCGGGCTGTTGTCGCATACCTCATGCTTTTTCTAGACGTCAGCCAGATGCAGATAAAGATTCCGAGTGCGATCACTGGAATATCCTCGGCCAGAATTGTGGCGATCCCTTACAGGACGTAGCCTTTGGAGCAGACGCGGAATGCCTCAAAATCTGCAAGCGTTGCGGAGCGCAGATCGGAGACCAAGGGGCAGACGACACCCCTGAACGGATCAGCCCCACCTTTAAGGGCGGATTCGCTGAGACCGGCGGCCTTTGCCTGCTTTTGACAGACATTCAGAGCATCTTGGTCATGAAAGCGCCGGATGACCACGCGTTGTCTTCGGAGCCGCATAGAGCTGCTGGGTACGCCCTCAGTCCGTGCGGCACAGCGCCAGCCAGCGGCGGATGGCGGCCAAGGCTTCGGGTTCGTCGAGGAAGGGGACATGGCCGCGGCCGGGCAATTCGGCACGGATCAGGTCCGGGCGGCGGGCCTGCATCGCATCCGCCGTGGCCCGCGCCAGCACGTCTGAATTGGCGCCCCGGATCAGCGCCAGCGGAATCCCCGCGCAGGCGTCGAACAGCGGCCACAGTTCGGGCAGCGGCGCCGTCATGGCGCGGTCGAAGCCGATGCGCAGGGCCGGGTCATAGGGCAGGGCCAGCCCATCCGGCGTCTGGACGTAGTGCCGGACCGCCTCCTCCTCCCATCGCAGGGGCGGGACGTTCTGGAAGCCCGGATTGGCGGCGGCCATCCGGTCGGCGGCCTCGGCCAGGGTCGCGACGGCGGGCTTGACGCCCATATAGGTGCCGATCCGCATCAGCCCGTCGCGCTGAAGCACCGGGCCGACATCGTTGAAGCAAAGGCCCGCCACCCGCTCGGGCGCCAGCGCCACCATGCTCATGCCCAGAAGGCCGCCGCGCGACGAGCCGATCACCGCCGCCCGCCCGATCCTCAGATGATCCAGCAACGCCAGCGCGTCGCGCGCCTCTTGCGCCACCGTATAGGTTTCGGGGTCCGCCCGGTCCGAGCCACCCCGGCCGCGGCTGTCCAGCCGGATCAGGCGCACATCGGGCAGATGCCGCGCCAGATAGTCGAAATCGCGCCCGTCCCGCGTCAGCCCGGCCAGCGCCAGCAGCACCTTGCCCCTGCCATCGTCGCGATAGGCCAGGCGCGTGCCGTCGGCGGCGGAAAAGCGTGCCTTGCCCACGGTCCCCGCCCGCGTCAGGCCGTATAGTCGGCGAAACCCTTGCCGGTCTTGCGCCCCAGCCAGCCCGCATGGACCATCTGCTTCAGCAGCGGGCTGGGACGGTATTTCGGGTCGTCGAACCCGTCATACAGCGTTTCCATGATGTCGAGCACGATATCCAGCCCGATCAGGTCGCCCAGCGCCAGCGGTCCCATCGGATGGTTGGCGCCCAGCTTCATCATGCTGTCGATGTCCTCGGGCGTGGCCAGCCCCTCGTGCACGCAGTTCACCGCCTCGTTGATCAGCGGCGCGAGCAGGCGGTTGACGACGAAGCCGTAGCTGTCCTTGCTGACGCGCGGCGTCTTGCCGATGGCGCGCGTCACCGCGCTGACCGCCTCGGCCACGGCGTCGCTGGTTTGCAGGGCGCGGATGATCTCGACCAGCTGCATCACCGGCACGGGGTTGAAGAAATGCATCCCGATCACCCGTTCCGGGTGCTTCGATCCGGCCGCAAGCTGGGTCAGCGAGATGGACGAGGTGTTCGAGGCCAGCACCGCATCCGCGCGGCAGATGGCATCCAGTTGCTTAAGAACCGCGGTCTTGATCTCCAGCTTTTCCACGATGGCCTCGACCACCAGGTCGCGGTCGGCCATGGCGGCGATATCGGTGACCGGAGAGATCCGCGCCAGCGTGGTATCGGCGGCGGAGGGGTCCAGCGTGCCCTTGCGCACCTGGCGCGCCAGGCTTGATTCCATCGTGACCCGCGCGCGGTCCAGCGCTTCGGGCGACAGGTCTTCCAGCACGACCGGATAGCCCGCAGCGGCGAAGCATTGCGCGATGCCGTTGCCCATGGTGCCGGCGCCGATGACGCCGATGCGTTCGATCTTCATGGTCTTTCCTCTCAGCCTAATGCGCGGTCCAGCCGCCATCGACGGGGATCGCGGCCCCCGTGATTTCCGAGGCGGCCGGGCTGCACAGGAAGGCGGTCAGCGCGCCGATCTGGCCCGGCCGGACGAAGCGCCGCGTCGGTTGCGCCGCCAGCAGCACATCGCGGATCACCTCGTTCTCGGAGATGCCGCGCGCGGCGGCGGTCTCGGGGATCTGCTTTTCCACCAGCGGCGTCAGCACATAGCCAGGGCAGATCGCATTGGCCGTCACGCCCTGTTCCGCGCCCTCCAGCGCCACGGTCTTGGTCAGGCCGACCACGGCGTGCTTGGCCATGACATAGGCCGACTTGTAGGGCGAGGCGACCAGCCCGTGGGCCGAGGCGATATTGACGATCCGGCCCCAGCCGCGCGCCTTCATCCCCGCCATGGTCAGCCGCGTCAGGTGCCAGGCCGACGACATGTTGATCGCCATGATCAGGGCGTAGCGGTCGACCGGAAACTCCTCGATGGGGGCCACGGTCTGGATGCCGGCGTTGTTGACGATGATGTCGATCTGCCCGAAGCGCGCTTCGGTCGCGGCCACGAGGTCGGCGATCTGATCCGGCTCGGCCATGTCGGCGCCGTGGAAGGCGACCGGGGCGCCGGTATCGGCCTCGATGTCCGCGCGCAGGGTCTCGATCTCGGCCGGGTCGCCCAGACCGTTCAGCATCACCGCGTGCCCGGCCTCGGCCAGCGCGCGGGCGATCGCCAGCCCGATCCCCGAGGTCGAGCCGGTGACGATGGCGGTGCGGAATTCGCTCATGACATGCCTCCCTCAGTCGATCTGCATTTCGGTCAGGTCGTCGGCCAGGACCAGGCTCGCCTCGGTCGCCGCCAGCACCTGATCGACGGTGATGCCGGGCGCGGTCTCGCGCAGGACCAGACCCGTTTCGGTCGGCTGGATCACGGCCAGTTCGGTGATGACCAGATCGACGCGGCGCTGCGCGGTCAGCGGCAGGGTGCAGCGCGGCACGATCTTGCTCTGGCCGCGCGCGGCGTGCTGCATGGCGACGATGACGCGGCGCGCGCCGGTCACCAGATCCATCGCGCCGCCCATGCCCGGCACCATCTTGCCCGGCACCTTCCAGTTCGCCAGATGGCCCAGCTCATCGACCTGCAACCCGCCCAGGACGGTCACGTTCAGGTGGCCGCCCCGGATCAGGCCGAAGCTGATGGCGCTGTCGATGGTGGCCGCGCCCGGAACGGCGGTCACGAAACCGCCGCCGGCATCGGTCAGATCGGCATGTTCCATCCCCTCGGGCGGACGGGCGCCCAGACCGATGATGCCGTTCTCGGCCTGGAAATAGACCCCGGCTTCGGCGGGGACGTAATTGGCCACCAGGCTCGGCAGCCCGATCCCCAGGTTGACCAGCATCCCCGGCTTGATTTCCAGCGCGACGCGACGCGCGATCAACTCCTTGGCGTCCATGATTGTCCCCCTCAGCCGTGGACCAGCAGGTGATCGACCAGTGCGCCCGGCGTATGCACGACATCGGGCGAGATCACCCCCACCGGCACGATCGAATCCGGTTCCGCGATCACCGTTCCCCCGGCCAGCGCCATCACCGGATTGAAGTTGCGGGCGGTCAGCAGATAGTAGAGATTGCCGACATAATCGGCCTGCCAGGCACCCAGCAGGGCGAAATCGGCCTTGATCGGCGGTTCGACCAGAAAGGTCCGGCCCTCGACCTCGATCCGCTGCTTGCCGTCCTCGACCTCGGTGCCGATGCCGGTCGGGGTCAGCACCCCGCCAAGACCGACGCCGCCGGCACGGATCCGCTCGACCAGCGTGCCTTGCGGGACCAGTTCGCATTCGATCTCGCCCGAGATCATCTTGGCCTGGGTTTCCGGGTTCAGGCCGATATGCGAGGCGACGACACGGCTGACCGCCCCGGCCGAGATCAGCTTGCCGATCCCCTTGCCGGGCATGGCGCTGTCATTGGCGATCACGGTCAGATCGCGCGCGCCGCGCGTGACCAGCGCATCGATCAGGCGTTCGGGCGTGCCGACGGCCATGAAGCCGCCGATCAGCAGGCTGGCGCCATCAGGGATCATTTCGGCGGCGGCATCCGGTTTCAGCGCGCCCTTCATGCCCGGGTTCCTTCGGTGATGCCGGCGGCGGCGCGGGCGGCGCGGGCGATGACCAGATCCTCGCGCGTGTTCACGATCATCACCGTGGTGCGAGAGAACTCGGACGACAGGATGGTCGCGTTCTCGGCGTTGCGGCCGTGGTCGATCTCGATCCCCATCCAACCCAGTCGTTCGCAGACGCGGCGGCGGATGACGCGGCTGTTCTCGCCGATGCCGCCGCAAAAGACCAGCGCATCGACCCCGCCCATGACCGCCGCCAGAGCGCCCAGTTCGCGCTGCACGCGGAACACGAAATAGTCGATGGCGCGGTGGCTGGCGGCGTTGTCGGCCGCCTCCAGCGTGCGCATGTCGTTCGACAGTCCCCCCGACAGACCCAGCAGGCCGGATTCATTGTAAAGAACCTGCCGGATCTGGGCGGTGTCCATCCCCTCGCGGTCCAGCATGTAAAGCAGCACGCCGGGGTCGATCTGGCCGCAGCGCGTGCCCATCGGCAGCCCGTCCAGCGCAGAAAAACCCATGGACGAGGCGACCGACTTGCCTTTGTAGATCGCGCACATCGACGCGCCATTGCCCAGATGCGCCACGACCACGCGCCCCGCCATCAGATGCGGCGCGATGCGTTCCAGCTCGCCCGTCACATAGTCATAGCTGAGACCGTGGAAGCCATAGCGGCGCACGCCCGCCTCGTAATAGCGGTGCGGGATCGCGAAAGTGTCGTTCACGAACGGCTGGCCGCGATGGAATGCGGTGTCGAAGCAGGCGACCTGCGGCACGCCGGGGAAGGCCGCCATGGCGGCGCGGATCCCGGCGATGTTGTGGGGCTGGTGCAGGGGCGCGAACGGCTCAAGCTCGGACAGCTTGCGCAGGATGTTCTCATCGACCAGCACGGGTTGCGAAAAGTCCAGGCCGCCGTGCACGACGCGGTGGCCGACGGCGGCCATGGTCAGGTCGGGAAAGGCCTGCTTGACCGTGGCGATCACGACGGCCAGCGCGCCTGCGTGGCTGGTCAGGTCGCCCTCGACCAGGGGCAGCGCATTGCCCTCGGCATCCCTGAGCTTCATCGTGCCCTCGGGGCCGATGCGTTCGGCCTGTCCGGTCACCAGGGGCTCGTCGCCCGTGGCCGGGAACAGCGCCACCTTGAGCGAGGACGACCCCGCGTTCAGCGCCAGGAAACCGGCATTCTGGTCCATGGAATCCCTCATTTGCGTTCTTCTGCATGGGCGTGGTGCAGGGCCGCCACCGCGCAGGAGGCCAACCGCGACATCGGGCTGTCCGAGCGCGAGTTCAGGATCACCGGCACCCGCGCGCCAAGGACCAGCCCGGCGCCCTCGGCATGGCTGATGAAGGCCAGCTGCTTGGCCAGCATGTTGCCGGCGTCGATGCCGGGCACGACCAGGATGTTGGCAAGGCCCGCGACGCCGCCCTTCAGCCCCTTGGTGCGCGCGGCGCTGGGATCGACGGCATTGTCCATCGCCAGCGGCCCGTCGACCAGCCCGCCGGTGATCTGGCCGCGCTCCGCCATCTTCGAGAGCAGCGCCGCGTCGATCGAGGACTGGATCGCGGGGTTCACCGTCTCGACCGCCGACAGAACGCCCACGCGCGGCTCCATACCGATGGCGCGGGCCAGGTCGATGGCGTTCTGGGTGATGTCCACCTTGGTCACCAGATCGGGCGCGATATTGATCGCGGCATCGGTGACCATGACCGGCTCGGGCCGGCCGGGCACGTCCATCACGAAGACATGGGTGAAGCGGCGGCCGACGCGCAGGCCGGCGGCCTTGTCCAGCATCGGCTTCAGCAGGTCGTCGGTATGCAGGTGCCCCTTCATCACTGCCCTGGCGCGGCCCTCGTGGACCAGTGCGCAGGCGGTGGCGGCCGCGGCCTGGTCGCCCGCCACGTCGATCAACTCGAAGCCCGAGATGTCGACTCCGGTCACCTGCGCCGCCGCGCGGATCGCGTCGGCGCGCCCGATCAGGATGGGGGTGACGATGCCCTCGCGCGCGGCCAGCACCGCGCCGCCCAGCGAATTGGCGTCGTCGGGGCAGACCACCGCCACCGGCAGCGGCGGCAGGGCGCGGGCGCGTTCGACCAGCGCCTCGAAATGGCGGTGGCGCTGGACGACAAGGCCCGGCACCTCGATGTCGTCGATGTCGAACTTTTGCGTGGGCGCGATGACCTGGGCCGCGCCGCTGACGATCAGGGCGCCGTCCGTGACCCGCGTCACGCGGGTTTCCAGGCTGACCACGCCATCGGCCTTGCCGGTGACCGACACGCGGCACAGCAATTCGTCGCCGGCATGGGCGCGGTCATGGAAATCCAGTTCCTGCCGGCGATAGAGCGTGCCCGGCCCGGGCAGCATCGTGCCCAGCACCGCCGAGATCAGCGAGGCGACGAACATGCCCGGCGCGGTATCCTCGGGTCGGCCGTCGCCGTCCAGATCGGTGGACGGCAGATGCATCGGGTTGTAGTTCCCCGATGCCGCCGCAAAGACGTAAAGATCGTCCGGCGTGATCAGGCGGCGCAGTTCGGCCGTCTGGCCAAGGGCCAGTTCGTCAAGGGTAAGGTTGACCAGACGCATCTCAGCGGTCCATCTGGCCGGCAGCGGCGGCGGTATCGTCGCCGGTCCCTGCCGGGGCCTGCTTGCCATGCGCGGTTTCCGCGGCCAGCGGCTCGGCCTCCTTGGCTGCGGCGCGCGCCGCAGCGGCGCGGCGGGGGGCGGGACGCGGCGCCGGTTCGTCGGAGGGCTGGGGCGCGGCTTCCGGATCCAGCGGATCGCTGATCAGGTCGCCCGGGACATAGGGAACGTCCAGCACCTGGTGAAAGCGCTCCAGCAGCCGCAGCGTCTCGGGCGACATCTCGTCGGCGGCGCCCGGAATGAACCGGACTACTTTCAGCGCCAGTTCGCGCTCGGCCGGATCGACCAGCAACTGCGGCAGCGTGTCCATCGCCTGCTCGGGCTCGTAGGTGGCGATCAGGGTCTGCTCGTGGATGATATGGGCGCGCCGCTCGCCGCCCAGCGACCGGAACGGCTCGTCCTGGGTCAGCACACGGGACGACCGCTCCAACCGGTCGCGGCGCACGCCCTTGCGGTTGTCGGCCAGCATGACCAGCATGCGGATCACCGCCTCGGCAAAACCGCCCCGGTCGATGTTGCACAGCGCCGAGGCGACCTCGGGCAGGCCCCGCAATTCGTCGTTGTTCTTGAGCGTGCGGCGCGCTTCGTGGGTGCGGCCGAAAACCCGCGCCCAGGGCGTCGACCACATGCTGTAGAAGGCCAGTTCATAGACCATGTCGCGGGTGTCGCGGTAAAGGTCGATCGCCTGTTCGACCCCGTCCACCCAAAGCTGCTCGGCGGCCAGGAAGGGGTTGTCGGGCGCGGCCTTGCGGCGGTTTTCGCGCACCGTTTCCGCCGCCCTGGCGACCTTGGTCATCACCGGGTTGCGCGACGATGCGAGCGCGCGTTCCACGCGCTTGGGATGCAGGGCGCGGCTGATCTCGGCCCCGGTGGGGGTGACGGCGGCCTTGACCCAGGGGCGCAGCACCGCGTCATAGACCTGCGCCTGCACCTCGGACGCGCGGGCCACGGCGGCGAAGGGGCGTTCGTCGGCAAAGCCGTCATCCAGCGCGCGGATATCGTCCAGGCTGCGTTCGGCGAAGCTGACGGTGAAGATCTTCTTGCCGTCGCGCTCGGTCACGTCCTCGATGCGCATCTCGTAAAGGCCGGGCGCCAGCGCCTCGATGGTTTCCAGGGTCGAGGCGACCTCGGCATGTTCCCGGCGCGCGATCTGCGAGGACACGAAGATGCCCAGATGGCCGACCTGGTCATGGACCATATAGACGATACGCTGGCCGCGAATGCGGATTTCCTGCACATCGGCATAGGTCTCGGCGATCCAGTTCAGGGCCTGCTGCGGCGGGGTGATGTTGTCGCCATGGCTGGCGAAGACGATGATCGGCGCGCGGATCGCCTTCAGATCGACCGGGCGGCCCGGCTCGATCCGGGCCTCGTTCTTGGACAGGCGGTTGCCGATGAAAAGCTGCTCGACGATCCATTTGATCTCGGGCTCGGTCAGCATGAAGAAGCCGCCCCACCACTTCTCGAACTCCAGGAACGTCTTGTCGCCCTTGTCGATGTCGCGGAACAGGTCGGTATATTTGCGAAACAGCGTGCGGCCGGGGTTCAGCGCCTCGAAGTTCTGGACCAGATGCGCGCCGTCGAAGATGCCGCCGCCCAGGTCGGACAGGAACATGGTGAGCCAGGTGCCGCCCAGGACGCCCGCGTTATAGCGCATCGGATCCTGCCCGACCTTGCCCGACCAGGGCGCGACCGGGGCGCCGTTCACCACGATCGGGCCGGTCAGGTCGGTGTTCATCGCAGCCAGCAGCAGCGTGGCCCAGCCGCCCTGGCAATTGCCGGTGACGACGGGGTTCGGGGCCTCGGGGTGGCGGCGCATCACCTCGCGCACGAAAGCGGCCTCGGCGCGGGTGACATAGGACAGGTATTGCCCCGGCTCGGGGCGCGAGCGGAAGGCCACGAAATAGACCGGATGGCCCGCGCGCATGGCGACGCCGACCTGGCTGTCGGTCTTGAAGCCGCCGATGCCGGGCCCGTGACCGGCGCGCGGGTCGATGATCACATAGGGCCGCTTGCTGTCGTCGATGGTCACGCCTTCGGGCGGCAGGATGCACAGCAGCATGTAGTTGCAGGGATAGGCCATGTCGGCCCCGTCCATGACCAGCTCATGGTCATAGATCAGCACCGGCGGGCAGTTCGCCGCCTCGTGTTCCAGAAAGATGTCGCCGCGCTTGCGCAGCGTGTCGGCGGTCAGCACCGCGCGTTCGGCCGCGTCGCGCTGATATTCCTGCAAGGCGGTCGCCAGCCGGCCCTGGGCCTGAAAATGCGTCAGCCCCTCGATCAGCGCCTGGCCCGCCTGCATCAGCCGGCGCGTGCGTTCCGAATGGGTTTCCATGATCCGCTGGCTGTGGCGCGACACCGCCGTGGACTGAAGCTTGCCGGTCTGGGCCATGGCCTCGGCCTCGGCGCGGGTGGCGTCCAGGTTTTCCTGCAGGCGCTCGATGGCATCGCCCTGAACCCGCGGGATGGCGGGTTGCAGCTTGGGGTCGAACAGTTCGAAAAGACTGGCCATGATCCGGCACTCCTCAGGCAGTGATCGAGAATCCGCCGTCGATGTCATGGACACCGCCGGTCAGGTTGCGTGCCTCGTCCGAGGCGAGGAAGGCGGCCATCGCCCCCACATCCTCGATCGAGGCCAGTTGGTGCGTGGGCGCGCGTCGGGCGGCCGCGTCCAGCAGTTCATTGAAATGGTCGATGCCCGAGGCGGCGCGCGTTGCCAAGGGGCCCGGCGACAGCGCGTGCACGCGGATGCCCTTGTTGCCCAATTCCGCGGCGGCATAGCGCGTGGCGCTTTCCAGCGCCGCCTTGACCGGACCCATCATGTTGTAATGGCTGACCACGCGCGAGGCACCGAAGAAGGACACCGACAGGCAGCAGCCGCCCGCGCCCATCAGCGGCTCGGCCAGCCGGATCATGCGCAGGAAGGAATGGACCGAGATGTCCATCGCCAGCCCGAAGCCTTCGGCGGAACAATCGACCACCCGGCCGTGCAGGTCGGCCTTGGGCGAAAAGGCGATGGAATGCAGCAGCGTGTCGAGGCGCCCCCAGCGGTCGGCAATGACCTGGAACACCGCCTCGGTCTGGCCGGGCTGGCCGACATCGAGCGGCATGGCGATCTGGGCCTCCAGTTCCTCGGCCAGGGGCCGGACGAAGGGCTCGGCCTTGGCGTTCAGCCAGGTCACGGCCAGGTCCGCCCCCTGGGCGCGGAAGGCGCGGGCACAGCCCCAGGCGATCGAATCGCGGTTGGCGATGCCGACAACCAGAACCTTCTTGTTGGCCAGAGAAAACATCGCGAACCTCCGAGTCGCCCTCATCTAGGCGACGGGCCACAACAGGCTTGTGACAGCGCCGGCCGCAATCGCGCTGTGCCCCTCCTACAGCCATCGGGCGATCTTGAAGCGCAGGTAAAGGCCGCGGCAATCACGATCAGCACGACGTAATAGCCGAAACGAGTCTCGAGTTCAGGCATATTGGCGAAGTTCATCCCATAAACCTGCATTCCCCAAGTGGCGTGTCGTTTGAGGTGAAGATCGCCTGTATCCGAGCG
>NZ_DAMDHB010000048.1:0-19939 GCF_032102465.1 Haematobacter sp. | reverse complement strand
CCTGATCATGACCTCAGGCCATCCGGGAAATTACACCACCTTGACGGACGTGACCGCTGCGCGCGATCCGAGACGGAGAGGTCATAGGCGCCGCGCACCACCTCCCGCCACAGATCGGAGGAGGACGGGACGTCATGACGGTCGTATCGAACGATGTAAACGGGAGTCCAGTCCGCACTATAGCCCGCGCCCTCCACCCTTCTCGCGATCCAGCATCGCATACCGCTCAGACGACAGCAAATGCGGAGCGCGCCTGCCTTGCGCGGGACGCTATAGTTCGTGGATGCCGGAAAGCCTTATCCCTGCATGAACTGCCGAGAGTCGACGCCGGAGCGATCAAGGCACAGCCCATGGGGTCAAGCACGAGGTACTGGCGCTGACCGGAGGCAAGGGCATCGACTTCAGGAAGGGGAACGGCGTAAGCACCATGACGGCAGAACTGCGATATGGTTGTGCTAGGTCGTGTTGACAAAAGGGATTCCGCTGGCAGCCGGCCTATGATTCAAGCTCATCTCTACTTGGGAGATGAGCTTGGCACGCGACCTTATGTCCGACGACGAATGGGCATTCTTTGAGGGCTTCATCCGAGCCGTCCGGCATCCGAACGGGCGCAAGCCTGCAGACCATCGATTTGTTCTGGATGGCATTTTCTGGATCGCGCGGACCGGTGCGCCCTGGCGGGACCTGCCAGAGGAGTTTGGCAAATGGTCATCTGTCTACCGGCAGTTCCGGCGCTGGACGCTCGACGGGCCGTGGGAGTACATCCTGGATGCCTTGAACCACGCGAAGCTCGCGCCCGACAAGCTCCAGGTGACTGACAACACCGTAATCAGGGCCCACCACCATGCGGCCATAGAGGGTCTTGGCCGGACCGTATTTCTTACGCGCGTCAAACTACCTTAAAACATTGAGATTGAGCCAAATTATGCCGCTAAGAACACGGCGGTCATCGACGCGGGCTTGCCATGGCTCTTCGGAAAGAACGGCTTCAGGCGCTCCATCTGCGTGTCCCTCAGCCAGTAAGATTGCTCATCGATCACGGTCTCCTCGCTGAACCTGAATCACGCCAAAAGACCGAAATCAATAGGCTTGGGAGCCTAGTCATGATCATGCTCCGTGGCTGCGAGGACGCCCAGTCTATCGAGATCAAGAATCCTGATCGCGCGATAGCTGGTCCGGACTAGACCGGCTTCTGCAAATTCCCGCAGGCTGGCGCTGACCTGACGCGTCGATGTGTTTGCCATGGCCGCAAGATTTGCTTGCGTGAGAGGAAGCTCGACCATTTTGCTGCGGGCTGCGCGAAAAAGGGTTGCCGCTATGCGACGCTCGGCATTCGGAAGCATTAGGATATGCAGCAACTCCACCATGCTCTGCAGGTTTGCTGTGGCGATCTGGCCAAATGCTCGGATAGCTTCCGGGTTCTTCGCGACCATCGCTTCCATCGCGTTCAAGGGCAAATGGAAAAGCAGACAGCTTGTTGCAGCCTGCAACGTCGCTCGGCGCTCGCCGCCATCAAAGAAAGGCATTATGCCAACCCACCCGCCGGGAGTGCCGAACTGCATCGGGCGGGGCACCTCATCGGGTACGGAAAGGCTCGCCAGCAACCCCCCCGACACCACGCCGTAGACACCGCCGGGCGCATCCCCAACCCTGTAGATCACGCTGCCTGCGGAAAAATACTGAGAGACTCCCAAGTTGAAGACGTCGTTCCGAAAACTCTCCGACTGGGAGGACAGCCATCCCCTGCTGGAAAGAACTTCGACGATCTGTTGGCGGGCAAGCTTTTCCATAGTGAAACCATCATACAAAAATGCGTTCACATTACGCAATTCTGCGAAGTCTCAGAGACTTTTATCCATAGAATGATGATTATAAGCAAGTTTTCTTGAGGTCGACGGAGGGTACCTCGCTGCGCTGCTCAGCAAAGAGTCTGTGATCTCTTCCGGTCACCGGAGGAGGCGAAATGGGAATGGTTAAAAGTCCGAGCGGCAAAAGACCGTTCAACACAAGCAGCTATCGAAGCCTTTTGCGCGCAACGAACGTGCTGAAGTTTGTGATTTCGTCTGAAGGCGGCAACGTGTTCTTCCAAAGCTGGGCTCCCGACCGCCGTAAGTGGTTCGGTTGCAGCGCCGGCAGCAAAGGAGATGGCGATGACCCGGTTAGTTCCGTATCTCGTAGCCTGCGCGTTAGCCCTTTCAGCAAATCTCACGCAAGCACAACAGTTAGATCAGAACGAGGCAAACAACCCGCTGACGCCCAAGATCACGCTGAACCTGCATGATTACTACGTGCCCCGGTTTTACGATCTGGACGATCGTTGGGCTAACCAGTTGCTTTTCCGAGGCGTGATCCCGTTTGAGGCTTTCGGTCGTGGCCAGTTGTTTCGCTTCACACTGCCCATTGCCACGGCCCCGAACTTTACCAGTGGCCACAAGACAGGGTTGGGCGACCTTACCATCATGAACATCGTACCTTTCGCGTCCGGGAAGGTGGATTATGGCGTAGGTGCGCTGTTGGTGTTGCCGACGGCGAGCGACGACCTACTTGGTGCTGGTAAGTGGCAAGCAGGGCTTGCTGGCCTGGTCATTGCTCCAGAGACATGGGGGATTCTGGGTGGCCTCGTTACTTGGCAGACCTCTTTCGCCGGTGACGGAGACCGAGAGGACGTCCATCTGCTTACCGTTCAGCCGATCGCAAACTACAACTTGCCCAATGGATGGTACCTACGCTCCGGAGCTACGTGGAATTTCGATCTGCAGAACGGAGACTATGCTATACCCGTCGGCTTCGGGGCTGGTCGAGTCATTCCGATCAGCCGGACTACCACCATCAACCTGTTCATAGAGCCGCAATACACCCTCTGGCACGAGGGTCCAGCCCAACCCAAGTGGCAAGTTTTCGCGGGTATCAACATACAGCTTTCACGATAAGAGGTTTGAAGGGATAACCAAGGGAAATCTCCGGTCATTAATCGCGTTAAATAAATCCAGGGCGCCATGGGTGATGCGCTGACCATGATGGAGTGCAAGATGGAGGAAAAAGGATGAGAGTTTTCAGTTTGATCTGCTCCACTATCGCTGTGCTACCCCTCCCTGCCATTGCTCAGGACCTGGCATCGTGGAACGATGGTCCGGCGAAAGCGGCGATTGTCGACTTTGTAACCGCCGCAACATCCGAAAATGGACCACAATGGATCGCACCGGAGGATCGGATTGCAACCTTCGATAATGATGGCACGCTCTGGACAGAGCAGCCGATGTACTTTCAAGCTGCCTTTTTGTTCGACCGCATTTTGAAAATGGCTGCTCATCATCCTGAGTGGAAGGAACAACCTCCGTTCAAAGGAGTACTCGAGGGAGATTTTAGTGCTCTGCCTGCGAATACGGAAAGAGACCTTATGGAACTGGTTGCTGTAAGCCATGCAGGAATGACAGAAGAAGCCTTCGCAGAAATCGTAAGAGACTGGATGGCGACTGCTCGGCACCCTCGATTTAATCGACCTTATGACAGTCTTGTATTTCAGCCAATGGTTGAAATGCTCGATTACCTCCGCGACAATGGTTTTCAGACTTGGATCGTCTCTGGTGGCGGGGTGGATTTTATGCGGCCTTGGGTAGAGAAGGCTTATGGTATCCCGCCACAGCAGGTCGTGGGGTCACAGATTGGCCTCGAATATCAAGTGATTGATGGAAAGCCAGAAATCATGCGTAAACCAGAGGTATTCTTCATCGATGACAAGGAAGGCAAACCGGTGGGAATCAGCCGTCATATTGGAAAGCGTCCGGTAATTGCTTTCGGGAATTCTGACGGTGACTATCAGATGTTAGACTATGTGACCAGCAGCGCAGGTGCACACCTAGGCGTCATCATTCACCACACCGATGCAGTACGTGAATACGCATATGACAAGGAAAGCAAGGTTGGATTGCTTCAACAAGCACTTATCGACGCGCCGACTAAAAACTGGATTGTTATAGACATGGCCAAAGATTGGTCACGTATCTATCCAGACTTACACTGATGCAGTACGTTGAGGTTCGACATCCAACACGCTTGGCTTCATTTTGTTTTTAACCGCTTCTGCCCTGGCGCAACAGGGTATCCTACAGTTTGCGGATTTGAGGCAAGGAATTTGCAGAATACGTCTCTCATATAAATAATGTCGCTCTCCCTGTTAAAATAGTTAGAGGATCCTGTTTAATACCATTTTCTGGTGAAAAGCCGCCGGAGAGATGCGTAGCGTCAAGAAGCTCGATTTTCTTTCCGTACTTTGAGGAACGCCAAACGATGTCAGATATAGCGCGACGCAACCAAAGTCATTCTCGAGTGAGACAAGGCAAAAATCGCGTCATCGACATGACGCGGGTTGCGGGCGGAACCTTTCGTATGGGCTCAAATAAGCATTATCCTGAAGAGGCTCCCATTCATTATGTAAGGGTGGACGATTTCTGGATTGATACGACACCGGTCACTAACGCGCAATTCAGACGATTTGTTAAATCGACCGGTCACGTGACCACAGCAGAACGCAGACCTCGCCCTCAGAATTATCCGGGCATATCGCCAAAAATGCTTTTCGCTGGTTCACTTGTTTTCTCTCCTCGCGCTGACATAACTGATCTTCGCGATTGGCGTCAATGGTGGATATTCCTTAGAGCGGCCGATTGGCGTCATCCTTATGGGACGGGCAGTAACATCCATGGTCTGGACGACCATCCCGTGGTGCATGTTTCTTATGCTGACGCTTTTGCCTACGCGCAATGGACCGGCAAGGAACTGCCTACGGAGGCGGAGTGGGAGTATGCTGCGCGTGGTGGTCTTGATGGAAAAGAATTTGCATGGGGAGATGACCTATTTCCAGACGGTCGACAAATGGCAAATACTTGGCAGGGTAATTTTCCGGTCGAGAATTTAGCTTTGGACGGATACGAACGCACCTCTCCAGTTACGGCTTTCCCCCCAAACGGTTATGGCATTCACGATATGATAGGGAATTGCTGGGAGTGGACGCAAGACTGGTTCTCGGCTTCACGCCTCCAAGATGGGGATAAACCTTGCTGCATTCCGCAAAATCCGCGCGGTGTGCCGATGGAAGAGAGCTTTGATCCTGATCAACCAGCTATTCGCATTCCGCGGCGGGTTATTAAGGGCGGCTCTCATCTCTGTGCACCAAACTACTGCTGCCGCTATCGCCCCGCCGCGCGGCACGGAGAAGCTGTAGATACATCGACCAGCCATCTCGGTTTTCGATGTGTGTTGCGTGAGAAGCCACAAGAATAGAGCGGGGCTGTCTCGGGCAAGGCGACGACAATGGTAGGATAAACTGTGTAATGAAAAGCCAGTGAAATATTTGCCCTAAGCGGTCCAAGGGCAAACAATCTAGGGAGCTGATACAATGAGATCAGGGATATGTTCAACTAGAACTTATTCTCGCGTTCTTCGCGCCTCGGCATTTCTTGCAACTGCCAGCGCACTTTGCCTTGCTACAGCGGAGGGTGCTTCGGCGCAATCCGCTGCTCAAGCATCGGAGACGAGGTCGCTTCCCGCACCGGATTTCCGTTTCCAAGGGCAGGTGGGACGAACCATAAATGACTCCGATCCCGCGACATTCCCTCAACCAGTTCAGCCGCCCGAAGGGGCCCCCAACGTTCTCCTGATCATGCTTGATGATGTTGGGTTCGGACAATTTGATGTTTTTGGCGGCGGCGTGTCTTCACCAGGAATGGATAAGCTTGCGTCGGAAGGGTTGCGATACAACCGCTTTCACACAACAGCCATGTGCTCGCCGACCCGGGCGTCGCTTCTCACCGGACGAGACCACCATGTCGCGGCAACGGGAATGATCACAGAGCTTGCAACGGGATATGACGGATATACGGCTATGATACCGCGCAGCACTGGCACCATTTCCGAGATTTTACGACAGAATGGTTATGCGACGGCGTGGATTGGAAAGAACCATAATACACCCACTTGGGAGGTAAGTGAGGTCGGGCCATTTGATCGTCGTCCGAACGCGTGGGGATTTGACTATTTCTATGGTTTCAACGCGGCTGATATCAGTCAGCTCAAACCTGTCCTGACGGAGAATCGTGTCCGAGTGATACCACCTGATGATCCGGATTACCACCTCACAACTGACCTTGCAGACCACGCAATTAACTGGATGCAGACAATCAAACAGATCGACCCGGGGCGGCCATATTTCATTTATGTCGCGCCTGCTTGCACTCACATGCCCCATCAACCGCCGGCTGATTGGCGAGATCGGTTCAAGGGTCAGTTCGACATGGGTTGGGACAGGTACCGCGAGCAGACGATAGAGCGGCAAAAAAAACTCGGCGTAGTTCCGCAGGATACCGAACTCACTCCTCGCCCGGCCGATCTGCCCGCCTGGGATAGCCTCCCGCCGGAACGTCAACGACTGCACGCGCGGCAGATGGAACTCTTCGCAGCCTATGGGGCACATTGCGATTTTGAGATGGCGCGCATCATGGAGGCTGCCTCCCAATTACCGGGGGCCGATAATACGCTGACGATCTATGTCGTTGGGGATAACGGTGCGTCGGCCGAAGGCGGCATCGAAGGAAGCCATAACGAATTGGCCAATAATAACAACGCTCCTCCAACCTGGCAGGAAACTCTTGCGGTCATTGACGACCTTGGTACCGAGAAGCACTACAATCATATTCCGGCTGGCTGGACGTGGGCCATGAACACACCATTTCAGTGGATGAAGGTTGTCGCCTCGCATCTGGGCGGAACACGTAATCCGTTGCTCATCTCCTGGCCCGGGCACATCACCGACGCGGGAGGCTTGAGAGACCAGGTTGCCGATGTCACCGATATTTTCCCAACTATCTTGGAGGCTGCAGGCATCCAACCACCAGACTCTCTCAACGGCATTACCCAAAAGCCTATATCAGGAATCAGCCTTGCCTATACATTTGATGACGCCCAAGCCAAAGAGCGCCGGCACTCACTAATGTTCGAACTGGGCACCAATCGGGCTATTTATCAGGACGGCTGGATGGCTTCCTCCCTCGCGGTAAAGCCCTGGGAAATGAACGCCGATGTTGATGTGGATAAGACGGTCTGGGAACTTTATCACCTCGATGAGGACTTCTCGCAGGCAAAGGATTTGGCGAAGCAAGAACCTGACAGACTTCGGCAATTGCAGGACTTGTGGTGGGCGCAGGCAGCTCGTAACGACGTACTTCCACTGGACTGGCGTGCGTCACGCCTTTCTGATCAGGTTAGCGGACGGCCACGGCTCGGCGGCGATCGTAAGACTTTCGAATACACCACACGGCTCGTAGGCCTTCCTGAAGGATCGGCACCTGATCTTAAAAATAAGTCATTTTCCATAGCTGTGAATGTGGATATTCCCGCAGGTGGTGCGCAAGGTGTGCTTTACACGCAAGGCGGTAACACTGCTGGCTGGGCGTTTCTTATTCAAGATCACAAGTTAATTGGCATTCATAATTTTGTAGATCGGGAACGTTATCGCGTAGAGTCTTCAAAAGATATTCCAGAAGGTAAAAGCGTACTGACCTTGAACTTCGATTACGATGGCGGCGGCACCGGAAAGGGCGGCATAATGAGCCTGCTCGTAAACGGCGACACCGTCGCAGAAGGACGGGTGGAGAGAACGCCAGCGATAAAGTACTCGATTTTCGAGGGGCAAGACATCGGCGAAGATCTGGGGACGCCGGTAGATTACTCATATGCCGCACCATTCAAATTTACGGGAAAGATCGAACATGTAACTGTCGACCTTAGGTAGAAAGGTGGGCCTATTTGATAGATGCGAGAATTGTCGTCGAATAGGCCCCCTCGCGCCTCTGATATTTTGAAATCAATTAGAAGATTTCTTTCTATTTCTTACTGATCGCTTACGTCTGGATAAGTGCATAATAAAGATGTCTTAAAGACGGCGATGGCTTCGCTGACGCAATCGTTCCATATTTTCTGATCTGCTGGATGTTACTAATTCATCTCGAGATATGATTAATAGAGAAGATTTTGAAGTACAGGGATCGTCTAAATTGTTAGAACTATCGTTCGTTTAATAGACTACTTAGCATGCAAAATATGGGTATGGTTTGGCGGTGAATACTGACTTATGACCTTCTAAGAGACAGGTGTGAAAGTGAGCGTAGGATACTATAAGGTTTGAGTAACGTTATAAATTGAACTAGACGGAATATTAACGGGTAGTAATTGTCTGTCCCGTTCGTTCTTCATTTGTCGATAGTTAAAGATGCATTTAATAGCTGGCGCGGTGGAATCTCTACGAGTTGACATATCCCATAAGTGAAATCGCAATAAATCAACTAATATGGAGATAATGAGAGATGGCTGGACAAGCACGTTGTGACGATGGTTCGGCTCTCATAAGAGGTAATAACTTTCTAATCGTGGGCGTGAGCGCTCTGTTTGCGTCAATGAGTATCTCCACGCCCGCGCTAACTGCCGAGGGCGGTTCTGGTTTTTATCTATTAGGGAGCCGATCCATTGACGCGGGGATTGTTCCCCCGCCGGGAAAGTACCTACAATTTGGCGTTTACGGGTATGCTGGAAATGCTTCATCAAATATACCGCAAGGAGGTCGCCTTGATGTAGATCTTAATGGTGACGCGCTCATGGGCTTAATCACAAGTCTTTGGGCATTTCAGGGTGATACCGTATTTGGCGGAAGACCCTACATCGTTACCACGCTGCCAGTAGGTTGGAAACAGGCCACAGTTGGCGCTCAGCTTACAGCTCCCAACGGAAATATCCTTTCAGACAGCAAAGAGACAGACAGTTTTCTGGTTGGAGATCCAGTAATCGGAGCGGGCTTAGGCTGGGATTCGGGCGCATGGCATAGCTCTGTGAATGTTCTGCTTAACTTGCCCGTCGGAGATTATCAATCGAAACGATCCACTAATATATCTTTTAATCGCTGGGGTGCGGATATCACTGCAGGTCTTACTTGGTTAGGTACGAGTGATTGGCAGATTGATAGTGCTTTGGGCATTACGTTTAACGGAAACAACTCGGCTACCGATTATCGAACGGGCAACGAGATGCATTTCGAGGGTGGCATAAGGAAAAAAATAGGCGCATGGAAGATAGGCTTAGTGGGATACCATTATGAGCAGATAACTAGTGACAGGGGGGAAGGAGCAGTTCTCGGTCCGTTTAAGGGACGTGTATCCGCAATAGGACCAACAGCGAGTTGGTCTGGCATTTGGGGGGGGAGGCCGATCGCGATCGATATGCGATGGTATCATGAACTTTCGGCGAAGAACCGAGTGAAAGGGGATGCAGTTTTCTTGAATCTTACTGTTCCTGTTATATTTAACGGTGGTTAGGGTCAGGATTCATAACCAGTGGATGACGGTTGCGGCGAAGGCGATGGCCGAGAGGAAGACCTTGGGGCAGCGGCGGTCGTATCGGGTCGCGACGCGCCTCCAATCCTTGAGCCTGCCGAACATGCTCTCGATCCGGTTGCGCCGCTTGTAGCGGCGCTTGTCATATTTGACTGGCGTCTTGCGCTGATTTCGGCCGGGGATGCAGGCGCGTATCCCTTTGTCCTGCAACGCTTCCCGAAACCAGTCCGCGTCATAGCCGCGATCCCCGAGCAACCCTTTGACCTTTGGCAGGCTGCTGAGCAGCGCCCGCGCGCCTATGTAGTCACTGACCTGCCCGGCGGTGACGAACAGGTCGATCGGTCGCCCCTGGCTGTCGCAGACGGCGTGAAGTTTTGTGTTCATGCCGCCCTTTGTTCGACCGATCAGGCGACCGCGCCCACTTTTTTGGCGGCCATGCTGGTCGCCGTTCGATGGGCCTTCAGGTATGTCGCGTCGATCATCACGGTCTTTCGCTCACCGTGTTCCGCAGCCAACCCGGCCATCATCCGGGCGAAGATGCCTTTCTCGCTCCACCCCTTCCACCGGCTGTAGAGCGTCTTATGCGGACCATAGGCGGCAGGAGCATCTCGCCAACGCAAGCCATTGCGATTGTGAAGATAATACCACTCAATACCCGCCTGTCATCGACCCGCAGCTTACCATGCGACTTCGGAAAGAAAGGGGAAAGCTTGGCGATCTGCTCGGCGGTCGGCCAGTAAAGGTCGCTCATGTCACCGCTCCGCTTTTCGAGCCGTGAAGCACGCAGGGCGACTGAAATCAATGCATCCTGACCCTATTCCCATCCGGCCCCTGCAATCCACTGAAGGGCGGTAAGGGAGGGAATGAACAGATATTCACCGCCTCGCAGGCGATTGAAAGTCGTGATCCCATTCACGCGGCGGCGGGCAGGTTCGGAAGGGATGGTGAAGGAGCCCGGTTCTTCATGCAGGCCTACAATTGGGTCGCGCTCCTCTCCCAGATCGATGAAATTGCCGCGGTTGATCCACTCCTGCTGGAGAAATTCGATCGTGTCATAGGCTCGCGCGCTGATGAAGATGAAAAATATGCCCCGCTCTCCCTCCCTGTCATCGGCAGTGGTTACGTCAGGCGTCCACTTGGGGCCGAAGGTGGAGGAGCGGCGGATGATACGGTGGATGTTCTCATCCGTCAGGATGGTGAGTTCACCATGACGCGGGTTCAGACGCCGCATGTGACTCGCATGCGGGCAGATCAGCCCCGCCTCGTCGCCATCGAAGTCGAAATCATTGTTGCGCTGGGGATCGGCACCGAGCTTCTCGTCATCCTGATCGGGCGCGAGCGTCAGTGGCGCGCCCGAGCGCCAACGGCCCACCATCTTCGCCGCAAGTCTGTGCTGGGCCTCCTCCCCCTCGGCATGGGCGCGCAGGAAGTCGTTGAAAGCGCCCACGCGACTATCGTATTTGCGCATGACGACAAAACTTCCGTTTTGACCCAGAGCTTTCGGTTGTGGCATAGCAACAGGGGCGCCGGTCTCGCTCTTCTCCCCCAGAATGAACTCGCCAGCGGCAATCGCGCGCTCCTGACCCGGCTGGGGTTCTACCCCCGCGCCCGCCACCGTGGGTTGAGAAATGGAATCTCGGAAACCGAAAGGATTCTTCGCGTCAGCGTCCGCGCCGAACTCATGAGTACCAATCAGCGTGACGCCCTGGGAGGCATGGTATTCAGTCATGGCGTGTTGGACAGCCTCATCCAGCCGCTCCTTGTCGACGGCATAGATGGAGAGCGCAATATGGCAATTCTCGTCGCGGTAGACTTCTTCCCAGGTCTCGGCCGCATTCTCTCCGAAGTCGCGCAACTGGGCTGCGCGGCCGGCCATCCCCTCCCGGAAGGCCAGCGGGAAGCTCTCCAAAGACGCTTCCGGCACCCCCAGCGCCTTCAGGCCCGCATGACTGACAGCCACGCCGGTCCAGGCGGTCAGATCCTCGGTCCAGTCACCCGCCGCCGGGATGTACTGGGCAAGCCGGCCAAGAAGGGCGCGCCCGCCTTCTGCCTCCTCGACACGCAACATGGCATGAAGACCCACGTAAGGTTCCGGGCGCGAACGCAGGACGAGGGCCTGAATATCGTCCAGTTGCAACGTGACACGGTCCGACCTGAAACGATTGCGGAGCTTGTTCATCAACGACATCAGTAATCCACCCCGTGCGGTTTCGATATCTGGTCTGAAAGCGCCTTCATGGCTTCACGGGTCTTCGGGTCTGCCTCGGCATTGTCGGCCATGGTATCCATGAACTCCTCCACCGCTTTTTCCATGCGCTGCTGGCGGCGGACATCCACCACGGTCACCTGCGGATTTGCAACGAACCAGCCGGCGGCGTCGATCTGGTGGTTGGCGATAAAGTCCTTCACCTCCGGGGAATCGATGCCGGGCCACCCCTCCACATTGGCGAAGAGCAGGTCCATCAGGGCAGGTATCTTGGTGGCGAAGTCGTTGATGTAAGTGTCCCAGTCGCCATCATAGGTGGTGGCAAAGATAATGCGCGTATCGTCGTCAAAGAACACGAAGCGCATGTCGTGGAGCGTCGATACCTTCTGCGCGCCGTCAAAATTGCCCCCGGTGAGGTTGAAAATGCGGCGAAGTCGCTCCGCCCCTCCGGGTTTCAGCGACGCGATGGCAGTGAGCTCCGAGACATTTCCCGATTGCCGACCCGCTCGGCCCGCAGATTGAGAGCTGCCGTCGAAAATCGGATTGTGGTCCCGGATCAGAGAGTTGATGGCGATTTTCGCAAGAGCAGGCGCATCAGCCGCGATCTCCGCGGCGACGCGGCGGAATTCTGCGATCCGACCTTCGTCATCAAGGCGGGGGTCTTGCGTCTTGGTCATGCTGTCATCCTCTTTCCAGTGCAGGTTTCTTCAGTCGGGAATGTCGCTCAGGGCAGCGGGTTCGATACGCGGCAGGGCATTCAGCCGGTGACGCTGCTCCGAGGAGGATTCGTAGGCGGCTTTCCGAACGCGCATGATGCTGCCCAGAGGTCGATGATCCGCAATCCCGTTCCATGGGGTGAACGCGAGATGATCGTCGCCATACACCTGCCGAGGCGGTGAATAGCTCTCTTGCGGTTCAAAGCGCAGCGTCGCGACGGTGAGATGAGGAGAGCGGCTCGTCTCCCACAGGACGGCTGCGTCCTCGACAGGCATCGCCTCGGGATCCGTCTGAAGCTGGACCCGGAGGTCATAGGTCGCTCCGCGCACCGCGAACCACTCAGCGATCGCATCGCGCATGGCGGAATATCCGCCCTCGACCTGCCGGTCCGTCAGTTCTGCGACGTCGCCGACCGGAGCGAGCGACAGTTTCGCCACGTAGTCGCCGTACCGGATCGCCGCCTGCGTATGATAGGTTTCGCCTAGGGGATGAGCCTGATCACGCGCCAGCCCCTCGAGCGTTGCGCCGGGTTGCCCGCCGAGTGCCTCCACTGCACCCTTGACACCCCGCGCCGCAGCGGCAGCCAGTCGCTGCACGACGTCGGGGGCCGCGGCGTTTGCCTCCAGCAGAGCGAGCATATCCTTGTAGTGTGCGATGGTTCCGAAGGCGAGCGTAGGAAAGTTCACCATCAGAAAGTCCTGATTGGCGCCGCCAAGCTCGGGCAAGAGGCGCGGACCCTCCACCCCGATGACCTTGACAGCTACCCCCCGGGGAGCCGGAATGGTATCGCTGTGGATGTCACTGGGCGCGGAAGACAGCCGGGCGACCACCTCGTGGTTGCCGGGGGTCGCGAAGATCCCTTGGGCGAGTTCCGGCGCCAATCCGTCATGCACGATCAGATGCCCTTTGATCACCGCGTGGCTTTTCGCATGGGCGTCCCGATGGGCATGGCGATGTCGCTCTGCATCGGCGGCCTGCTTCCCTCGCATTTTGGCTACAATCTCGCGGGTCAGGGCCTCCTCTTCAGGATGAATCTGCTCAACGGCGTCGCTGTAAGGGATGGGGGTCATGGCCTGTCTCTCGCTGCTATCCGTCCAGTCAACATATCAACTGATATTTGAGTTTCATGCGTCATGCATTTTTCGGGTTCTGGTCCAGCACCGTCGCCACGTGCTAGCCCTCTAGCGAATGAAGGCAGAGGGACTATTCAGGATGACGCAGTCGGCCAATTCCCCGGACCGCAAGCGTCGCAGCCGTATGGACATGCAGGCAGAAACCCGCCACCGGCTCATCAAGGCGGCCGCGGAGTTGATTGCCGCGCAAGGGCTGGCCGCCACCTCCATTCGTGGCACCTGCGAGGCTGCCGGCTACTCGCAGGGGGCTTTCTATTCGAACTTTGCCACGAAGGATGATCTGCTGATCGCGCTCGTGGAGGATCACATGGCTGCGCTCGTCAGTTCCATGGACGACATTCTCACGAATGGTCAGGGGCTGACGCTGCGAGAGAGCCTGCAGCTTATGATGCCACGACTGGCGGCGCTTGCGCGCGCGCCCATGCCCTCTCTCGTGGTGGTGGAACTGAACCTCCATGCCCGCCGTGACGCTGATTTCGCGGCCCGGTTCAGAACGGTCCACAGTGCGTATCACAGGGAATTTGCCCGCATCGCCCGCGTCCTGACCGAGCGGCACGCGCTTTCTCCCCAGGTGCCGCCCGAACAGATCGCTTGGGCGATGACATCTCTCTGGTCTGGTGCCATCACGCAGGCGGCCTTTGGCGAGCCGATGCCATTGGAGGAGATGATGGCTCGTTTGTTCGAGGCACTTTCGGGAAGCCCCGACTCCTCCATGGGCAATGGATGATGTCCGCCTGACGTTGTCCGCGATGTGCTCGGTCGCTCGGAACGCTCCGGTTGAAGCACACTGCCAACATCGCGCCTTTGAAGTTCAGACCTTACGGAACGGCCCAGCAGACAGTCGGGCACCCCCGAGCGAGGACCGTCGCCAAACCCGCCCGCAGGTCCGCAAGAGAGGTTGCGACCAGCAGAATTTCTGCGAGCCGTCCGGATTTTCGCGACTGATGTCTTGCGCGGGTGCGCATCCGATGGATCACTCAAAATACCGTAATAAATAGGTTTTTTGATGTCCCGGATGAAGAAAATCGTGATCACCTCCCGCAGTGCAGGCGTGGGCAAGACGACGCTTGTCCGCAACCTTGCCGTTGCCGCCAGCACCGCAGACCTGTCGGTGATATGTCTCGACCTGTGCGCCGATCAGAGCCTCCGTCGCTGGCGGAACCGGCGAGGCAGCCTGGTCGGCCCGGAGATGCTCGGTCGCGATCCCGCGCCTGAAGCGCTTGGCGAAACGCTTCAGACGATCGCTGCCAGCGGGTACCAGATCTGCCTCATCGACACGACGTCGGGAGAACCCGTATCGCAGGAAACGGCCATTGCGACCGCCGATCTGGTCGTGATCCCAGTACGCCCCACGGAAGACATGCGCGCGGTCGATGCCACGGCGGAGACCGCGCGCCGCCTTGGCGTGCCGTTCCTTTTCGTACTCACCCAGGCACCGCGCGCAGCGGTGACCCAGCAAGCCAGACTGGAACTAGAGAAAATGGGAGAGGTCGCGCCGGTTGTCCTTCTGTTCCGCACTGTCCATGCGGAGGCCGAGGCGCGCGGGCTCGGTGTATCGGAGACCCGTGTGGCGAAAGCAAAGGTCGAAATCGCGGCGCTCTGGGACTATCTCCGGCACATACTCGGAAGGCAGGAAGTCAACCGGTCCGATGACGGTGGCGAGAAGGATACCGTCGCTGGAAGCCGTGGCACACCAAGCGGGGCGGGGAGTCGAAAGCTTTCGGTGATTATTGACCGTAGTTCCTACCTCCGATTCAAGTTGCACTGCGCGGGGGCGGAGATCAGTCATCAGGCTGCCTTGTTCCGGGCTCTGACCGAGTTTCTCGACCGGGCTGGCGCGCCACGGTCCGAGGACTAACCACAGACACTCCAGCGGTTGAGCATCGCCGCAGAGCTTCCCTTTGATGCCTACAGCCAGAAGCGGCGCGCGATAACGCCTGGCAGCCTCTCGCGAACCGCGAATTGTATCGCCGTCCTACGCCGAGACCGAAAGGAGCATCGGCGTAGGACATTCCCACTTTCCGCTCAAAGGGGGCCGGCGCATTGCAGCGACAGGGATCTCCAAGAGCAGGCCATTGACGCAGACGCGTGCATGATGCAAATTGCATCATGCACACCGCAACAGCAGCAGAGTCGGAGATGGTCGTAACGTTGGACAGCTGGACTGTCGGTGCGGTGAAGCTCGCCGAGATCGAAGGCATGCCTGCCGAGACCTTCCGCAGCTATCGGTCGCGTTTTGGCCTCCTCGATCACGTCAAAACCGTCCGCGGTCTCCCTGCCCAGTTCTCGTTTGCTGACGCGCTGACGGCGCGCCTCGCCTTCACCATGATGCGGCTGGGCTTCGATAAGAAAGACATCTGCGATTACGTCGGGCACTCACCGGTGGCGCTGAAGCCCTTCCTCGAAGGAAGGCCGGTCGAGATCTGCCTTCGCGACGGCCACCTCAGCCACAGCCGCATTCTGAATGACGATCCGTTCCTCTCCATTCCGATGGAGCGGGACGGCTGGGCCGTGGCGGAGGCGTTTCTTGCGGACATTCGCGGGCGCAAAGGCCCTGAGGCCGCAGAGGGCGCTCGCAGTCATCTGGAGCAGAATATCTCTCGCATTCGCGACGGATATCTCCGGCAACCAGTCGGCCGGGGTGGGTGAAGTTTGCCGACCAAAACCACCCCGGCCTCACCCTCACAATCAAAAGGAAATGAGGATAATGGTCTCTAACATGGCGCCCCGTGCGGGGGCGAACGATTTCGCATGCGCGGAATCCCTTTCTTCTTCGCCGGATTTCCTGCCGCCCCGGCTACGCCGGAAGCCGGCGCGCGAGTATCTGTTCAAAAAGCACGGCATCGACCTCGCTGTCGCGACGCTCGCGACCATGGCGAGCCGTGGAGGTGGCCCGGGCTTCCAACGCATCGGCCGCATGCCGCTCTATCCGGTGTCGGAACTCGACCGGTGGGCCGAGGAACGCCTCGGACCGGTGCGTTTTCTGAGCTCTGAGGCGAAGATGGGAGTTCATTCCCCCGATTGCCTCCCTGATGAGCAGCCCGCTCCCATCCTGTCGAAGGACGAGCCCGTGATCGAGGATGATCGGCCGTGAACGAGGATTACGATTTCTCGGGGTTCGATCCGCTGCCCGCCGATGACCGGCGCGGCGGCTGGATCCGGCCCGGCGGGCCGCAGGCGGCGGAGCCAAAGCGGGAAAGCGTGTTCTTCCCGCTGTCGGCCCTGGCGAACGTCGATCCTCCCGACCGGGTGTGGCTGGTCGATAACATGATCCCGAGCGGAACCGTCACGCTGCTCGGCGGGGATGGGGCTGCAGGCAAGTCCCTGCTCGCGGCGCAGCTGTCAGTCGCCGTGGCGGCTTCTGACCCTGCAACGTGGATCGGGCGTCCGGTGATGCATGGGGCGGTGGTTTTCGTGTCGGCCGAGGATGACGCGGACGAGCTCCATCGGCGGTTCGCCGTCGTTGCCAAGGCCAGCCGTGTGGATATCGAGGACCTGGACCGGCTGTCTGTGCGGTCGCTCGCGGGCGAGGACGCGCTTCTGGCGGTGCAGGAGGGCCGCTCCGGCGTGCTGCGGGCCTCCGGGCTCTACGACGAACTCGACCGGCACATAGCGGATGTGCAGCCGGTTCTGGTGGTGCTGGACACGTTGGCCGATCTGTTCCCCGGCAACGAAAACGACCGGGCACAGGCGCGGCAGTTCATCGGGCTTCTGCGGGCGCTGGCCATCAAGCACGATTGCGCGGTGGTGCTGCTCGCCCACCCTTCGCAGGCCGGGCTCCGCGATGGCTCCGGGGTGTCCGGCTCGACCGCATGGAATAACTCCGTCCGCTCCCGGCTCTACCTGGAGCGCGTGGTCGTGGGTGGGGAGGAGGCCAACGTCGACGCGCGGATGCTCTCGACCAAGAAGGCCAACTACGGGCCGAAGGGTGAGGAAATCACGCTGACCTGGCGGGAGGGCGTCTTCGAGCCGGACGCGCCGGAATACACGCCGGGCTGGCTCGACAAGAAGATCACGGCGTCCAAGGCCGAGCGGGTGTTCCTGAAGCTTCTGCGGTTGTTCACGTCGCAGGGGCGTCGCGTGAACAGCGGTGGCGGGCAAAATTATGCGCCCAACGTGTTCGCGACGCATCCGAAATCCGAGGGGGTTTCGAAGCGCGGCTTTAGGGTCGCTATGGAGACGCTGCTGGAGGCAGGGCGGATCGCGAACCATGTTTCCGGCCCGGCATCCAAGCAGCGGGCACAGCTGGTGGAACTCGCTTCCTGAGGCTTCTGGGGCGCTCCGCACCTCGTGCGGGGCGTTCCAACCCTCTTCCACCCCCGTTCCACCCCCGTTCATCTCCCCTTCCAGCCCCCTGCCTTCCAACCCCCCTCCTCCGGAGGGGTAAAGGGGGGTGTTTTACACCCTCCCCCTTACCCAACCGGGAGGGTTCATTGCCGCTCCACCTGAGGCTGCGCGCGGCTTCCCACGGATCGAGGTTTTGCACATGACTTTCGAATTCTGCTTTCCCGCCGTCCCGCCCATCGGCACGGTGCTGAATTACACCAAGGGCCGCACGATCAAGATGATCGGGTCCGAGCCGTACGTTCGCAAGGATGGGCAAAAGTCCGCGGTATTGGTCTGGCAGTGTTCGGATGGCCGCACGGGTACGAGCGGGCTGACCGCGGGCGGCCTCGATTTCAGAAAATGCAAGGTGTCCGCGCGATGACGAAGCGTCGGAGGATGACGATCCAGCAGGCGCTCGAATCCCGGGGCGATCTGAACGACACTCCGAGGCGGTCTGGATAGGAGCAGCCGCGGCCACCGCCAGTGGGACTCTCAGAGCGCCTGGGAAAGCCGATGAGCGGGTCTTTCTGGTTTATATGTTCCCTTCTACCTGACGACCCGTGGTCGCCGCCCTGCGCTACTACATAGGCTCTGATGGCCCATTCTAGGTTGTAGGCAATTGAACAGAGAAACCCTGGGCGTGAACTGGAGCGAAGCTCGCCAGTCAACATTGAGTCCGATATAATCCGGTTCCATTGATCTCGCTCCGCAACAAGCAATTCCAGGCCTCCTCTGAGGAACTTGCTTGCGGGTCTGATCCGTGTCTAGGGTGGTGCGCCGCCCCTCGGGGGGACGGTGCGGGGCGCCGTTACACGGTGCCGTGCTGTTTCAGGAAGGCGCGGCCGATCTTGGCTGAGGGGCCGCCCTTCCGTACCAGTTACGTTGATCCATGGCCACGGGTCCTTCCCGGCAAAAAACGTATGTGGTGGGCATTGGCTCGCAAAATCGCTAGTTCGAGCCAAAAAATCGGGGTGCGCAGGGCGCGGCACGAAGGCGCGGGATCTGACGCCGGGCAGACCGGAGGAGTTACCCCACCCAGGCAGTCAGCACCCCATGAATCGCGCATGACCGCGCTCCACAGCGCTCCCCCGCGGCCATCGACCTTACGTCAAACGCCCGGCTCCTGGTCAACAGCGGAGCGCGACAGACCTTCGGCCCTGCGCACACGGCTGGCCGTTCGGCTTACCCGGCCATTGTCTGGGACGGGCTTAGTGACCCGCTGCGGCGATGAGAGGCACGATACGCGAGAATGCCTTTTCGCTAAGGGATTTCCATCACGCGAACCATTTTGCACCCGCGACGCAGAGGACAACAAATGCTGTCACGGCGATCATTGCCCAGGCGACAGGTTCGTCAAGCAGAAGGCCAGCAAGCGCCAGCCCGAAAAAGGGCTGCAAGAGCTGCAACTGGCCCACCCCCGCGATCCCGCCGCGGGCAAGCCCCCGATATGCGACTCTCTGCGATGGCAGCTATCGCAAGCACGTCGAGGGCATCCGGCGTCGTTTGTCCCGCGCCCGCAAAGATGTGGCGGCCCGTCTGGGTCCCATGGGGATCGTGCCCTGACTGATGCCGCGAGGCGGCTTCTATCTGTGGTGTGCATTGCCCGATGGCAGAGATGCGGCAGAGATCGCGCGGGCAGCGATGCAGCACAACATCGTGCTTGCGCCGGGGAATATATTCAGTCCCTCACAGTCTGCGGCCAGTCTCATGCGCTTCAATGTCAGTCAGATGCCTGAACGCGCTTGGGACGTATTGGACCTGGCCGTGAAGACAGCGCCACCAAAGTCTTTATGACGGCGCTTATCTCCCCTCCGGACCAGATCGGTGCCGAGTGCCGACGGCAGACCGTCCCTAAGCCGCCCTTGGTCCCTCGGGTTGCTGCATTGCCGCACTCTCCGAAGCCGCCCTTTGATGAGCGACGCAGCAGAACGCGCGAGGGGCAGACGCCTTCGCCAGCGGCGCAACATCCACATCAGAATTGATGCAGAAACTCTGGAAGTCCGCGCGGTGGAGATGGCCAGTAACCGCATCGGGAATGCGCCCGTCTGCCCGACTTGCTAGCGCAGATCCCGCTGCAAGAGCGGATCAGCAGCGTCACAGCCGACAGCATCTATGACACCGCGGGTGGTTAGCGTCCGCGCACGTGGTGTAATTTCAGCGCCTTCGACGGTGTAATCCCG
>NZ_DAMDHB010000047.1:0-20276 GCF_032102465.1 Haematobacter sp. | reverse complement strand
CTGATCATGACCTCAGGCCATCCGGGAAATTACACAACCTCGACGGACGTGACCTTGTTCGATTTGGGGGATCCGGTCGAGACCACCCCGTGGTCTGGCACGCGGCCCTGTATGCCTGGCATGCTGCCGCTCGTTGGCGCCGCGCCAAATCACAAAGGGCTTTGGTTCAACTTCGGCCATGGACATCAGGGGTTTACTCTCGGGCCGACGACGGCATTACTGCTGGCTGAACAGATGTCTGGACTAAGAACCAATTCGCTCGCTGCCTCGCTCAAGCCCGCAAGGCGTATTTCCGCGTGATGGTTGGTCCGGGGTCGGTTCCGGCTGAGGGCGGAACGACACTTTCTCGTGAGCGATTCAGGTTTTCCGGACGGGTTTAGACTATCCCGCTGACGCGAGCTTGGTCAATTTCATGTAGTCTGTGCACGGGTGCTGGAGATGCCCGAGGTTGATCTTTGCCTCACCCGCAGACTCGTAGTAAATGAGTGAGCGTGAGATCGACAGCAGACAGCGCTGGGTTTCGATCAACAGCCCCGGGTTTTTTCCCATTGGATCCGACATAAACTGGCGCGGATCGCCCGCGTTTCTCCCCGCCGCTGGCACATGGTCTGGGATGCCATCGAGCACTTCTTCTACGTGGAAGGAGACAGGATCGGCAAAAAACGGCTGGATCGGGAGTACCAGAAAGCGATCTCGATTGCCGCGAAACGAAGCGCCTCCGGCGAAAAGGGGGGACAATCTAGGGCATTGAAAAAGGATATTATCATACTGACAAATGCTACGAATTTGCCAAAGCAAAGGCAGACGTTGTCGCCAAGTGAAAAGGATAACGGCGGTGATGCCCGTCCGCGTTCTCACGCCCGCGAGGGCGACCAGCCTCCTCTGCTCGCCGCAGAGGCCACGCTCTGCGGGAACGCATCCTCGAAGCCATCGGGCTTCCCGATGTCCTCACCGGCGTGAGGGCGCCGGACGGCAGCAGGCTCGGCATGGCCGAGGACATGATCGAGGTCCGTGCATGGCAGTCCGACCTTGGCCTCACCGACTACGAGATCGTCAGCGTCGTGGTTGAAATCATGGCCATGACTTCGCGCAACATAAGGTATTATGATTAACGGTAATCTACGATATGCGGTAGTTGTGCCCTCGACCAAGTGATCCCGCGCATAACGGCTCGCGGGACGGTAGCGATGGACGGTAAGCCGAAAGGCAGACGGTGGCGTCGGTGCTGTATTGCAGACCACGGGGTGCGGCCAGATGCAGAGGGTAGTCCGAAAGGCTGAAGCCCGGCCGCCGGTGTTCGATCCTGACACCGGAAAGTAGCAGCCAAGGATAGGGTGAAGGTCGTCGACATCCCTATTCCGCCAAAGCGACGGGGTGGCTCCGGCCAGCACGGATAGCGGAGGTGAAGGGACCGCCCTGGCAAATATGCCGGGGTGGTCGTCCTTTGCCTCGCTCTAGGGTTCACCATCCAGCAGGGGATCTTCTTCTACTGGATCCTTCACTGACCTGAGCGCCTCTATCCCACCATCATCAATACCGCCAAGCCGAAGGCGCGGCAGCAGCGACCCTGGCCAGAGACACAACGGATCAGTTCGTTCAAGAACACCCCGCAACTGGTGGCAAGTTGAAACAGGGCCGTCGGGATGTGCCGCAAGAGAAGGCTCCATCATGGCGCTCCGAACCCAGCCGAATGATCGCGTGGCGTCCGCGCTCAACAGCCTCTCCCAAGACGAGCTGCGCAGCCCTGAACTTAACCCCGCGCAAATGCTCGCATGGCGCACACCCGCCGAACTGTTCAAGGCCAATATCCTCGGCCGCGGACATCGACGCGAAAACCTCAGCTAAAGAGAGAAGTCGCATTTGGGCTAGCGCGCCCATCCGATAATCCACGGCGCTGAAAGGTAATGATGTTAGCATTCCGAACCGCCATGCCGGAGCGGAAGCAGGATACTGCCACCAAGTGCGCTTGCCGCCCCCCGGGAGGCGAGCGTATGGTCGGCGTGACGGCTTCTCCACCGGCGCCGGGTTCCAAAACGAGCAGGAAAGGCCCCATGATCCCTTTGATGCCAAAAACCATCGCTGCCCCCTTCGGAGCTTATTCCCACGGCATCTCCTGCGGCGAGCTTGTCGTCACCTCTGGCCAGCTCGCAGTTGCCGCCGACGGCGCGGTGCCCGAAGGCGTAACAGCGCAGGCCGAACTGTGCTTCGAGAACATCCGCGCCATTCTGGCCGAGGGCGGCGCCGGATTCGGCGACATCCTGCGGCTCAGCGCCTTCGTGACCCGGCGGGAGGATATGGCGCCCTACATGGCCGTACGGGACCGGATGTTCGCCGGGCTCGCGGTCAAGCCCGCCTCGACCCTGGTGATCGTCTCGGGCTTCACCCGGCCCGAGTTCCTGGTCGAGATCGAGGCGCTGGCCCTGCTCCACCCCGCGTCCGGGGGCTGAAGTGGACTACCGCGCGTAGACCCTGTCCAGCCGGATGAAGCGGCCCAGCACGATCAGCAGCGCCGTCGTCAGCACGATCAGCATGGCCGAGATGGCATGCGCCGTCGGTTCCAGCAGGAAGCTTGCCTCCGAATAGATGCGCACCGGCAGGGTGGTGATGCGGGGGGTAGTCAGGAAGGACGTCACCGTAACCTCTCCGAACGAATTCAGAAAGCCCACCAGCGTCGCCGCGAAGATGCCGGGTGAGAGCGCGGGAAGGATCACCAGAAGGAACCGCCGCACCGGCCCGGCACCCAAGGTCTCTGCCGCCTCCTCCTGGCTTCGGTCCAGCGACAGGACCGACGACAGCAGCAGCGTCAGGACAAAGGGCAGGATGACGACCGAATGGATCATCACCATGGCCAGGAAGGGCGGCAGCCAGAGATAGACCTGAAGCAGCCGCAGCATTCCCACCCCAAGCGCGATCGAGGGCAGTGACAGCGGCAACAGCCAGAACGCGGCCAGCGCCGAGCGCCCGGCGAATGGATACCGCGCCAGAGCGAAGGCGGCAGGCAGCGCCAGCGTTAGTGCCACAAGCGCGGCGCAGACCGCCAGCTTGACCGATATCCACAGCGCGGGCCCGTAGGCGCCGCCAAACAGCACCTCGTGATACCAGTGCAGGGTAAAGCCACGGAACCCGGCGGCGGTGGCGATCGGCACGTCGTTGAACGACTGCACGATGACCAATGCCAGCGGCAGGAGCAATAGCAGGATCGCCGCAAGCAGACACAGCCGGGCAATAAGCGGCCCCGCCATATCCAGCACCTTCAGCACCGCGCGCGGCGGCAGCGGGAGCGGCCGTCCCGGCCTGCCCTGGTGCCACGGCATCAGCCGCGAGAACAGCCAGGACAGCAGCACCGCCGACAGGATGCCGATGGCGGTCAACAGGATCGATAGGGCTGCCGCCATGGGCGCGTTCAGGTTGGCGATGGCCTCCTGCAGGATCAGCATGCCCACTGTCCACACCTTTTTCCCGCCCAGCAGGGTGGCGGAGACATAGGCGGTGATGGCCATGAGAAACACGATGACCATGCCAGAGCGCAGTCCCGACAGCGACAGCGGAAGATCAACGGTCAGGAATCGCACGCAGGGCGAGGCGCCGAGGCTTTCCGCCGCCTCATGCACCCGCGCCGAGTTGCCCTGAAGGCTGTCATAGAGCGCCAGCACCATGAAAGGCATGAAGACCTGAGTCAGCCCGACAATCACTGCGCCATGCGAGAAGAGCATATGGTCGAAGGACGGCAGCCCGAAGACCGACAGGACGCCGTTCAACAGCCCCTGCGGCGCCAGCAGCAGCATGATCCCCAGCGAGCGCACGACGACATTCGTCAGGATGGGGATCAGGATCAGCGCAAATCCGAGTGGCCGCCAACGGCTGGGCAGGCGCGACAGCCACCATGCCAGCGGATAGCCCAGTACCGCCGAACAGAAGGTGACGGCCAGCCCCAGCAGGAGGGTTTCCAGAATCACATCCAGATAGAAGCTGTCGCCGAGTATGCTCAGATACAGCGCCGGGGACAGCGGGCCCAGGATCGGCGCAAAGGGGTCTGTCGTGTCGCGCAACGACAGGATCACCACCACCGCAATTGGCGCGGCAAAGGCCAGCAGCAGCCACAGCGTGACCGGCGCGGAAAGCGCCGGCCCCAGACCCCGTTTGGTGGTCATCCCGCGATCTCGCGATCGAAGATGCTCTGCCATTTCGAGCGGTTTGCGTTGATGTAGTCCCAGTCGAAATCGACCAGCGTCGCCACCTCGTTACCGGTCACCAGCTTCGACGCCAGATCCGCCGGGAGGGTGACATTCGACACGGTCGGCGAGTAATACAGACGCTCGGCATAAGCCGTCATGCATGCTTCCGAAAGGTGGAGGTTGATCCATTCCTCGGCCAGTTTCTGGTTGCGGGTGCCGTTGGTGATGCAGGCGACGTTCATGGTCAGCGCCTGACCTTCGACCGGGCGGGCGATCTCGATGTTCGGATTGCGGGTCTCCTGATATTTCTTGGTGAAGCTCGCGAACTCCACCGAGATGTCGGTGATCCCCTGGTCGAACATATCATAGAGCTGCACCTGCGAACCTTGCAGGGCGGCGAAAGGCTTCAGCTCTTTCACCTTCTGGACGATCTTCTCGAAGTCCCGCTCGGTGTAGCCGAAGGCCTTGCCGGTCATCAGGAACGCGGCCAGCCCCTCCGCGCCCAGACCGACCGGCCAGGCGATCCGGCCTTTCCATTCCGGGTTCCAAAGATCCTTCCATGAGGTGACAGGCGCGCTGGCCTTGGTCTTGTCATAGACGATCGTGCAGGGGTTGAAGGCGACGCCATATCCGCCCAGTTTCGCCGGGGCATAAAGGTTGGCGCATTGCGGCACTGCATCGGTCGGCGCCTGTGTCACGCCATCCTTCACCGCCTGACGGCTTTCGTAGATGTTCAGGTACAGGACGTCGAAGCTCGGGCGTCCCCGCTCGGCATAGGCGCGGGCGCGGCGGTCTGGGGTGCCGCCCAGCACATAGCTGACCTTGCAGCCATATTTCTCCACCAGCGGCTTTTCGCAATATTCGCGGACGATCTTTTCCTGCTCGCCACCCCAGATGCCGACGACCAGTTCGTCGCCGGGCTGCGGCTGGGCCATGCCCGGACGGGTGAAGATGGCCGGGGCGGCGAGGCCGGCGGCGGTGCCTGTGAGAAGGAAGCTACGGCGGGAGAGAGACATCTGCGGGGCTCCTGTGAGCTGGGGTCGGGAGGATCAGGCGGAGATGAAACTGACGCCGCCCTCAAGGGCGACGACCCGGACCCGGCTTCCCTGAACCGGGGGAATTTCGCTGGAGGGGACGGTGACATTGACCGGGCCGGCGCTGGTCTCGACCTCGACCTCGAAGGATTCGCCGACGTAGACGCTGTTGCGCAGCGTGCCTATCATGTCAAAGCCGCCCGTCGCCGGCGTCTCGACCGGGCGCAGCCGCAGGCGCGAGGCGCGCAGGACGGCCGCCCCCGCCCCGACGGGCGCAGGAGAGATGCGGATGTCGGCGCGGTGAAAGATGCCGTCACGCAGCTCTCCTTCCAGCACCGAGCGGGCGCCGAGGAACCCGGCTGTGAAGGGTGAATGCGGCGCGTCGCACAGGGCACGGGGGGTGCCGACCTCGGCGATGCGGCCCGCATTCATCACCACGATGCGATCCGAGACGGCCAACGCCTCCTGCTGGTCATGGGTGACGAAGACCGTGGTGATGCCCAGACGCTGCTGAAGCTGCCGGATCTCGTTTCGCATCCCCGCACGCAGGTTGGCATCGAGGTTCGACAGCGGCTCGTCCAGAAGCAGAACCTCGGGCTCGATCACCAGCGCCCGCGCCAGCGCAACCCGCTGCTGCTGTCCGCCCGAAAGCGCCGCGGGGTAGCGGTCGGCAAAGTCACCCAGCCCCACCAGATCGAGCGTCGCCTGCGCGCGCTTGCGCCAGCCCGCCCGGTCCAGCCCGCGCATCCGCAGACCAAAACCCACATTGTCTCGCGCGTTAAGATGCGGGAACAGCGCATAGCTCTGGAACACCATGCCGATGTTGCGGCGGTACACCGGGGTCGAGGTGATGTCTCGCCGACCCAGAAGCACCCGCCCGTTGGCGGGGCGGATGAACCCGGCAATCATCCGCAGCGTTGTCGTCTTGCCGCAACCGGAGGGCCCGAGAAAGGTCACCAGCTCTCCCTTCGCAATCTCCAGCGTCAGGTTGTCGACGGCGGTGGCCCCGTCGTAGATGGCGGTCACCCCGTCCAGTGTCAGATAGTTGCGGTCCTGCATCGGGTGTCCGTCCCCTATTCCGCCTGGTCGTAGATCGTCGTCTCGCGCAGGCGTTCCAGCGGGTAATCAACCACCTCGCGCAGGGCCGAAAGCAGGTTCTGCGCTGCGAGGTCCAGCGCTGCGGCTCCGCGCTCGGCATCCGCCGCCGCCGCATTGCCCGCTACCCCCGAAGGGTGGAGGTCCTGCGCCATCCAGCCCAGCGTCAGCCGCCCATGGATCGGCAGGATGCGCCCACCTGCGCCCTCTATCTCTTGCGAGACACTGGCGCCGTTGGGCGCGTGCTCCATGTCGCAGAGCTCCGGGTGCAGCGCGAGAAGGGCAGAGGTCTCATATTCTCCGGCATGGATGCCGTGCCGCATTTCCTGCGCCGCAAACAACGGGGAGAAGTCCGCCCCCGCCGTGACAGGCAGGCAGACGACGAACATGCCCAGCTTGATCCGAAGCTCGCGCGCGACGATCTCCATTATGGAGATCTGGCCACCGTGGCTGTTGGCAAGCACCAGCTTGCGGATCCCGGCGCGGTGGACGCTCTCACCGATCTCGTACCAGACCTTCGCAATGGTCTCATAGCTCAGCGTCAGGGTGCCGGGAAACCGCAGATGCTCGACCGATTTTCCGACATGCTGCGGCGGCAGGACAAGGACCGGCAGGTCGTCGGGCATGATGGCGACAGTGCGCTCCATGATCCCGGCATTGATTGCCGCATCCACCCGCACCGGAAGATGGGGGCCATGCTGTTCGACCGCGCCGACAGGCAGGACCGCAACGACGTTCGACATGTCCATCGTCGCAAAGTCGCGCGCGGTGTGATCCCACCACCAATGCGATTTGAAGCCCATCTGCCGATCTCCCGCTGTCTGCGTGGGTGCTACAACGGCAGGGGGCAACTCCGCTATCGGGGGAAGCCTTATATATTATATAAGAGTTCGATTATCTATTCGCTCAGGTCATATCGCCATCATTATATAGATCCAAACCCGGGCAAAGCGCTGGAAAAGTAGCGCAACATTTGAGCATTCGCCGCGCGGAGTGCGCCGCGTAGCCAGATATGTTCGCCATTCGCCTGAGCGCGTTCGTGCCAAAGCATGTAGAGGCTGATGCGCTCCATCTCGGCGGGGGCGGCCCGGGCGACAAGGGCCCCGCCGCTTCGCCGGGCAAGGTCCAGCGCGTAGGGGAGGACAGTGGTGAAGATCAGCTCCGTCCCCGAAAGGATCGGCGGGATATGCTGATAGTCTGTCAACCGGATGCAGACCTCACGCTTCAGCCCCATCTGCGTCAACCGTCCCTTAACCGGACCCATCGCGCTTTCGCGCGAGGTGTCGGGCGCGACGTGCCGTGCGGCAATCCAATCCGACAGCCTCAGCGGCCCCGACGCCAACGGGTGATCCGCCGCCAGCACGCAGCCGAAGGGAAAGCTGCACAGTTTCGAATAGCGCAAATGCGCCGGTGGTTCGGGCCAGTTGCCGATCACAAGATCCAGGTCCCCCGCCCCAAGATCACGCGAGATCTGTTCGACCGATTGTGGAGAAGAAAAGTCGATCCCGGCCCTAGGCGCCTGGGTAACGATCTGACGCGAGATCTGCGGGATCAGGTATTCGGCGAAGCAACTCAACATGCTGATACGAAAGACCTTTGACGAGGTGGCCGGGTCGAACTCCGCCTGACCGCTGACCGCCTTCAACAGGGAGGACATCGCGCGTTCCAGATCGTGAAGCACCTCTTCGCCCCGCGCGGTGGGCACCATACCCTGGCCGTGCCGGACCAGCAGCGGATCGTTGAAGATCTGCCGTGCACGCTTCAACTGTGCCGAGACGGCGGGCTGGCTTTGCGACAGCCGCACCGCCACGCGGCTGACCGACCGCTCCTTGAGCAGCATCAGCGTGGTGCGGATCAGCCTCAGGTCCAGTGTCGCGCCGATGTCCTGCTGGTTCATGTGCCCGCCCCGGAAAGCCCCGCTCTGCGCCCCGGTCCCGCACTGGGCCGCAAGCCGGTAGACAGACTAGTTGGAACGCGGAGCCGGGGCCAGTGGCGGGTTCCTTTGATTCACCCCTGCGGAACTTTGGACAGTTTCCGGGATGATTTAGGCTCCAAACCGGTAAAGTTGCTGAACCGGACCCCCTCGCACCGTGCGTCTTACCGAAGCGGGCACGGCTTATGTGGGCAGGCGCAACACCCCCTTGAAGGTGCTGGAGCAGGCCGGCGAACAGGCGGCTACCCTAGCCGGACAGGTCAAGGGACGGCTGCGCATCGCCGCGCCGTTGACATTCGCCACCATGCACTTGCCGCCGCTGATTGGCGCATTTCAGGACCGATACCCCGATATAAGCATCGAGTTGGAACTGTCGGACGCTCTGACGAACTTGATCGAGGGCAGCTTCGACGTCGCGTCGCGGATCGGTGCAATGGCGAATTCCACCCTAATAGAACGCCGTCTTACCCCGATTACCCGGGCTATTTGTGCCGCGCCTGAATGACCTAAGGCTGCGCCATCAGGACAGGTGGCAGGTCATCACGAGCGGTACTTAGCGATGATACCCGGTCGTTGACTACATCATCGGCCTCACACATATCAGTGATCCGATAATCACCGTGCTTCCTGACCGATCCAGGCGCGGGTTTCGCGCAGGATCTCTTCGGCAAGGTCGGGATCGTCGGAAGACCGCGCCAAGATCATCGCGCCCACCATGGCCGACCAGGTGCCGATGGCGTCACGGCGGGCGGCAGAAGTACCTTCCTGCGAGAAGGCCCCGGTCATGCACGCAATCTGCGCTCTGATGCCCTCCGTCATGGCATTTCGCGCCTCAGGCGATTGCCGCGCCGTCTCCGATGCCAGCGCGGCCATCGGGCATCCCCGGGCCGGGTTATGCCGATGGTTCGCAGAAAGGTAGGCGGCCGAATAGGCTTGCAGATCCGGCGGCTCGGCCAGGGATTTGGCGAAGACATGCTCGATGCTTTTCGCGATCAGGTCCTCTTTGGAGGCGAAGTGCCCATAGAACCCGCCGTGGGTCAGGCCGCAGGCTTTCATCACCTCGGCAACACTGACCGCATCAAAGCCCTTCGCGCGAAACAGTCGGCTCGCTTCTTCAAGGATGCGTGCACGGTTCTCGGCCATCTGCTCGCGGCTAACCTTCATCGTCGGAAACTCCATGTCTTCTGCTCTTGATGTATTTATGTTGTTCGTCATATTTACACAACAATGATGATGTTCATCATGTTTAATTGTCGGAAGGCCTCTATGTCACCCAGCATAACGACCGTGATCACCGGTGCCATCCGGCAGGGGTGCCACCTACACCGAATGCTTTGCCGCGACCTGTCATAGCTCGGCCTGATCCATTACAGATACAAAGGAAAATTCGATGAGTTTCAGAGCACTTCTCGCCACCAAACCCGGCGACAGGATCGAAACCAGCCTCGTCGATCTTCACGACAGCGCATTGATGGAGGGCAGCGTTACCGTCGATGTCGAGTTCTCGACGGTCAACTACAAGGATGCGATTGCCATCACCGGAAAATCTCCGGTCATCCAGAGCTTTCCGCTCATCCCCGGTATCGACCTTTCCGGAACTGTGCGCAGTTCGGACGACGCGCGCTTTGCCCCCGGCGACCGGGTGGTCGCAAACTCTTGGGGACTTAGCCAGAACCACCATGGCGGCTATGCCCAGAAAGCCAGGCTGAGCGGCGACTGGCTGATCAAATTGCCCGATGCGATCGGCACCAAGGATGCCATGGCCATCGGAACGGCAGGCTATACCGCTATGTTGGCGGTACTGGCGCTGGAGCACGGCGGCGTAACGCCGGACAGTGGCGACATCCTTGTTACCGGTGCAAACGGCGGCGTCGGATCGATCGCGATCACCCTACTGTCCGAGCTCGGCTATCGCGTGGTCGCCTCGACCGGTCGCATGGAACTGGCCAACGATTTGCTCGCGCTTGGCGCGGCAGAAGTCATCGACCGCAAGGAACTATCTGCACCCGGGGCCCCCATCGCCGCCCCCCGCTGGGCCGGAGCCGTTGACTCCGTCGGCAGCCAAACCCTTGCAAACGTGCTGGCGCAGACCCGGTATCGCGGGGTCGTCACGGCAAACGGCATGGCGCAGGGCACCGATCTTCCAACCTCGGTTCTGCCTTTCATCCTCCGCAACGTCACATTGGCCGGGCTCGATTCCGTCAACGCCCCGCAAAACGTACGACTGCAAGCTTGGCAGCGGCTGGCGACAGATCTGGATCTGGCAAAGCTCGCGCTGGCCACCCGCGTCGCGCCGCTTGGCGAGGTGCCCGCAATCGCAGGCCGGCTTCTGCAAGGCCAAGTGCAAGGGCGCGTCGTGATCGACGTCAACTCATGACCCATCCGTCTGACAAAGCCGGGCGAGTTCGACAGTCTTCGATGCGTCCGTCGTGGCACAAGCCACCCTGGCAAGCCCCTTACATCGCGGATCGGTAAGCATTGGGGACCATCGTCGAGTCGTTGGCGATTGCATCAGTCATTTAGATTATTTATGTAATCTAAATGATAGCCTGGAGGTACGCGTATGCAGAGAATCGCCGCACAAGACGGGGACGTATGATGAGGCCCTCCGTTCCGCTTGCCGCCCGTCTGTCAGAGCGTGGGCTGCACTACGGCTGGATTGTGGTAGCAACCACCTTCCTGACCATGCTCATCACTGCAGGCGCCGTTGGGGTGCCTGGAGTCCTGATTGGGCCGCTGGAAGCCGAGTTCGGCTGGACAAACGCCGAGATCTCTGGCGCCTTCGCGGTCCGCCTGCTGCTCTTCGGTCTAATGGGCCCTTTCGCCGCGGCCTTCATGAACCGCTTTGGGCTGCGACCGGTGATCCTTGCCTCGCAAACCCTGATCGCGGCTGGCATCCTTGGATCGTTCTTCATGACCGAGCTCTGGCAACTCACCCTGCTATGGGGAGTGGTGGTGGGCTTCGGCACCGGACTCACGGCAATGGTTCTAGGTGCGACCGTTGCGGCGCGATGGTTCGCCAGTCGGCGCGGACTGGTGATGGGCTTGCTGACCGCCAGCACCGCCACCGGCCAACTGGTCTTCCTGCCCATTATGGCCCGCTTGACGGAAAGCTTCGGTTGGCGGGGCGCGCTGATCCTGTCGCTGGCCACGCTGCTGATTTCCGCCGCAGCGGTGCTGGTGCTGATGCGCGACCATCCGTCCGACCTTGGCCTTGCCCCCTTCGGGGCGACGGCGGTGGTTCCGGCACCGCCGCGGCAAAGCCTTGGCGCAATGCTCGCCTCGCCGCTGGTGACCCTGCGCGAGGCGTCGGGGACGCGGATGTTCTGGCTGCTGTTCGGCACCTTCTTCATCTGCGGTGCTTCGACCAACGGGTTGATCCAGACCCATTTCATCGCGCTTTGCGGGGATTTCGGTCTGGCGGCGGTGACAGCAGCGGGGATGCTGGCGCTGATCGGCGTCTTCGACTTCGTCGGCACGGTCGGCTCGGGCTGGTTGTCAGACCGCTATGACAGCCGGTGGCTGCTGTTCTGGTATTACGGCCTGCGCGGGCTGTCCCTGGTCTGGCTACCGTTCAGCGATTTCAGCCTCTATGCCCTGTCGATCTTTGCGATTTTCTATGGCCTCGACTGGGTGGCAACGGTGCCACCAACGGTAAAGCTGGCCAGCCAGCATTTCGGCGACCGGTCGAACATCGTTTTCGGCTGGGTCTTTGCAGGCCACCAGTTGGGCGCCGCGGCAGCGGCCTGGGGTGCGGGAGCCACGCGCACCGCCTATGACAGCTATCTTCCCGCCTTCTTCGCCGCCGGCGTCCTGTGCCTCGTCGCCGCACTTGCCATCGTCGCCCTAGGGTTCGGTGGCACCGCGCGGCGGGCGGCACTCTCCTGAAATGACGCGGAGGCGCACCCACCGCCGCCCACTTACACCCGAAGGAAGTTTCCCATGACCCGTTCCGACATCATACTTGCCGCCCCGGTTCGTACCGCGATTGGCAGTTTCAACGGCAGTCTGAAATCCATCCCGGCGACGGCGCTTGGGGCCACGGTCCTGCGCGAAACCCTGGCTCGTGCAGCTCTCGATCCGGTCGAGATCGGCTCGGTCATCATGGGCAATGTCATCCAGGCGGGCAACCGGATGAACCCCGCGCGGCAGGCCGCAATCCATGCCGGACTGCCGGTCTCGGTTCCCGCGCTGACGGTCAACCGCGTTTGCGGATCTGGCGCGCAAGCCATCGTCAGCGCCGCGCAGGAGATTTCGGCCGGGGTGGTGCCGGTGGCGCTGGCAGGCGGGATGGAGAACATGGACCGCGCGCCCTATCTTTTGACAGAGGGACGCTGGGGCTATCGCATGGGCCCGGCGGAGATCCTCGACAGCCTCCTGACCGACGGTTTGAACGATGCATTTTCGGGCCAGCATTCCGGCTGGCATACCGAGGATCTCGTCACCCGTGCCGGGCTGAGCCGTGCAGCGCAGGATGCCTTCGCACTGCGCTCGCAACAGAATTTTGCAGCGGCGGAGGCAGCGGGGTCGTTCGCGGCCGAGATCACCGGGGTCGAGGTGAACACGCGGAAGGGAACCGAGGTCTTTCTCCGGGACGAGGCGCCCCGCCCCGATACGACCGCTGAGGCGCTGGCACGGCTGAAACCGGCTTTCCGGCCGGACGGAACAATCACCGCCGGCAATGCGCCGGGGCTGAACGCCGGGGCCGCAGCCGTGGTGGTTGCCGACCGGGTCTGGGCTGAGCGGCGGGGCCTTGCGCCGATGGCCCGGCTGGCCGGCTATGGTGTGGCGGCGGTGGAGCCGGGGCTCTTCGGCCTTGGCCCCGTGCCCGCCGTCGAAAAGGCGCTGGCGCATGCCGGCTGGACCCTGGGCGATCTGGAGCGGATCGAGATCAACGAGGCCTTTGCCGCCGTGCCACTTGCCGTCGCGCAGGAGCTTGGCCTGCCTCTCGACATCATCAATGTCGAGGGTGGCGCCATTGCCCATGGCCATGCCATCGGCGCGACCGGGGCCGTGCTGGTGACGCGGCTGCTGCATTCGATGCAGCGAGACAGCCTGTCACGCGGGATGGTGACCCTGTGCATCGGTGGTGGTCAGGGCATTGCACTGGCCGTGGAATTGGTCGGATGACGGCTATCTCGGCGTCATCCACCGTCCAGCATGATCGGCGGACCCAACGCCTGCTGGATGCGCCGATCCTGCCGCTGCTGATCCGCATGGCCCTGCCCAATGTGATGATCATGCTGGCACAGGCCTCGACCGGGCTGATCGAGACCTTCTGGGTCTCCAAGCTCGGCACCAACGCATTGGCCGGCATGGCGCTGGTCTTTCCGGTGGTCATGCTGATGACCACGATTTCGGCCGGTGCGGTCGGCGGGGCGATTTCGTCATCGATCGCGCGGGCGCTCGGCGCGGGCCGCCGAAATGAGGCCGACGCTCTTGTCCTGCATGCAGTGGTGGTCAATCTCGTGATCGGCCTCGCCTTCTCGATCCTGTTCCTGATCTGGGGGCGGCGGATCTACGCAGCACTCGGCGGCAGCGGGGAAGAACTGGAGGCGGCGGTGCTCTATTCCAACGTGGTCTTTGCCGGAAACGTCTTCACCTGGCTGATGAACGGGCTGGCCAGCGTCATCCGAGGAACCGGGAACATGCTGGTTCCAGCCATGGTGACAGTTCTGGGCGTGGTCTTTCTGGTGCCCGTATCGCCCCTGCTGATCTTTGGTGCAGGACCCGTCCCCGCCATGGGGATTGCGGGCGGCGGCCTGGCACTGGTGCTTTACTACATCGCCGGAATGCTGGTGCTTGGCGCCTACGTCGCCTCTGGCCGCAATCCGGCGCGGTTCCGCCTGAAGCCACTTCGGTGGGCGCTGTTCTGGGGTATCCTGCGGATCGGCGCACTGTCATCGGTCCAGTCGCTGCTGACAAATCTGGTGATCGCGGGATCGACCGCGATCATCGCGGCAAAGCTGGGGGTCGAGGCGGTGGCGGGCTTCGGCACCGGCATCCGGCTCGAATACCTGCTGATCCCGCTGGTCTTCGGCATCGGCGCACCGCTGGTGGCGCTGGTCGGCACCAATATGGCTGCGGGGCAGCACCGCCGCGCTCGGCAGATCGCCCTGACCGGGGCGGTCCTGGCCTTTACTGTGACCGAGGTGGTGGGGCTGGTCGCTGCCCTGTTCCCGGTGGCTTGGCTGACGCTTTTCAGCGCAGAACCCGGCATGATCGACGCCGGGCGCGCCTATCTGCGGATTGTCGGGCCGTTCTACGGCTTCTTTGGGCTGGGGCTTGTTCTCTACTTCGCGGCGCAGGGGCAGCAGAAGCTGTTGATGCCGCTGGCCGCCGGTTTGTTGCGGCTGACAATCGCCCTTGGTGGCGGCTGGCTGGCGCTTGAGGCGACGGACGATATCCGGGCGCTTTATGCCGCATTGGCGCTCGGGCTGGTCGCCTATGGGTCGTTTATGCTGCTATCGGCCTTGCGCGATCCGACGGGCCGGGCCATTCCGGTCCCAGGCGAAGCGAAGGGGATAGCACCATGAGGGTCAGCCGCGTCCAGGCCGAGGCGAACCGGCAGAGGGTGATCGACGAAGCCAGCCAGCTGTTCCGCGAACACGGCTACGACGGTATCGGGCTCAAGGACCTGATGCAGGCCGCGGGGATGACGCCGGGCGGGTTCTACAAGCAATTCGCTTCGAAAGACGATCTTGCCGCCCAGGCCACCGCCCGTGCGGTCGAGCGATCGTCCTCTCGCTGGACCGAGGTCGTTGACGCGAACCCCGATGCACCGCTCCGAGCCCTTGCGGCCTTCTACCTCTCGCCCGCACATGTCGCAATGCGGGATCGGGGTTGCCCCCTGGCAACGCTGGGTTCGGACGCCCCCCGCCACGCGCCCGAAGTCCGGGCGGAGATGGAGAAAGGTCTGCGTGCCCACCTCTCCATCGCCGATGCGGCTTTGGGAACTCCGGCAGGCGCGAACCCATCGCCTGCAGCGCTGGCGGCAGTATCGACCATGGTCGGCGCGCTCGTCCTTGCCCGCCTGACAGCGGATGAGGGCCTTGCGAAGAGTCTTCTGGAGACAGCGGCGAACCGGGTGGAGGAACTCGCGACAAGCCGGAAATAGGACTGCGATCAATGATGATCGAGCCTGCACTTACGGACGCCGGAAATCGGACGGAACCCAAATCCGGCGTCGCATCTGCGTCGGCGCGCGCGGTGCCCCATCAAACGCGCCATCTCTCCTCCAGTGACGTCGGCTCGCCCAAGCCGCCTGCTGAAAAGACATCGCGGTGCGCAGCAATTCAGTTGACATCACGGGTCGGTGATCCTAGCGCTCGGGGGACGGTTCCCTTCGGGGATCAAAAGGGAATGCAGTGCGGCTAACTTGGCCCATGCTGCGGCTGTCCCCGCAACTGTAGGCGGCAAGGCGGTCTTCGTTTACCACTGGGCCTGCGCCCGGGAAGGGGAAGACCTCCGTTCGAGCCGTGAGCCAGGAGACCTGCCGTCGGCCGATTTCACGCGCGAACACGTCGGGCGGGGTGTCCTGACGGGGGAAGTCTCCGGGCTGCGCCCGGCTATGGACCTGCGTTCGCAAGTGACGTGTCTTTTGCCCCAGGGGCTATGCATGTCCATCTTTTCCACAAATCCCCGCCGGCTGATGTTGGCCCTGCTCGCGCTTTCAACCTGTCCGGCGGGCCTGCTTCACGCCCAGGAAACCACGCTCGACACCGTGGTGATCACCGGCCCGCCCACGCTGGGTTTTACCACTCCGGCCACATCTGGTAGCCGCCTCGGGGTGTCCGTGAAAGATATTCCCGCCTCGATCTCCGTGGTCACGGCTGCAACCATCGCCGCGCGCGGGCAGACTGATGTGGTCGAAGCTGTCACCCAAGACATTCCCGGAGTGACCTCGGTCGCGGCGCCCGTGTTCGGCAGCGCCTATGCGCTGCGCGGATTCCAGGGCAACAATTCGGTGATGCAGCTCTATGACGGTACACGGCTTTTCCCCGGCCGGGGCAATATCAGCTTCCCCTTCGACAGCTGGCTCGTGGAGCGGATCGAAGTACTGCACGGGCCCGCATCGGTCATGCACGGCACCGGCGCCATCGGCGGAACGATCGACATCCAGCCCAAGCGTCCCTTCGCCGGTCCGATCCGGCAGGAGGTGGCTGCGCTGCTCGACAGCAACCTGCGCACACGGCTGGCCTATGACGCGGGCGGTTCGTTGAACGACCGGCTCAGTTTCCGCCTGAACGCCGTGGGCGACGCGTCGCAAGGCTGGGTCGACGATACCGACAGCCGCAATCTCGTCCTTTCCGGTGCACTGGCCTGGGAAGCGACGGACGATGTGAAGGTCACGCTGAGCGGCGCCCATGCGGATCGCGAGCCACCCGCCTATTTCGGTACCCCCTTGCGGGACGGAACGATTGTCGAATCCTTCCGGAACAACAATTTCAACGTCTCGGACGCCGAAAATCGCTTCCGCGACAGCTGGATGCAGCTTCGCACGGAATGGACCCCCTCCGATACCGTCGGTGTGGAATGGGTGATCTACGGCATCGACAGCCGGCGAACCTTCCGCAATGCCGAAACCTATCTCTGGGATCCCGCGACGGATCTGGTCACCGTGGATGAATTCCGTCGCATCCGGCAGGATCAGTCTCAATTCGGTACGCGCGCTAACGTGCGGTTCAGCGGTGATGTGGCGGGGCGGAGCAACCAGCTGCTTCTGGGCTTCGACGTGAACCGCGCCAAATCCGACTTTGCCGATTTCGCGGCCTACGCCCCCCGCTTCGTCGATCCGTGGCACCCGGAGGTAGGCCGCTTTCCGCTGCCGGATGACTTGGTCCCCCGCTATCACTCCACCCTCGACCAGCATGCAGTGTTCGCCGAGGACCGGCTCGAGATCACCGATCGATGGGCGATCAGCGCCGGCCTGCGCTACGACTGGTTCACGGTGGAGCGTGAGGATCACATATCGGCCGCGAATGACTTCTCCGCCGATTTTGAGGGGCCGGGTGGCCGGCTGGGCCTGACCTTCGCACCGAATACCGCGACCGTCTTCTATGTCCAGATGTCCTATGCGACCGATCCGGTGAACCTGCCGCTGCTCGACTATTCCGCCTCCATGACGGATTTCGACATGACGACCGGTAGGCAGTTCGAACTGGGCGTCAAGCAATCGGTGTTCGAAGGGCGCGGGGAATGGTCGCTGGCGGTCTTCGATATCATCAAGCGCAACCTGCTGGTATTCGACTCGGCGACCTTCGCCACGCAGCAGGTCGGGCGGCAATCCTCGCGAGGGGTAGAACTGGCCGGGGCGTTCCAGCTGTCCGACGACGTGAAGCTGGGCGGGAACGCCGCCTGGACGCGGGCGCGCTACGACGATTTCACCTCCATCAACTGGCTGACCTTCGAGGTGGAGGATTATTCCGGCAATGTGCCGATCCTGGTGCCGGAACTGTCGGGCAACCTGTGGGGGTCGTGGGATTTCGCTCCCGGATGGCGCGCGAACGGGTCTGTGCAGTTGATCGGAAAATCCTACTACGACTTCGCGAATACCACGAAGCGGGCGGGCTACGGTCTGGTTAACGTCGGCGTCGACTACGTGCCCGACGCGGCCTCCGTCTGGAGCCTGCGGGTGACGAACCTGCTCGACCGGGTCTATGCCGACTACCTGCGCACCGATCCGTCGACGGAGCGCGCGCAAGCCTTCCTGGGTCAGCCCCGCACGGTTGATCTCGCCTATCGGCGGAAGTTCTGACCCTTGCCGACCGGGCTGATCGAAGAACTGATGGCGGATCCGCGCTGCATCTGGAGCATGGGCGGGCCCGGCGCGGTGCTGGGTCTGGCGGGGGCCGATCTGGGCAGGCGGGGGGCGTTGCACCTGCGCCTGCCGCCCGACCTGCGCCCGTTGGCCTTCGAGGTGCTGAGTTCCGACCCGGAGGGCTGGAACCACGGCATCTCGCTTTGCCTGCCGGAGACGGTGTCGCACGCCGTCGAACGCGCCCCCGAGGGGGAGGTCGAGATTCCGACGGGGTCGCGACTGATCCGGCTCAGCCACCGCGGGCGGGACTGGATCGCGCGCGGCCCTCTGGGACGGCTGGAGGTCTGGGACCGCGATCCGCCGCTGCTCGGCGACACACGGCGCACCCATCCCGCCACCACGCCGGTCCCGGCGGGGCTGCTGCCGTTCGCCCATGCCTTTCCCGCCCATCCGTGCCGCCATCGCCCCGGCGTGGCGCGGCCTTTCGATGTAGAGGACCATGCCGCCTTCCAGCGTCTTCTGGCGCGGTTCGGGCCGCCCGATCTGGTGGCACTGAAGACGGCCGTACGGCGGGCGGTCCGGGCGGGGGAGGATCTGCCCGTTCCCGCCGGGCGCCATGGCCGGGCGCAACTTCGCGTGGCCCTGCGGCAGGAACGGCTGCTGGCGCCCTGCTTCCATCTCGACCGCCTCATTGTCCGGCACGACCCGCCGCTGGCCCGGCATCTGGGGATCGGGCTATGAACCGGCGCGCGGCGATTGCCGCTGCGCTGGCGCTGGCAGCTCATGCCCGCGCAGGCGGCGCCCTGTCGCCTGCGGGCGCCGGGGATACCGCGGGGGGCGTGGTTACTACGGAGCTCATCCTGACGGAAACCTGTCTCGCGCTCGGCCACGGCCCCGCCGCCATCGGTAATCGCGGGCTTTATCAGCGGCTGGTGGGAGATCCCGCCCCCGGCGCGGCGTTGGACCTCGGCCCGCTGAACGAGCCGAACCTCGAATTGCTGCGCCGTCTGGCCCCGCGACTGATCCTTGCCGCCGCGTGGCAACAGGCGGCAGCGGGCCGGCTGGAGCGTATCGCCCCGGTCGAATGGCTGCAGACCCTGCCGCTGGAGGGCGCGCTGACGACGGCCCGCGCGCTGGCGGATCAGATGGCGCGCATTCTCGGCCGCGATTCCGGTCCGCTGCTGGCCCGGCTGGAGGATGCGCTGACCCCGCTCGGCGCGCAGCGGGCGCTGATCGTGCGGATGCTGGAGGATGGGCGGCACATGATCGTCTTCGGTCCGGGTTCGCTGCCCGGTGACGTGCTGTCGGCCATGGGGCTGACCAATGCCGCGACCGGCAGCATGATCTGGGGGGCGCGCAGCACGGGGCTGGAGGAACTGGTGGACCGGGACGGCCCGGCGGTGCTGGCCATCGGCGGCGCCGGGTCCGCCGGTCCCTTCCTGGACGCGCTGTCCTTCAACCTTGCGGACCGGCTGCGGCCGCTGCCGCCAGTGTTTCCGGCGGGCGGCGTGGCCTCCGCCATCCGCCTTGCGACGGCGATCCGCGCGGCGATGGCATGATCCGCGTATTGATCCTGCTGCTCTGGCTGCCCGCGCTCTGGCTCTTCTGGCAGGAGGCGCGGGATCTCGCCCCCGCCGGAACCATCGCGGCGATGATCTGGCCGCAAGCCGGCGACGTGGGACAGATGATCCTCCACCTTTCGGCGGCGCCCCGGCTGGTTGCGGCGCTGCTCTCCGGCGCGGGGCTGGCGCTCTGCGGTCTGCTGCTGCAACGCGTGCTGGGCAATCCCTTGGCGGAGCCCGCCACCCTCGGCCTCTTCGGCGGAGCGCAGCTGGCGCTCGGCCTCGCGCTGGTGGCCGCGCCCGGTCTGGCGGGCTGGGGGGCGGCCTTCGCGGGGGCGCTCCTTGCCTTCGCCCTAGTCATGGCGCTGTCGGCGCGGGCGGGATTCGGCGCGGGCGCGATCCTGCTGTCGGGACTGGTGACGGGGATCTGGCTCGGCGGCATCAATGCCATGCTGGCGCTCTTCAACCATCAGGTGATGGAGCAGCTTTTCCTGTGGCAGGCCGGGTCGCTGGTGCAGGCCGGCTGGATGTCCGCCGCGGGCATCGCCGTGGCACTGGCGCTGGCGGCGGGCATTGCGATGCTGGCCGCGCGCCCGCTGGCGCTGCTGGAACTAGGCGACGGCATGGCGCAGGGCTTGGGGCTGCGCATCGCTTTCTGGCGCGCGGCGCTGCTCCTACCGGCGGTGCTGCTGGCGGCGACAGTGGCGGCGGGCGTGG
>NZ_DAMDHB010000046.1:0-22705 GCF_032102465.1 Haematobacter sp. | reverse complement strand
GGGAACCGTTGAAACCAGATTCGACGGTTGGGGTGGGGGTGTCCACATCATCAAATCAGCCGGGCTTTGCCATCAAGGCCCGCGGGTGCGCGGGCTGCCCGACCGGAGCGCCCGTGGGCTTGTCGTCGCCAGAAGGCCGCGACGGTCGCGGTCCAAGCCGAAGGATGCATCCCATGTATGCCCAGGACACATTCGAGCCCGATCACAGCATTTCCCCGACCGGCCATATCATCGAGGACATGCAGCTCTATGGCTATCGTCCCACTGAGGGCGAGGCAGATCCCCGGCCCACCCCCGAAGACCAGGCCATCCAGACCGCGGTCTCCGACATCTTCGACGCCCTCATCTCCACCATGGCCGATACCAGCCTCGATTTCGACCTCGACGAGATCCTCTGGTCAACCGTCAACACTTTTCACCGCGCTGCCGAGCGGATCGAGCGCAAGCTGGATGACAACGAGCAGGCGCAGAAACGCCTCCAGCGGGAACAGGATGGCAGCGAGGTCAAATCCGTTCAGCTCGAGAGCCTGATCGGCATCGGCGGCAATCTGATTGAGCGCCGTGAGAGTCTGGAACTCTTCCGCGAAACCGCCGCCGACATCTTCCTGCGCGTGACCGGCACCCATTGGGCGCCGCGTTCGGGCTCACGCGCCAACCATCGCCATCTGACCGCTGCGATGATCGACAGCCGCGATTTCCTCGCTGCCAAAAAGATCGCGAAGACCGAGATGCTGGTGCCGCCGGGGCCGAAGGTTGCCTTCTCGGGCGGGGATACCACCGATCACCGCACGATCTGGGACCGTCTTGATCAGATCCACGCCAAACACCCGGACATGGTGCTCATGCATGGTGGCAGCCCGAAGGGGGCCGAGCGCATTGCCGCCACCTGGGCCAGCAACCGCAAGGTGCCGCAGGTCGCCTTCAAGCCGGACTGGACCAAACATGCCAAAGCCGCGCCGTTCAAGCGCAATGACCAGATGCTCGACTGCCTGCCGATCGGCGTCATCATCTTCCCCGGCACCGGCATCCAGGAGAACCTCGCCGACAAGGCCCGCAAGATGGGCATCCCGGTTTACCGCATGGCGAAAGGTGGCGCGTGAAGCGCCACCCCATACGGGTTCCGGAGGCTCAGAGCTGCGGCCGGGTGTTTTGCAGCAAAGCGAACCCGTATAGGAAAGGCATGAACGTACTCCCTGACGGCAGGCTCAAGATGACGATTGCACTTTGGCATAGCGATGAAGACCTTGATCACCTCGATGCGGTGCTTTCGGCACTGCCCGAAGACAACGATCCGATGATCCTCGCCGAATTCGATGGCTTTTGTGCGGGTCTCATCACCTGTCCGGAAATGATTTCGCCCTCGGTCTGGCTTGCCAAGGTCTGGGGGACTGGCGGCCCGCCGGAGTTCGACAGCGCCGAAGAGCTTCAGGCGGCTCTCGATCTCATCATGGCGCATTACAACCGCGTTGCCGGAATGCTGATGATCCCGGGGGAGTATTTCCCTGTCCTCGACGAGGATCAGCGCAACGGGGACATCATCTGGGAGTTCTGGATGATGGGTTTCGTCGCGGCGATGCGACTGCGGCCTGACGCCTGGGATCTGATTGAGGACAGCAAGGACCGGCGGGCGAAGAAGGCGCTGGATCTCGCAGGCAAACTCTCGAGTATCTCGACCGGGTTCGCCGAAGGGAAAGGCTGGAAGGCTACGAAATTGTCGCGCGAGGCCCATGATCTGATCCCCGATATGGTCGAGGATCTGAACGCCTTCGCCAAGGCGCATACGGCGAAATCCATGCCCGGTCTGCCGCTGGCCGCCAATCTGACTGCTGCGCCCTCAGCTGCATCGAAGCCCGGTCGCAATGATGCGTGCAGCTGCGGTTCAGGGCGCAAGTACAAGAAATGCTGCGGCGCTGTTCACTGATCTCAGCCTTGCGGGAACAGGATCGCGTCAACGTCCATCGCGCCGTTCACGACATGAAGCACTGTCACCTGATCCCCGCGGATCTGGTAGAAGATCAGGTAGCGGCCATGAACGCGGCGCCGGATGCTTTGCGTCTCATAGCGTGGGACAATCGGCCAGGCCTCGGGGAACTCGGCGAGTTCCATGCAGCTTCGGCCGAGTTCACGCACGAAGCTGATAGCGCGTACGGGATTGTCGCGTGCGATGTAGTCGCCGATGGCTTCCAGATCCGCTTCGGCCTTAGCGGTGATCTCGACGATCATTTCGCGGGTTTGCCCATCGCCTGATACTTGGCCTCAAGCCGCGCGAAGACGTCGCCGGCCGGTTTGACCCGCCCGGAATCAGCATCTGCAAGCCCCCTGGCCAGGGCCTGGTCCAGGACAGCAAGGCGGGCTTCTCGCTCCTGGATCAGGCGGATGCCTTCGCGCAGGACCTCGCTCTTGGAATTGTAGCGGCCGGTTTCGACCAGCTTTGTCACAAAGCTCTCCAGCTGTGTTCCCAGATCGGCACTGATCATCGCGGCCTCCGCTATTGCTGGTTTCACAATGCCACGCTTGATAACTGTTATCAATCCTTGCGGCGTTCATGGCGCGGCCTTCCTGCTTTTCGCCGGGTTGGCTGTCGGTCGGATTTTCCCGTCGTCATGAGCGCACAGGGCTCAGTCTTTCCCTCTTTCCGGCCTCTTTGATCGTTGGGTTCTGCGGACCAGTGGCACGCTCTGATCTCGCTTCCGGCCCTGTCCCTCTTCCCGGTCGAGCACTCGGGCGGCAGGTGCCGATCCGGTGGCCCGCCCAGTTTCCGGTCTGATGCGGTGCGGTGCCCGTGGCCCGCAGGTCGGCGGGGAGGGGCGCAAGCCCGCCTGTTTACAGCTGGGGTGACCATCGCCGGTGGTTGCCTTTGGCGCCTTCCTGCCGGTTCCTTCAGGATCGCCGCTGTCTCCTGTCTCTCTGGGGTGACGGGACCGCTCGCATGCGTCCTCTGTGATGGGCTGATCTGGCCGAAGAACAGCGCGGAAGCCGCGCTTCGACGTCTCGGCGCAACAGCGTCGTTGAACTTTCTTCCCCTGCCGGCGGTGCCGTCATTCCTCGCGGAAGACAAGAAAGCCCTGCCTGTGCTGTCAGGGTCCCGGACGGGACTGCGCTGGCCGTCGTCCCCGGCCTGTCGATCGCCATCGAGGCCGCAATGGAGCGGGCCCGAACACGAGAGAATGGAGACAGACAATGGCGACCATCGGCACCTTCAAGAAGACCGGCAACGAATACACCGGCGAAATCGTCACCCTGAGCGTTCAGGCCAAGGGCGTGCGCATCGTCCCGGACCTGCGGGCCACGGGCGAGAATGCGCCCTCGCACCGGATCCTGGTGGGCCGCGCGGAGATCGGTGCCGCCTGGTCGAAGCGCTCGAACGAGGGCCGGGACTATCTGGGCCTGAAGCTGGACGATCCGAGCTTCTCGCACCCGATCTACGCCAACCTCTTCGACGACGAGGACGGCGAGGGCTCGAGCCTGATCTGGTCGCGCCCGAACAGCCGCCGGGGGGAGTAATCCCCCCAACCAGGGCCCCGGTCGAAAGGCCGGGGCCTTTCATCTTGCCGGCGAGCAATGGCCCTCAGCGCAACTCTTCTGTCACGAAGCTGCGCTCGGCCTTGCCGAACCAAGCCGTCTGCGTCTCGCCTGTGTTCCATTCATAAACCAGGCCAATGACCCTGCCATCGTCCTTGTGGCGCAGCCGGGCGATTGGCCGGGCCTCGATGCGGTTGGTGCGGCATGAGCCGCCGCGATGGTCACTGGTCTGCACGTTCATAATACTTGTCTCGACTGTCACAGAACTTCGCTGGCTGGCGATCGGAACCCTTTTCGCAAGGTCGCTTCACGGTTGATTTGCGCGCGCTTTCATCACAACCTGACATAACGGTGGGGGAGCGGCCATGCCGTTACCCTTTTTGGTATCGCTGTTTGAGGACTGCACATTTTCTCGTGCGGGAGGGGTAATGGTTTGGACTATTGTTCCAGAAATGGCCCATTTGGATGCCCGGCTGCGGGCAATTGCACCGATGGGCTATTCACTCGTCATCCATGTGCGCAGTTTGACGCCAGAGCATTATGTCTCCACCTATCCGGAGCGTTGGGTCGAGATTTACACTGAGCGGCAATATGCGATGTTTGATCCGGTCAATCTCTGGGCCAGGACGCATTCAGGTCGCATCAGATGGAGTGAAGTGCCGGTCGAAAAGCTCTCGCCTGCTGGCACTCTGATAATGGATCACGCGCGCGAGTATGGCCTCAACTATGGTTGCGGCGTTTCTCGCAGTCGCATTGAAGAATATGGCACGCTCAGCTGCCTGTTTTGCGCCCGCGAGGATCGGGAACTGACCGACGGTGAGCTGGACGAGGTTGAGGGCATATTCAAACAGCTGCTCGCCTCTATCGAGGCGGCAAGACCGCTTTCAGAGATGGAGCGTGCTATCCTTTCTGATCTGGCGAACGGTTTGCCCTATAAGGAAGTCGCGCATCGACAGGGCGTCAGTACCGAGACCATAAAGATGCGCCTGGAGCGGATAAGGAACCTGCTCGGGGCGCGGAACTCGGTACAGGCAGTGGCAATCGCTACCAAGCGCGGTCTGATCCTGAACCAGCCAGCGTCAGGGCCTGAATAGCCCCTGCCAGCGTGGGTCAGCGGACATCGTCGGAGTCGTCACTGAGCGATGCGAGGAGAGCATCGATTTCCGCCCAGACCAGCGGCTCCAGCTGACCCCGCACCAATGACCAGCGGCTGTCGACCCCGAGCGGATCCTGATCGGCAAGCAGCCGATCAAAGATGGCGGCTGGCACGGCGACGCTGGTCCTGACGGTCCAGCTTGCCTGACTTGTCCGCCCGTCACTGGATGGGAGGACATATGTCGATGAGAGTCCCCACCTCTTCACGGCCTTCCGCAGGGCGGCCCGGATCACCTGTCGGGGGGCAATGCCGCAGGCAACCAGCCCTTGTTCCTGGTGCTTCAACGCGTTCACGCGCACGTCGACTTGGATCGAGGCATTGGAGTCATCTCTTGAGGCTTGATCCTCCGATGCGATGCTGGCGCTCGGCTGCGCCGGCGCACGGGCCTCGGCCGCGCTGGCTGGTTCGTCTCTGTCTCGCGTCTGTGCCGGGTTCGTCGTGTTTTGTTGGGACAGACTGAACGAATAGGCCTGATCCGGCCGTGTCACGAGGGGGATGCGTTTGCGGACCATGTCACTCTCAGCCGCTGATGATGGTGTTCAAGATGTCGGTGGCTTCTTCCAGCGCCTCGACGAGCGGGCGGGCATGGGGCTTCATCAGTGGGTTGGGGTCATTCTGCCGCGCAAGAGCGATGGCGTGAAGCAGACCAAGCCGATCCATCTCCTTGAAGGCGTTTCGGTGCATCATAACCGTTTCGACGACCGGGAAACAGTTGACCGCCTGTGCGATCAGTTCCGCATCGGCCTTGGTCGGTTTCGCGGGCACCATGTTCAGAACCACATGATGCTGGGGTAGGGCGCTCGGGTCGTCCACACGGGTCCGCAGATGGGCGAACCAGTCTGCGGTCTGGATGCCGACCTTGAAGTCGGTCGTCGAGAGCATCACCGGGGTCACGATGTGATCAGCCAGCACCGCGACGCTGTCCGACCAGTCCGCGCCGACACCAGCGGTGTCGATGAAGATCAGATCGGCCAGATCCTCGTCGTAGATCCGCTCGATCTCCTGCTCGATGGCGGCGATGCTGAGCGCCCTGATGCGGGTCAGCAGGGGTGATCCGTAGCCGGCACCTTCGGCCCTTTCATACCAGGCCCCGAGCGCATCGGTTCCGTCTGTGTCCATCAGCGTGACCCGCCGACCTGCGGCGATAGCGGCGCTGATCAGCGCGCGGCTCAGCGTGGTTTTGCCCGACCCGCCTTTGCGGGCCATGGCGGCGATTACGCGCAAGGAGTCATTCGGCATGGCGCACCTGCAATAATAGTTACTCGCAAACATTAACGCCGTTTTGTCGTAAGGTGCTGACTCGGATGCGTCAAGCGGGACGCAAGGCGCAGATCGCAGGAAGCGGCACGCATTGCGCAGCTCCCAAAGGACGTGGCGCAGGCAACGTGATGCAGGTCCCATTCCCCTTCCGGCACTTTCCACTCCGCAGAATGCAGGACGCAAAGAGCGTGATGCAGACGACAGAAGCCATGCTCCAGATCGCAGAGAGCGTGGCGCATTTCGCATTGGGCGGGATGCAAATCGCAGGGGGCGTGATGCAGTCCGCAGACAACGTGAAACCGCCCCTTCGGGACGGTTTTTCATAATGAGTACAAGCCCATAGTTCCGACTCCGCTTGTGCTGGGAGTCGGCGGGCTTGTACGATCTTGGCAAGAAATAGGAGCGTTAACTTCAAAATGTCCCCGGCCCGCCGAATGACCGAAGAGGAGCGTCTGATGATCGCCAAAGAGCGGTCTGAAGGCGTGTCCGCAGCCGATCTGGCGCAGCAGTTCGGGGTCAGCCTGAAGGCGATCTACAATGCGGTTCACCATGCCCAAGGGCGGCGAGCCTCGAACGGCAGTCGGCCACAGGTGGTCGGATTGAGGCTCAGCGCGGCTGAGCTGTGCCGGTTTGACGCGGCGCTCTCGGTGCGCGGTATCGGGCATCGTTCCGATGCTCTGCGCGCTCTGGTTCTCTCATCCATTGATCTGCTCGCGCCTGATCAGCACATGGCGGAGGAACTGCGCAGCCTTGGCGCGGCAATGAACCGGGTGGGCAACAACATCAATCAGATCGCCCGTCGCCTGAACGAGGGGCGCGTCAGGGCAGAGCAGGCGGTCCTGACAGCACAGGAGAAGGCCGAGATCCGGGCCTTGGCTGGACTGGTTTTCACCATCGCGGATCAGGTCCAGGAGATGAGCCGCAACCGGCGGGCTGCCCTCAAGCTGGAGGTGGACAAGGCGCTGGCGCCCCTGATCCGGGAGGCTCGTGATGGCCCGCGCTGATGCCGTAAGGGCGGTCAACCCGGCGCTCTTTGACCGTGGCTGGAGCAAGGTCTCTGGCTCTGCCTCTGGTGGCATTGGTCGGCGGGCGCAGATGGTGCGCGCCGCACGCGGGCATGCCCCGGCGATCTTCAAACCGATCCGGCAGGGCGGATGCCATACGGGCGCGCAGCTGCGTTCCCAGCTTACCTATCTGACCACCAAATCTAGTTTCATTCTCGATTCCCGTGGCACCCATGACGGCAAGAAGGTGCTTTCGCCCGCTGAGATCGAGCGTGTGGCGCGGCGCTTCGAGAACCAGTGGAACGAACGCCACAGTCCGAAGCTTGGTCACACCTCGCATCTTCTGATGGCTTTTCCGGTCGGCACCCGCACATCAGAGGTTCGCGAGATCACACGTGAGATCTGTGAGCGGTTCTTCGAAGGCGACGGGGCGCAGTTCGATTACATTGCGGCAATCCATGAAGACCGCGCCCATCCCCATGCGCATATCGTGCTGAACCGCCGCAGCAAGGACGGTGAGATGTTCTTCCTCGGGAAGGATCATCACTTCAATTACGATGTTTTCCGCGAAGCGATGGTCGAGGCGGCCGAGCGTCACGGATTGCGTCTCGAGGCCACGCGGAGGCTGGACCGGGGTGTGCTCACCCGTGCGGCCAGCGACGTCGAAATCCGCAAGGCGGAACAGGAGGGCAGGGCACCAGTGGAGCGCCTGCGGACCGGGGCTGACCTTGACCACGCCATTGCCGAGGTGGCGCGCAATGCCGCGATCTATCGGGGCCTCGCCGCCGAGGCCTCGCGTTCGAACTTCCACGATGTTGCGGAAGCCCTGTCCCGGGCCGGGGATGTGCTTGCCCGGGGTAATCGTATACAGTCAGACGGAGTGTTGTATATGACTGATGAAGTTCATGATTTCGACCAACTGATTGATCGGTTCTCGCAGAACATCCGCCAGATCGAAGGACTGATCGAGCGCGCTTCTGCGACCGAACGCCCGGTGATCGAGCGCAAACTGACTGATGTGCTGCGTGAGGTCTCGCATCTGCAACCCCTCGGAGAGCGCTCCGACACATTGCATGAACCCGCATCCCGGGACGGGATCTATGCCGCGCCAAACCTGGTGGAGGCCCACCGGGATCAGCTTGATCATCCAGACCTTAAAGCTCGCGTTGCTGAGGCCATGCGGGGAACCGGCATCGACAGCGACGCTGTCATTGCCCGAATGCGCGAGGGGGCGGGCAACGCCGCGCTGGAACAGCAATGGCTGGCGCAGGATCTTCGGGCCATCGCGAAGGAAGAGCAGCTTGATCTGCGTGACACGGCGCAGCGCGATCAGGCGATGGACCGTCTTGAGGCGGTTCATGGCAAGCTGGGCGATGTGCTGACTGAGGCCCGTGTCCTGCGCGCCGTTGAGGAGGTGGAGAGGGAAGGGCCGGAAAGGGAAGAGGGGGCGCGGCGGTCGGAGATTTCCGCTCATCGCGTTTCGGCTGACAACGTGGCGGCCCGCAGCGAGCCGGACATCTTCGACCCGGCCGAGCGTCAGGAGTTCCGCGCCTTGGTCAGCCAGTTCACGCGGACGGATTTCAGCTATCCCTACTCCGATGATCCGCGCGCCCGGCGCGATGGCGAAAAGCAGGTGGCTGAGGCGAAAGAGGCCTTCGATCGCTTTGCTGAGCGCTCGCCGCAGCATGCCGAACTGGCAACCATGGCCTGGGAAAAGGCCACCGATGTCATGCAGTCACCGGCGACCGGCGTTCGGGCCGCACATCGAACCCTCCATGCCGGAGATATGGACCTCGCGCAGCGTGATCCATCGATCCGGCTCGGTCCGATCACTGAGGAAGTTCGCGAGATGGCGCGCTTCCGGGCCGAAACCCCACAGGACCAGATCCGCGATGCCGTCAGCCGGGAAATCAACCAACTGCATGCCGAAGGCGCATCCCGCGCCCAAATCAGCGAGAAGATCGCCGAGGTTGAGGACAGCGCCCGCCAGGCTCATGCGGAACGCCGCTCTCTCGACGTGACAGCGCCCCAACTGGCCTCCGCCTTGCGACAGGCCGCCGACGGCAAGGTCGATCTGGCCTCTGACACGGCGCAGCAACGCTTTGTCGAACAGGTCAATGATCGCCTGACGCCGGCCGAAATCAATGATCTGCACCGCGGTGATGCTAAGGTGCTGGACCGGATCACCCCCAATGCGCTCGAACAGCTGCAGCTGGCGCGGGCCTATCTCGAGGCCAAGGAGGTTCATGCCAATGATCCGGCGATGGACCGGGTGCTCGAGCGGATCGTGGAAGAGCGCCACGGCGAGGATCTGAGGCATTCCCTCTCCCATGGCGAGAAGGGGATCACCCATGGATAAGGGCCGTATGCTTCTTGGCGCCGTGGTTCTGACCCTGCTCGGGTTTGCCATCGGCTATGTGCTGGCGACGATCTATTTTTCTGTCCAGTATGCCTATTCGACGCGCAGCTTCGATCTCACCCTGCTGGCGCGGAACTGGCTTGGGCTGAGAACATCGGCTCCGCAGGATTTCCTCTGGGTGAATGGCATCATCCTCGGGACCGGCCTCGCGGCCCTCCTCCTGACCGCAACCATGCTGGGCGATGCGCTGACCAGCTTCGGCACCACCCATTGGCAGAGCCGGGCCGAGATGAAGCGAAACGGCTTCTTTGCCGGGCCGGGCGCGGGTTTCTTGCTTGGCAAAATGGGCTCCCCGAAGTCGAAAAAGCCTTTCATCGTCTCGCGCACCTTTCCGCATGCCCTGGTCGTGGCCCCGACTGGTCGCGGCAAGGGCGTGGGCTTCGTGATCCCGAACCTTCTGACCTATCGCGGCTCGGCCGTGGTCCTTGACGTCAAGGGCGAGAATTTCCGCGAGACCTCACGCTTCAGGGCGTCCACCGGGGACAAAGTATTCCGCTTTGCGCCAACGGACTGGGAGCGGCCAACGCATCGCTACAATCCGCTGGCCCGGATCGCCGCCCTGAAAAACCCCGACCGCCAGCAGATGGAGCTGAAGCTGACCGCCAAACTGTTTCTGCAGACCGACAACGAGAAGCTCAGTGGCCTGCTCGCCGGCGGGATCGACCTCTTCGTTGCGGCCGGGCTGTTGGCCTTCGAGCGCGGCAACCCGACCATCGGCGAGATCTACCGCATCACCGCCTCGGGCGGGAACAAGCAGTTGGAGTTCATGAAGCGGGCAGAGGAGGTGAAGAACCCCTCGGCAAAGCTGATCTTCGAGCGCATGGCCTCGACCAACAATGACACGCTGACCTCCTACCTCTCTCTTCTGATGACCTCCGGGCTCGATACCTGGGACAATCGGGCGATCGATGCGGCCACGGCGACCTCGGATTTTTCCTTCCGGGACATCCGCCGGCAGCCGCATGCGATCTATCTGGTGGTGGAATCCGAGATGGTCCGGCCGCTGGCCCCCCTGATCCGGCTGTTCTTCTCGGATCTGATTGCCTCGCTGCAGGCCGCGGAGCCGGGGAAGGACGAACCCTGGCCGGTGATGATCATGCTCGATGAGTTCGACCGGCTGGGGAAGATGCCGATCGTGGCCGAGAGCATCAAGACGCTGCGCTCTTATGGCGGCAACCTCGCCATCGTCACCCAGACTATTCCGGCGCTGGACGAGATCTATGGCGAGAATACCCGCCGCTCCCTGCAAGGCGGCGCCGGGGTGAAACTCTATCTGACCCCATCTGACCAGAAGACCATCGAAGAGCTGAGCCAGGCTGTTGGCAAGACGACAAAGCGGGTGGTCACTCGGTCCCGCTCGGTGGGTCGCAACCCTTTCGAGGGGCGCAGCGTGACCGAGCGGACCGAAGAAACACCGCTCCTCAACGAGGACGAGGCACGCCGGCTAAACCTAGACGAGGTGATCCTGGTGATCGATGCCCAGATGCCGATCCGGGCGTGGCGCATCAAATACTATGAGGATCCGGCACTGAAGGTGATCCACGCAGGGCAGTCGGGGAGCCATCCCTATCCCGATGCCGAGAAGCGGCAGTACGAGGCGCGTCTGAAGGAGACCGAGGAAACCGTCGAACGTTTGTCGCGGGCGTTGAGCGCGGTTGCTGGGGCTCCGGGGAAGAAGGCCCGAAAACGCGCGTCCGCGCCGGTGCCCGCTGCACCGCGACTGCGCGCGCCCTTGCGCCGCGAGACCGCTTCCACTCCGCCCGAGCCGATCCGGATCGATCTCACGGCGCTCGGGACGGTTCGAGAGGGGCGACAGGCCGTGGAAGCCGCCGTGCTGAAAACGGCAGGAATCCTCGCGCAACATGCGCCCGGGGCATGACAGGCCGCGGGCTATGTGTACCGCTCCGCCCCGAAGCATCATAGGTCACCCCGGAAGCTGGCGTTGCTCCAGCGTCTCGTCGTCGCCGTCAGAGTTCATGGCATCGGCGATCAGATGATCGACCGTCTCGTTGAAATAGCGGGTGAGTTCCCGGTGCAGCGTCCGGAACTCTTCGGCGACCAACCGCTCGAACTCGGCTTGCCGCACCCGGACCATGACGGTGGTGCGGCGCTGCCTCGGATAACGGTAGGGCTTGACCCCGTGTTTGCGGCACAGCGCCACGAAAATCCGCACCGACCAGATGTCGGGGAGGGTATACTGCAACTCGGTTTCCGGCTCGCTGGCAGAGGCTGACGCCAGTTTCGCCTGCAGGCGGTCCCGCGCGGCGCCTGCTGCGGCACGCTCACCTGCCGTCGCGCCGCGCGCGAACAGGGCTTCCAGCTTGGCGAGTTTCTCTCGGATGTCACCGTTTGCGGCCATGGGCGGCTCCTTCCACTTACCGGTCATCAACGCCAGACCCGGTGTAGCGTCAAGGCATGCAAGCTGCTCAGGCAGAATGCCTTTATCCGCTGGAGAGGCTGTGGCAGTCTCCGTGCGTGGCCGGGGAGAACAGGTTGGCGCGCAAACCATCACATCCATGGGCGTTTCGGGCTGGTATGCGCGCAGGGGCCTTCAGCTGGCACGGGACAGCGAAAGCCGTTGAGCGCCTGAAGGCGGCCAGTTCAGAGATCCGGGCCTTGAACCGCAGCGATCCGGTGGCCGCCGCCGAGGGAGTTATCGTCCTGGCCGAGAGAATTTGGCCGGCCTTTGAACATATCGATACCTCCTCCGGCGCACTTGGCACTGCGGTGCGCCGGACACTGGGGGATCTCGTGCCGGTGCTGATTGCCGCGCCAGCGCATGAGGGCGTGCGGGCGCAGTGGCTGGAGCGCATTCGCACGGCCATTGCCGAGGATGGCGTGGATTACCTCGCGCCACTGGCGGATGGGTTCGGCGAGATTTCGGTGTATCCCGCCCTGATCAACGATCATGCCGACCGGGATCTTGCCATGGTTTTCGCTGCATGGGCAGATCACGCGCGTTTCATTCACATCCCCACCGCAACATTGACCCTCTCCTGCCTTCTCGAGGCAGGGCGGTATGACGAGTTGCTTGCCCTGATGGAGGTCAAGAGGAGCCGCCTCTGGTTCGACGAGAAATTCGCGGCCGAGGCGCTCATACGCCAGGGGCGGGAGGACGAGGCCCTCGCCCGCGCCGCGGCGCTGATGGAGGATGATCGCCAGAACTGGGGTCGCCAGGAGATTGCCCGCTTTTGCGAGGCGCTGCTGATCCGGCGCGGGCAGCCTGACGAAGCCTATCGGCGCTTTGGCCTGCCGACGGCGATGGGCAACACCTGGCTGGCGATGTGGCGGGATCTGGTGAAGCGCTATCCGGACACCGACCCGCGCGGCATTCTCGAGGATCTGATCGCGTTGCATGGCCGCAAGGGGAAGTGGTTCGCCGCGGCCAAGACCGCCGGTTACTTGGACATTGCGCTGGACTGCGCGCAGGACAGTGAGGCGGCCCCGGCGACCCTCACGCGCGCGGCGCGGGATTTTGCCGTGAAGGAGCCAGCCTTTGCGACGAGCGTTGCACTTTGCGCCATCCGGCATCTGATTGCGGGTCGAGGCTATGATGCCGGTCCGCATGACATTGACGAGGCGACAGAACATCTGATCGCAGCAAGCCGACGGGTCGGTTCGATGGATCTCGTACACGAGGAACTGAGGAGAATTGTTGAAGGCGGGCGGAACGCGGACCCGCTTGCGATGCGGCTCAGGGAGAGGATCGTGTTGCTGGAGGGCAAGGCCGACGGCGAAGCTGGATAGCCATGAGCGCAAACTCGGCCCTTACCTGCCGGTCGACGCTCGCCATTGCTGCACTGCGGCGATCCCGACAGCGGCCGTTCGTGCGCAATGCAGCGACTTAAGCCTTGCAATGCACCTTGCGGGCGGAAACTTCGCATTGACGTCGCAGTTCGACGACGTCGGGTGGGCTCATAATCTTCCGCATCCTCTGAAAATGCGACCATAGGTGTTTCCAGATCAGTCTTTGGGTAGCTCACCCATGAAGCTGTGGTACATAGTACTTAGTCACACCAGATCTGGGGGCTTTAAGAACTTGTCTTACTATCGATTTAAGTTAGCGGGCTGGTTTATTACGGCTGCGGATCGGCTCACTCGGAAACCGGAGGAGGCAGGCGCGGGAACGCGATACGTCGACCTCGCCCCGACGGATCAGGCCGACCCGGCGGGCGTGTACTCAGCCGCGTTGACCAAGGCGACCAACAACCCCCGTGTGATGAACATTGCCCTCACCGGACCCTACGGATCAGGCAAAAGCAGCATCATCAAGTCTTTCTTGAAGGGGTATAAGCGACCAGTTTTGCAGATATCCTTGGCAGCGTTTCTGCCTGAAGCTCCACCCGAAGCCGGGTCCTTCAACGGCAAGGTGAGCAGGCAGGAGATCGAGCGAAGCATCCTGCAACAAATGCTCTACGGTGCCGATTCGAAGCGGCTTCCGCTTTCGAGGTTTAAGCGGATACAGTCGCCCGGCCGTTGGTCGATGCTGGCCTCTCTCTTCATGATTATCGGCGTCATCGCCTGTTGGCATCTATTCCAGAAGCGAGATGCGATCATGACGGGTGCCTACTTCCGTCCGTTCGACATGACCAATTGGTTCAATCTACTTGCCTTCGTGATTGGTGGTGGGTTCATCTGGCAGGTCATCCATAATCTGTATATCGCAAGTTTCGGTATATCGCTGAAAAGCGTATCTCTGAAGGATATTGAGATCACACCTAAGGCGACGACAGAGGAATCTATCCTTAATCGTAAGCGGCGTCTGAACCCCACGTTGCGTGGCTGACGCGCTGCTGCGAAGTCCTTTTCATCGGCTGATGGGGAGTGCGTTTCGCAATGTGTGCCAAGAATTCGTTTCTCACCTCCCTGGGCGTGGAGATTTATGCCTCTGGTCATCGGCGGTGGCCGGATGAGGTGAAGGCTCGGGTGGTCGCCGATACACTGCAGCCGGGGGCCACGGTAAACGCAGTGGCGGATCACTATGGAGTGCAGCCGAACCAGGTATCGGCGTGGCGGCGGCTGGCCAAGCAGGGCAAGCTGGTGCTGCCAGCCATCTTGGCCGAAGAGCCGGTCTTTGCCTCGCTGGTGGTTTGCGATACACCGCCTGCTGTCCATTCCTACGACGGGCGCGCTGCAGACGAGGGGATCAGGATCATTATCGGGGAGGTGAGGCTTGAGCTGGCCGCGGACACGCCCGCCGTTCGGCTGGCCGAGATTGTCCGTGCTCTTGGAGCCGCGCCGTGCTGATGCCGTCGCAGGGCATGCGGATCCTGGTGGCGACCAAGCCGGTGGACTTCAGGAAGGGGCACGACGGATTGGCAGCCTTGGCGCAGTCGATGCTGGCGGAAGACCCCTTCACCGGCACGATCTTTGTGTTCCGCTCGAAGCGCGCCGATCACGTTTCATAATGCATCTCCTCCTTCAGAATCCGGGTAGGGTCATGGACCTGTCTGCAATCTTATCAAGCGCTTGCCTTGGCCTGCGCGCGGCTATTTCCTGCAAGCCTATCCGAACCGCCTCGGTTTCGAGCGCGGCCAGCGGTATTTTCCATGGGGCGGAATACAGGATCTGTGTCGCGGGGAGGATCTGCGCGCGGATCAGTTTGTGGACAGATGCCACGCAGACGCCGAGCCGCTTGGCGGCAGCATCGACGCTCACGGTCTTCTCCTCCTCGGCCTCGGGATCATAGGGTGGGATCGCGAGCCTGTCGCGCAATTCAGCCACGCGGACGGTCGTCCATGTCTCGTCATCCTCAGTGCGGCAGCGCATCCGGTTGAGGGTCACGGCAAGTTCCCTGTCTGGCCAGTGCCCGCCAAGTTTGCGCAAGATGTCGGCAGCAGTGCGCTTTGGCCCCGGCGGGAAGCGACCGGTTCGGCGCCGGGCCAGCCTGACCTCGGTGTGGCGCCCGCCGATCCAGTGAATGAGTAGAACGAAGGCGTTCTCCGCCTGATCGATGTCGATCACCACTTCCTCGATCAGCAGGCGCACCAGTCGCTGCCGCGCGCGGGCATCGGTCCCGGCGGCATTCCATGCCGAGGGCAGGTCGGTGGCGAGCCGCAAGAGGACATCAGGATCGACCCCGGGCCTCGCGATGAGTTCTGCGCCCAAAGCGGCAAGCTTTTGCTCGACCGAGGCCACCCGCTCCAGGGCTGCGTTCCACCGCGCCTCCAGCGTGCGCGCAACATGCCGTTTGGCGGGATCGACATGCTCATATCGCCGCTCGGCCAGTTCCGCGGCGTATCGTGCCTCATCAAGCTCCTTCTCGACAGCAAGCCGCACCACCTCCTGTGCCCGGGTGGCCTGCTGTCCCGCCAATAGGGCAGCCTGCACGGCGCGGCCGGAGACCGCTTCGAGCAGTTGGCCGGTCACTGCCGCATCGATGCCGCCCCCGCCCGCACCGATGCAGAGCCCAGCCCCGACATGGCTGTCATCGCCCCGACATTGGTAACGATGGGACAGGTCGGTCCCGGTCTTGTAAAAGACCCGCATCATCCGGCCGCACCTTGCGCAACGCGCCATGCCGCTCAGCAGCGCCTGTCCGCCGCGCCCGGATTTGCGGGCCGTTCGCTTTTGCATATGCGCGTTCTCCCCCAGCAGGACGCGGTTCTCCTCATAGGCCTGCCAGTCGATGTATCCTTCGTGATTGCTCTTGATCAGCACGCCCCACTCCTCGATCGCCCGGTGATGGCCGCTGGTCTTGCGCGCCTCGCCCTCGACCACCGCCATCCGATTACCGGTCCGGCCGAAGGCATAGGCACCAGCGTAGACCGGATTATGCAGCACCTGCATCACACTGTGATAGGCAGGCTTGCGCCAAGCGATCTTGCGCAGGGCACCGTTGCGCAGGACCACTGGCAGATGGACATCGGCCGCGCGCAGCCACAGGAACACCTGGCGACCGCTGCCAAGCTCGCGGAACTTGGCGAAGATCAGGTGGATGGCCTGCCGGACCCGCTCATCAGGATCCATCTCAATCCTGTCGTCCTCGCTCCAGCAGAACCCAGGCGGCAAGGTAAAGCGGAGTTCTCCCCGCTTCGCCTTCGCATCGCGGGCCGCCAGCCCACGTTGCCGCAGAAGACTGAGTTCGTATTCCGACATGGTGCCCTTCAGCCCCAGCAGCAGTCGATCATTCATTTGACGCGGATCGTAGACCCCCTCCGGGTCAACGACCAAGGCCCCCGTCAAGGCGCAGAGGTCAATCAGATGATGCCAGTCCCGGCCATTACGGGAAAGCCGCGAGGCTTCGATGCAATAGACCGCCCCCACCGTCCCGGCACAGACTTCCGCGACCAGACGCTGGAAGCCCGGGCGGGCAATCAGACCAGAGCCGGAGCGTCCCAGATCCTCATCGATGACCCGGACCTCGGCGAAGCCGGTGTCGCGGGCGGCTTCGGCCAGCTGGTATTGCCGCTTCTGGCTTTCGAGATTCCCGAGCACCTGAGCCATCGTCGACTGGCGAACGTAGACGAGTGCGCTGCGGGCAAGGTGCTCAGCGGTGATCTTTGCGTGCATCATGACCTGCGCCCTCCGCAATCTTGCCCGCCGCCATCAGCAGCAGGTCTGCCAATGCCTCCAGGATCGCCGGTGTCGCGGGCGCGGCCGGGGGGCGGTTCGGGCTGTCGTTCAGGTCCAGGCAGAGCTGACTCGGCGTCGCTTGCTTTTGTTGCGAGAGGGGTCGGGGTCGGCAGGGCATGCGTATCCTCCTCGGGAATCGATCCCCCACAGGATGACGCAAGCTGGCCGTGACGCATTAGATCGAGTGTCTGTGCAAGCGACCGCAAGGCTTCGAGAGCAACAACCGGCGGGCCGCTTTCCATGCGTGCGCAATAGGCGGCATCGCACATCCAGGGGGGCAAAGTCCGGAAGAACCCCTGCCGTTCCTCGACCAGCACAGAGTCCGATCCGTGCCTGCGTCCCCCATCGCGCGCGCGTAAAACCCGCCCGTAAAGAGGGTGCCAAGGATATTCGATCCGCAAATCACGCAGTTGGTATGTGGAATGAAAGCCGATCGGCCGACAGGCTGAAGATCCTGTTCTGGGACGGCAGCGGGCTGGTGATGGCTTACAAGCGCCTTGAGGCCGACAGCTTCACCTGGCCGGCCATCCGGGACGGGGCCATGACCTTGAGCCGAACGCAGTTCGAGGCGCTTTTTGCCGGCCTCGACTGGCGGCGGGTCCGACCTCTGGAAACCCCAAAGCCAGCCGTTTCAGAATGACCTGAATGCAATAAAAGCGTTCAACTACAGTCGGATCAGGGTATGATGACTTCATGTCCGCCGCTCCGTCCATCGACCTGTCCGCCATCCCCGAAAGCCAGCGCGCCGCTGTTCTTGCCGTGCTGAGGGAACGGGACGCGCTGCAGGAAACCAACCGGCGGCTGGAGCATCTGATCGCCGAGCTGAACCAGGTCTTGCATGGCAAACGCTCCGAGAAGCTGAACGACGACGAGCGTCAGCTGGCTTTCGAGGATCTGGAAACCGCGTTGGCCGAGGCCGAGACCCGGCAGGATGCGGAGACTGCGCCCCGCACGCCCCCGCGCCGGGCCGCCCGCCGCAATCGCGGGCATCTTCCGGAAAGCCTGCCCCGCGTAGAACGCGTGATCGAGCCGAGCAGTCTGCTCTGTCCGTGTGGCTGTGGTGAGATGCACCGCATCGGCGAAGACCGGACCGAGCGGCTGGATATCGTGCCCGCGCAACTGCGGGTCATCGTGACCGTGCGCCCAAAATATGCGTGCCGCAGGTGTGCAGAGGGCGTGACCCAGGCACCGGCACCCGCACACCTGATCGATGGCGGCCTACCCACTGAGGGCGCCTTGGCGCATGTGCTGGTCAGCAAATACGCGGACCATCTGCCGTTGTATCGTCAGAGCCAAATCCTTGCCCGCGCGGGCATCGAGCTTCACCGCAGCACGCTGGCTGATTGGGTCGGCACCGCCGCCTTCCACCTCGGTCCCGTGGTCGATCGGCTGACAGAGCACCTGAAGACGTCGAGCAAGCTGTTCATGGACGAAACCACGGCACCCGTGCTCGATCCTGGCCGAGGCCGGACGAAGACGGGCTACCTCTGGGCCCTGGCGCGCGATGACCGCTCATGGGGCGGGGGCGATCCGCCCGGTGTGGTCTTCACCTATGCGCCCGACCGCGCGGGCGAAAACGCAGAGCGCATCCTCCATGGCTTTGACGGCACCCTGCAGCTGGATGGCTATACCGGCTACAACCGTCTGACGCGTCCGTCCCGGACAGGCGGCGCACCGATCACCGTCGCTTATTGCTGGGCGCATGTCCGGCGAAAACTGAAGGAGATCTTTGATCGCGACGGCTCCAAGATCGCGGCCGAGGGCCTGTGCCGGATAGCCGAGCTTTACCGGATCGAGGCCGAGATCCGTGGCATGGACCCGGGCCAGCGGCTGTCGGCCCGCCAAGCGCGCAGTGCGCCGCTGATCGCCGCATTCGGGGAATGGCTGCAGCTGCAGTGTCGGCGCATATCGATGAGGTCGCGCCTCGGGGAGAAGCTGGCCTATATCCATCGTCACTGGGGCGGGTTGCAGACCTTCTTGCGCGACGGCCGGGTCGAGATCGACTCCAACAACGTCGAGAACCTGATCCGGCCGATCGCGCTGACGCGAAAGAATGCGCTCTTCGCAGGCCATGACGAGGGTGGCCGATCCTGGGCGCGCATCGCATCCCTGATCGCCACCGCAAAGGTCAACGGCGTCGAACCCTTCGCCTACCTCAAGGCAACCCTGGAAGCGGTGGCAGCCAGCCATCCTCAGGCAAAGATCGACGACCTGCTGCCCTGGAACTTCAACCCGTCAAGCTGAAACCAGGTGAGGCGGCGCCGCCGCTTACTGATCGTCGAGGTTCTGGCCCGCAACGGCCTGGTCTTTGCCTTCCTGTTCGTGGGCGGCGTCATGTGGCTGTCCTATCAGCTGTCCGACCGGCTGACGGCTGGTCGGCTGCACGGATCGGCAGTGGCCATCATCATCGGTCTGATCCTGGCCTGGATCGGCGGCATGATGACCGGGGGCAGCCGCGGGCTGGCGGATGTGCCGCTGTTCACCGGGATCGGGCTGATGGGGGGCGCGATGCTGCGCGACCTGGCCATCGTCTCGACCGCTTACGGCGTCGACATGCGCGAGATCCGCAAGGCCGGCGCGGCGGGGGTCAGCGCGCTGGCCTTGGGGATCGTGGTGTCCTTCGCGGTGGGCGCGGCGATCGCGGCGGCCTTCGGCTATACCGATGCGGTCAGCATGGCGACGATCGGCGGGGGTGCGGCGACCTATATCGTGGGTCCGGTGACCGGCACCGCCTTGGGCGCCAGTTCCGAGGTCATCGCCCTGTCGGTCGCTGCGGGGCTGCTGAAGGCGGTGCTGGTGATGATCGGCACGCCGCTGGTCGCGCCGCTGATCGGGCTGAACAACCCGAAATCGGCCATGGCCTATGGCGGGCTGATGGGCACGACCAGCGGCGTGGCCGGGGGGCTGGCCGCGACCGACAAGCGGCTGGTGCCCTATGGCGCGATGACGGCGACCTTCTTCACCGGGCTGGGCTGTCTGATGGGGCCGTCGGTCCTCTATCTGGCGCTGCTGGCCGTGACGGGCTGACCGTCTCGACCGCCAGCACCACGAGGCCCAGCCCCGCGGCCAAGGCCCACAGATGCCACAGGATGGGCGCGATCTCGGGCAGGGTCGCGCCCATCTGCATGACCCGCACCAGCCCGTCGATGGCCGCCGTCGACGGGATCAGCTGCGCCAGCGCGTTGAGATGGGCCGGGATCGCCTCGACCGGCCAAGCGAAGCCCGACAGGAAGAAGAACGGCATCCCGAGCGCCAGCAGCACGACCTGCACGACCTCGCCCCGCCGGAACAGCGCCGCGACCAGCTGCGCCAGAAACCCGGCCGCCAGCAGGAAGGGCAGGCCCAGCATCATCAGCGCCCCCGGCCCGCCCAGGATCGGCAGGCCATAGAGCACCGGCAGCACGATCAGATAGACCGGCAGCAGCCCCGCCCAGATGGCCAGCCACGCCCCCGCCCGGCCCAGCAGCCGCCAGACCGGATGGCCGGGCAGCGGCCCGCGCCGGGTCGCAGCCAAGGCCAGCCCCATCATCATCGTCTGCTGCAGGATCAGCACGAAGGCCGCGGGCAGCACATAGGTCGCGTAGCCCGCCGCGGGGTTGAACAGCGGCACCTCGATCTGGTTCGCGGGGCTGACCTGGGCGGTGGCCACGGCGCGGGGCGTGCCTTGGGCGATCAGGCGCCCGGCCTCGACCTCGGCGCCCATCTGGCGCAGGGGGACGGCGGCGCCCTGCATCACGCGCTGATACATCAGGAAATAGCTGGCATCGGCATAAAGCGCGACGGGGCTCTGATCGCCGCGCAGCAGGGCGCGTTCGAACCCGTCGGGGATCAGCATGACGCCATAGGCGCGGCGTTCATGGACCAGCCGCGTGGCCTCGGCCATGTCGGGGGCGAGATGGGTCAGGGCAACGGCCTCCGACGCGTCCACGCGCCGCGCCAGATCGGCCGAAGCGGTCGATCCGTCCTGATCGACCAGCACCACCGGCACATCGCGCAGAAGCTCGGCCCGATAGGGCAGCGGATAGATCAGCGCATAGATGACCAGCGCCAGCAGGACGATCATGCGCACCTGCCGGTCGCCCAGCACGGCGGCCAGCTCGGCGCGGAAGGCGGTGGCCAGCGCGGTCATGACGCGACCTCCTGCCGGGCCAGGCGCGACAGCTGCGCCAGGATCAGCGTGGCCAGCACGCCCGCGATCACCGCCAGCCACAGGACCGACATGGCGGAGATGTCCAAGGGCGTCGCGCGCAGCGACTGGTCGATGCGCAGCTGCACATACCAGGTGCCGGGAATGGCCGCGCCCCAGGCCTGGGCCAGGGTCGACATCGCCTCGCGCGGGAAACCCAGCCCCATGAATCCGAAGGCCGGCGCGGTGATGATGGCGATCAGGCTGGCCGCCCGGCCCATGTCACGCGACAGCACGAAGGCCAGCGCGCCGATCATCTGCGACGCCAGCACGAACAGCACCGCGCCAAGCGCCATCAGCCACAGCGACCCGCGCAAGGGCACCGCCAGCCAGCCATAGAGCGCCACGTCCGACAGGCCCAGGAGCAGCAGGAAGACGACCGTATAGGGCAGGATCTTGCCCAGCATCGCGGGCAGGATGCCGCCCGCCATCCGCATCAGCACGCGCGGATGCCGCCCCGGGCCGAAATCCAGCGAGACCGCATAGGCGGTCGCGGCGGCGGCGATGATCTGCAGGACCGTGGGGATCAGCGCGGCCAGCAGGAAATGCACATAATCAAAGGCCGGGTTGAACAGCGCATGGGCCTGCATCGGGATGGGCTGCAGCGCGACCATGGCCTGCACGGGCGCCTCTCCCTGACCCTGGCGCACCGACAGGCGCAGGCCCGCCAGCGCCGTGTCGATGGCATTGCGGGCGCCGCGGGCGACCAGCGATCCGGCGCTCATGTGCTGGTTGTCGTAGAAGGTGACGATCTCGGGGCGCGCGCCCCGGGTGATGTCGCGTTCCAGGTTCTGGGGCATCAGCACCGCGCCGCGCACCGCGCCGGACACGATCAGCGCGCGTGCCTCGGACAGATCGGACGCGCGATGGGTCACGGTCAGCTCGGGCGCCGCGTCCAGCATCCGCGTGACGGCCCGCGACAGATCCGAACGGTCCAGGTCGATCACCGCCACCGCCATGCCCGTGGGAATGCCTGCGCGAAAGATGCCGCCCAGGACCAGCAACATGATCAGCGGCAGCACGATCACCAGCCCCGCCAGCGCCGGGCGGCGCGGCAGCAGGCGGATCTCGCGCGCCATGACGGCCAGCATGGCCCTAGCGGTCCAGCTGGATCAGCGCGGACATGCCGGGGCGCAGGCCCTCCAGCGGCGCGACGGGGCGGGCCCGCAGCTCAAAGCTGCGCAGGTCGAAATCGCCCGTCGCGCGGGTGGCGCGCCAGCTGGCGAACTGGCCCTGCACGTTGATCAGGGTGATCTCGGCCTCGGCCTCACGGTCCAGGGCGGGGATGCGGATCGTCAGCCGGTCGCCCATCTCCAGCCCCGCCAGCAGATCCTCGCGCAGGTTGAAGGTGAACCAGGCCTGGTCCAGATCGACGATGGTGAACAGCGGCGCGCCCGGGCCGACATTCTCGCCCAGCTCGATCGTGCGGCCAGAGATCTCGCCCGACATGGGCGCGAAGATCCGCAATTCGTCCAGATCGGCCTGGCGTTGGGCCAGCGCGGCCTCGGCCTGGGCGACCTGGGCCGCGGCGACCTCGCGTTCCTCGGGCGAGGCCCCGGCCCGGGCCAGGTCCAGCTGCGCCT
>NZ_DAMDHB010000045.1:0-25123 GCF_032102465.1 Haematobacter sp. | reverse complement strand
GCGGCAGCACCAGCAGCGCGAGCAGGCCGAGCGTCGCGCCCCCCGGCAGGCTCCGCCGCGCGGGCCCGGTATCGCGGTAGAGCAGCGCAGGCCGCACCGCCGCCATCCGGCCGAGCGGCAGCAGGACGGCGATCATGGCGATGAGCGCGCCATAAGTCGCCGCCTCCGCCATGGCGCGGGGGGAGGGGGTGAGCGCGATCTCCACCGGCAGCAGGCCGCGGATGAAGGGGGCCGCAGCCAACGGCAGCAGCGTGCCGAGCATAAGCCCCCCCGCGATTCCCAGCGCGCCGATCAGCGCCAGTTGCAGCAGGAAGGCCGCGCGGATTTCCCCGCCCGTCGCGCCAAGCGCCTTCAGCGTGGCAATCGTCCCGGTCTTGCGCGCGATCCATGCCCGCGTCGCCGCAGCGATCCCCACGCCGCCGACGGCCAGCCCCGCAAGGCCGAGCAGGATGAGGAACGAGCCGATGCGGCTGACATGACGCTCCACGCCGGGCGCGGCACGGCGGCTGTCCTGCCAGCGGATGCCCGCCCCCTCGAACCGTGCCTTGGCGGCGGCTTCCAGCGTGGGAAGGTCGGTGCCCTCCGGCAGCAGCAGCCGGTATTCGGCGTCGAAAACGGAGCCGGGGGCGAGGAGCGGCGTCTGCAGCACCGTCTCCGACCGGACGAGCGTGCGGGGGGCAAGGGCGAAGCCGCCCGACGTATTGTCCGGCTCCCGCACGATCCGGGCGGAAAGGCGGAAGGTCACGTCCCCCACGGTGAAGTTATCCCCCACGGCAAGGCCAAGCCGGTCGGCCAGGACCCCGTCCATCGCCGCGCCGGGCAGGCCGTCCCGTGGGGCGAAGACCTCGGCCACCGGCATCGGCGGCTCGACCTCCAGCTCTCCCGCCATGGGCCAGGCGGCGTCCACCGCCTTCACCTGGGTAAGCGCGACATCCTCTCCCGCGCGCGCCATGGAGCGGAACTCCAGCACTTCGGAAAGACGGGTGGCGTGATCCTCCATCCATTGCCGTTCTTCGGGCCTAGCGGTGCGGTAGGTGAATTCGATCTGCGCATCGCCCCCCAGCAGCGCCCGCCCCTGATCGGCCAGCGCATCGGTGATGGCGGACCGCACCGTCGCCAGCGCCGCGATGGCGGCCACGCCGAGGATCAGGCACAGGAGGAACACGCGGAAGCCGGACAGGCCGCCGCGAAGCTCGCGCCGGGCGATCGTCCAGGCGATCGGGGGGAAGGGGCTCATGCGGCGGGGACCATATCCGTGGTGTCGATGCGCCCGTCCGCCAGCCGGATGAGCCGGTCGCAGCGCTCCGCAAGCTCCGGCGCGTGGGTGACGAGCACCAGTGTCGCGCCATGGCGGTCGCGAAGGTCGAAGAGCAGGTCCATGATCTGCGCCCCCGTGCGCCCGTCGAGATTGCCGGTCGGTTCATCGGCGAGAAACAGCTCCGGCCGCGGTGCGGCGGCGCGGGCCAGCGCCACGCGCTGCTGCTCGCCGCCCGAAAGCTCCGCGGGATAGTGGCCCTCGCGGTGCGACAGGCCAACGGCGGCAAGCTCCGCCGCGGCGCGGTCGAAGGCATCCGCCTCTCCCGCGATCTCAAGGGGCAGGGCCACGTTTTCGAGCGCCGTCATCGTCGGAACGAGGTGGAACGACTGGAACACGATGCCCATCCGTCCGCGGCGGAACCGGGCCAGCCCATCCTCATCCATCCCCGACAGATCCTTGCCGAGCGCGGTGACCCGGCCCGCGGTCGGCCGCTCCAGCCCGCCCATGAGCATGAGGAGGGAGGACTTCCCCGACCCGGAAGGCCCGACGAGCCCGATGCTCTCGCCCCGGTCAACTTCCAGAGTGATGCCCCGCAGGATCTCGACCCGGCCCGCGTTTCCGGCGAGTGTAAGCTCCACATTCTCCAGCCCGAGGACTGCTTCGCCCATGCTCTCCGCCTCCGCCGCCTTGCCCATGTCCGACCTTTTTCCGCTGTCCCGCTCGCGTCTTGCCGGGTGCTTCGCCCCTGCGGCAAGGGCTTTGCGATATGACGCCGGAAACGTGATCGGCAAGCTCGCGATTGTCGCAGCCCTCGCGATGCCGCTGCCTGCGGGCGCGGCGGAGCGGCTGCAAATAGTGGCGCTCGGCGACAGTCTCACGCAGGGGTACGGGCTGCCGCAGGGCGAGGGGTTCGTGCCACAGCTACAAGCGTGGCTCGACGACAGGGGGGCGGAAGTGACGGTGGTGAACGCGGGGGTCTCGGGCGATACCACGGCGGGCGGGCTGCAGCGGCTGGACTGGTCGCTCACCCCCGGCACGGATGCGCTGATCGTCGCGCTTGGCGGCAACGACCTGCTGCGCGGGCTGCCCTATGACGCCTCCCGCGCCAATCTGGACCGGATCCTCGGCGCGGCCGGGGAAAGGGGGCTGCCGGTGCTGCTGATCGGCCAGACCGCGCCCGGCAACTACGGCGCGGATTACAAGGCGAAGTTCGACGCCATGTGGCCCGCGCTGGCGGAGGCGCATCACACGCTTCTGGTGACGGATTTCCTCGGCCCGCTGACGGTGATGGACAGCGACGCGCGGGTGGCGGCGGGTGTCATGCAGCCCGACAACCTCCACCCTTCCGCCAAGGGTGTCACGCTGGTGGTGGAACACATCGGCCCTTCCGTTCTGGAGCTGGCGGAGCAGGCGCGGGCAAAGCCCTAGCAGGCTGCCGGAAGGGCCTTCGGGTCTCCGTTGGGCGGAAATCATTCGCAAACTGGCGAAGTCCAGCCGGAGATCTACCCATTTCGGGTCCAGAACCAGAGCATTAGACATGACACGTCTGAACTTCCTCGGCAGCGCGACAGACAAGCACCTTTGATGACCGGTGGCGGGCGTCGGGCGCGTGGCCCTGCCTGACGTTTCCGTTGTTTCTCTTGGTGCTTAAGGACATTGAGGGTGTTCCCGTCCGCCTCGGCGGTCAAAATAATCGATAGTCATCAATTAACAGGCTGCTGAAAAAGACTTTTTGGCCTGTGCGGGAGCGGAAATCGTTCGCCATCTGACGAATTCCCGCCAAAAGCCTTATGTTTCCGGGCGTCTCCGGGCCGATTTTCCGATTTCCGGCACATAGGCCGGCACATGAGTATGTTACTGCAGGACTTTTCAGCAGCCCGTTAAGTATCACAGGCACCTACGGGCGCTGTGGATTGCCCCGCCACAAATCCCTCTTGCGCGGCGGAAGTCCCGTCGCTAGCATCTGCGCAAATCCGTTGGGGTGCCCGCAAGGGCTGAGAGGCGTCACGCTAACCCATCGAACCTGATCCGGGCAATACCGGCGTAGGGAACGGAAACTGCGAAGGTGCCTTATGGGCACCGTCCTGGTGTCGTCCCGTGCCGCCCGAAGTAGCGGAGGACGACATGGGAAGGGCAGCACGGCTTCTCATCATCGCGGGGTCTGACAGCGGCGGAGGCGCCGGGATTCAGGCCGACCTCAAGACCGCCTCGGCGCTTGGTGTCTTTGGCACGACGGCGATCACCGCGATCACGGCGCAGAACACGCTGGGGGTGCAGGCGGTGGAGTTGCTTCCGCCGGCTCTGGTTGCCGCGCAGATCGACTCCGTGCTGTCCGACATCGGTGCGGATGCCGTGAAGATCGGGATGCTCGGCACGGCAGAGATCGCGCGCGCGGTCTCTGCCGCGTTGGAGGGCTACGGCGGCCCGGTTGTGCTGGACCCGGTGATGGTGGCGAAATCGGGCGATGCGCTGTTGAGCGACGATGCCGTTACCGCCCTTGCCCGCCACCTCCTTCCCCGGGCCACGCTGCTGACCCCGAACCTGCCCGAAGCCGCCCGCCTTCTGGACGCCCTTCCCGCCCGGACGGAGGCGGAGGCCGTGGAGCAGGGGCGCGCGCTGCTCGCACTCGGGGCGAAGGCCGTGCTGATGAAGGGGGGGCATGCGGAGGGGCCGCTTTGCCGCGACCTGCTGGTGACGGCGACTGGCATTCGCCGCCACGAGGCACCCCGCGTCGCCACCCGCAACACCCATGGCACCGGCTGCACGCTATCCTCCGCCATCGCGTCCTGCCTTGCGCGCGGCGCGACGCTGGAGGCGGCGGTGGCAGAGGCGCATGTCTGGCTGCAGGCGGCGATCCGCGCGGCGGATGGCCTTGCGATCGGCGCGGGGCACGGGCCGGTCCACCATTTTCACGCGGTCTGGCACGCGCAGGAGGTTCCGGCATGACCGATGTCGTCACCATCCTTGGGGCGGGCGTCGCGGGGTTGACCGTCGCGCAGGAACTGACGACGCGGGGCCTGCGGGTGCGGATCGTCGATCCCGCGGGGGCGCCCGGTCCGCAGGCCTGTTCGTGGTGGGCGGGCGGCATGCTGGCCCCCTTCTGCGAGGGGGAGAGCGCCGAGCCCGCCGTGGTCCGGCTCGGCGCGCAGGCGGCGGAGTGGTGGCAGGCGGCGGGCGTGGAAGTGGTGCGGGAGGGAACGCTGGTCCTCGCCCCCGGCCGCGACAGATCGGAGCTTCTCCGCTTCGCCCGCCGGACGGAGGGGCACCGGACGCTTGACCGGGAGGGGATCGCGGCGCTGGAGCCGGACCTTGCCGAACGGTTCGACCGCGCGCTGCATTTCGCCGCGGAGGCGCATCTCGCCCCCCGCGCGGCGCTGGCCAAGCTCATGTGCAACCTCGTCGGGCGGGGCGTGGAGTTCACTGATCGCGGGGCGGCCGAGGGAGAGGTGATCGACTGCCGTGGCCTTGCCGCGCGTGACTGCCTGCCGGACCTGCGCGGTGTGCGGGGGGAAATGGTGATCCTCCGCGCCCCCGGCCTGATGATCCGCCGGCCGGTCAGGCTGCTGCACCCGCGCCACCCGCTCTATATCGTGCCGCGCGGGGAGGGCGTCTATATGCTGGGCGCGACCCAGATCGAGACCGGCGCGCGCGGCCCCGCGACGCTGCGCTCGGTGGTGGAACTGCTGAACGCGGCCTATGCGCTCCACCCCGCCTTTGCGGAGGCCGAGGTGCTGGAAATCGGCGCCGACGCCCGCCCCGCCTTTGCCGACAACATGCCGCGCGTCTTTCGGCGGGCAGGGCGCATTCACATCAACGGATTGTTCCGGCACGGCTTTCTGCTGTCCCCCGCCATGGCCATCGCGGCGGCGGACCTGCTGATGGCGACCGGACGGAAGGAGGAGACAGCATGAGGATCACGCTGAACGGCACGGCGGCGGAGGTGGAAGGCACGACGCTTTCCGCCGCGCTGGACGAAATGGGCTACGGCGGCGCGCGGGTCGCGACGGCGGTCAACGAAACCTTCGTTCCCGCGACGGGGCGGGCGGATCACGCGCTTCGCGATGGCGACCGGGTGGAGGTTCTCGCCCCCCGGCAGGGTGGCTGACATGCCGGTATTCTATGGAACCGAGGTCGCCTCGCGCCTCATGCTGGGAACGGCGCAATATCCCTCTCCCGCCGTGCTGGCGGAGGCGTTCCGCCGCTCCGGCGCCGGGATCGCCACCGTCTCCCTCCGGCGGGAGGGTGCGGGTGGCGAGGGGGGCGCGTTCTGGGGGCTGATCCGCGATCTGGGCTTGCCGCTCCTGCCCAATACCGCGGGCTGCCATTCGGTGAAGGAGGCCGTCACCACCGCCCATATGGCGCGGGAGGTCTTTGGCACCGACTGGATCAAGCTGGAGGTGATCGGCCATCCCGACACGCTGCAACCCGATCCGTTCGGGCTGGTGGAGGCCGCCCGCATCCTGACCGGCGACGGCTTCAGGGTGTTCCCCTACACGACGGAGGACGGCGTGCTGGCGGGCCGTCTGCTGGAGGCGGGCTGCGAGGCGCTGATGCCGTGGGGGGCGCCCATCGGCACGGGGCGCGGCCTCTCCAATCCCTATGGGCTTCGCACGCTGCGCGCGCAGTTCCCCGACGTGCCGATGGTGATCGACGCGGGTCTCGGCCTGCCCAGCCACGCGGCGCAGGCGATGGAGATGGGGTTCGACGCCGTGCTGCTGAACACCGCCGTCGCCAAGGCCGGTGATCCGGCCGCCATGGCGGAGGGGTTCGCCCGCGCGCTGGAGGCCGGGCGACTGGCGTTCGAGGCCGATCCGATGGACCCCCGCGACATGGCCGCCCCCTCAACCCCCGTCATCGGAATGGCGGTGCTGGCATGAGGCCCGACAGGTTCTATCCGATCTTCGACCATCCCGACTGGCTCCGCCGGGCGCTGCCGCTTGGCGTGCGGCTCGTCCAGCTCCGGGTGAAGGACCGGCCGGAGGCGGAGACGCGCGCCATGATCGTGGAGTCGCAGGCGCTCTGCCGTGCGGCGGGGGCGGTGCTGGTGGTCAACGACCACTGGCGGCTGGCGATCGATGCGGGCTGCGACTGGGTGCATCTCGGGCAGGAGGATCTCGACACGGCCGATATCGCCGCGATCCGGCGCGCGGGGCTGCGGCTCGGCCTGTCCACCCATGACGAGGCGGAACTGGAACGCGCGCTGTCCCATGCGCCGGATTACGTGGCGCTGGGGCCGGTCTGGCCCACGATCCTCAAGAAGATGAAATGGCATGAGCAGGGGCTGGACAGGGTGCGGGAGTGGAAGGCGCGGGTCGGGCCGATCCCGCTCGTCGCCATCGGCGGGCTGTCGGTGGAGCGCACGCCGCTGGCCTTTGCCGCCGGGGCGGATGTCGTCTCCGTCGTCACGGACATCACCCTGAACCCGGAGCCGGAGGCCCGGATCCGGGCGTGGATGGAGGCGACGCGATGAACCGCTATGCCCGCCAGATCGCCGTGCCGGGCTTTGGCGCCACGGCGCAGGAGCGGCTGGGCCGTGGCACGGCGCTGGTCGTGGGCGCGGGCGGGCTGGCTGCACCGGTGCTGCAATACCTCGCCGGCGCAGGCGTGGGGCGGCTCCGCATCGTCGATCCCGACCGGGTGGAGGAGAGCAACCTTCACCGCCAGACCCTGTTCCGCCATGCCGATATCGGGCACCCCAAGGCAGAGGCCGCCGCCCGCACCCTCGGCGACCTGAACCCGGAGACGGTGGCGGAACCGGTCGTCGCGGCGCTGGACCCGGGCAACGTTGATGCGCTCGTTGCGGGCGTCGATGTGGTGCTGGATTGCGCCGACGGTTTCGCCGTCTCCTACATCCTCTCGGACAGCTGTCTTTCCGCGGGCCTGCCCCTCGTCAGCGCCTCCGTCATCGGGACGGAGGGCTATGCGGGTGTGTTCTGCGGCGGTGCTCCCAGCCTGCGGGCGGTCTTTCCCGAGCTGCCGCCCCGCCTTGGTTCCTGTGCGGAGGACGGGGTTCTGGGACCGGTGGTGGGCGTGGTGGGCGCGGTGCAGGCGCAAATGGCGCTGACCCTGCTGGCAGGGATGGAGCCCGCGCCGCTGGGCCGTATCGTCAGCTACGACGGGCGGACGCAGCGGTTCGGCGGGTTCTCCTTTCTCGGTGCGGAGGAGGTAGCCGGTCCCGTCTTCATTCACGCCGATGACATAAGCATCAATGATTTCACCGTCGATCTTCGCGCGGAACATGAGGGACGGATCGTCTGCCCCGAGGCGCTGCGCCTGACGGCTGCGGACTTCGTCGCCGGTGGGCCGCTGCCGCAAGCAGGGCAGCGCGCCGTGCTCTGCTGCCGCTCCGGCCAGAGGGCATGGGTTGCGGCGGAAAGGCTCGCCACGCTGTGGCCCGGTGAGATCGTACTTGTCGCCCTTGGCGATCATAGGGAGCAACCATGAAATACCTCGTCCTCGCCGCCTGTCTCGTGGCCCAACCCGCGCTGGCGGCGGACCGGCTTACCGTCATGCTCGACTGGTTCGTGAACCCGGATCACGGGCCGCTCATCATCGCGGAGAAGAAGGGTTACTTCGCCGCGCACGATCTGGAGGTGGAGATCGTGGCCCCCGCGGACCCGGCCGATCCGCCCAAGATGGCGGCTGCGGGGGGTGCGGATATCGCTGTTTCCTATCAGCCGCAGCTTCACCTGCAGGTGGCGGAGGGCATGCCGCTCCACCGGGTGGGAACGCTGATCGCCACGCCACTCAACTGCCTGCTGGTGCGGGCAGACGGGCCTGTCAGGGACCTGTCCGACCTGAAGGGGCGCAAGGTCGGTTTCTCCGTCGCGGGGGTGGAGGAGGCGATGCTGGGGGCCATGCTCGGCAGCGTCGGGATGAGCCGCGCCGACGTGGAGCTGGTCAATGTGAACTGGTCGCTGTCTCCTGCGCTGCTGTCGGGGCAGGTGGATGCCGTCATCGGCGCGTTCCGCAACTTCGAGCTGAACCAGATGACCCTCAACGGCGTGGAGGGGCGGTGCTTCTACCCGGAGGAGCATGGCGTGCCCCCCTATGATGAGCTGATCTATGTCGCGAACCCCGATGCGGATGCGGAGAAGATTTCCCGCTTCCTTGCCGCAACAGAGGAGGCGGTGCAATACATCGTCAACCATCCACAGGAAAGCTGGGAGATATTCGCCTCTTACGCGCCGGAGTTGAATGACGATCTGAACAAGATGGCGTGGCGCGACACGCTGCCCCGGTTTGCCCACAGCCCGGCGGCGCTGGACCATGGCAGATACGCCCGGTTCGAGGCCTTCCTTGCCGCGTCCGGCCTGTCCGATGGCAAGGCGAGCGTGAGCGATCTGGCGATAGACCTCGGGTTTTCCCAATGAGTTACGGTCATCTGTTCCCGCGCCTTCGCAGCGCGGCTGGTCCGGCCTGGCGGGCCTATGTCGGCCATCCCTTCGTCACCTCGCTCGGGGACGGCAGCCTGCCGCGAGACGCCTTTCTGGGCTATCTGGTGCAGGACTACCTGTTCCTGCGCCATTTCTCCCGCGCGTGGGCGCTGGCCGTCACCAAGGCCGAAACGCTGGAGGAAATGCGCTACGCCGCCGCCGCCGTGAACGCGCTGCTGAATGACGAGATGGCCCTGCATGTCCAGCTCTGCGCCCGCGCCGGGGTCTGCCAGGGCGCGCTGGAGAGCGCGGAGGAGCGGCTGGAAACGCTCGCCTATACGCGCTTCGTCATGGATGCGGGGCACATGGGGGACTTCCTCGACCTGCTGGTGGCGCTGGCGCCCTGCGTCATGGGCTATGGGGAGATCGGCCTGCGCCTCCGCTCGGACGGCGCGGGAGGCCCTTATGCGGAGTGGATCGAAACCTATGGCGGCGATGCCTATCAGGCGCTCTGCCATGACGTCGGCCGCCTGATGGACAGCGCGGCCGCGCGGCGGATCGGCGCCCCGCTGGAGGACAGTCCGCGCTGGCCCTCGCTCGCTGGGCGGTTCCGCGTCGCGACGGTGCTGGAGACGCGGTTCTGGGACATGGGGCTTGCGATGGGGGACCTCGCCGCCCCGGCAGAGGCATGACGCCAGGCCTGCGGCTTGCCGGCAGTGTCCATTCCGGTGCGGCCACGCTGCTTCGCCCGATTGCCCTGATGGTGCCGGGCGGGTGCTGGACCTGCCTGCTCGGCCCCTCGGGCGTGGGAAAGTCCACGGTGCTACACTGCTTTTCCGGCCTCGATCCCGGTCTGCAGCTTCGGGGGGAGGCGACGGCGGAGGATGGCGGGAGCCTTGCCGGTCGTGTGGCGCTCATGGCGCAGGCGGACATGCTGGCCCCATGGCTCACGCTGCTCGACAACGTGATGCTCGGGGCGCGGCTTCGGCGGGAGCGGGCGGAGCCGGAGCGGGCGCGCGGCCTGCTGGACGCCGTGGGGCTGACGGCGGAGGCGGAGCGGAAACCCCATGCGCTCTCCGGCGGGCAGCGGCAGCGGGCGGCGCTGGCCCGCACCCTCTATGAGGACCGTCCGGTGATCCTGCTCGACGAGCCGTTCTCTGCGCTGGACGTGGGCAACAGGGCGCGGATGCAGGCGCTGGCGGCGGACGCGCTGAAGGGGCGGACGGTGCTACACGTGACCCATGACCCTGCGGAGGCCGCGCGGCTGGGGGAGCATCTGCTGCTCCTCACCGCCGATGGTCTGTGCGAACTGCCGCCGCCGGAAGGGGCGATCCCACGGGCGCCTGACTGCCCCCGGACTCTGGCGGCCACGGGGGAACTGACCCGCCGGCTGATGGAGGCCGCATGATCCGCTGGTTCGCGCCCGTCGCCGCGATCCTGCTGCTCTGGCAGGGGGTGGTGAGCGTCACGGGTCTTCCGCCCTACATCCTGCCCGCGCCGCTTCGCGTGGCGGCGGCGATCAGCGACAATGCCGGGCTGCTGGCCAGCCATGCCGTGGTCACGCTGGGCGAGATCGCGGTGGCGCTGGTGCTGGGGGCGGTGCTTGGCGCGGCGACGGCGGTGGCGCTGGCGCTCTCACCGCCGCTGAGGCGGGTGGCGGAGCCGCTGCTGGTGCTGAGCCAGGCGATACCGGTCTTTGCCCTCGCGCCGATCTTCACGCTCTGGTTCGGCTACGGCATGGAGTCCAAGATCGCCGTGGCGCTGATCGTGGTCTACTTCCCCGTGACGGCGAGCTTTCTGGATGCGCTTCTGCGCACGCCGCCGCCCCTTGTGCGCCTGGCCGGTGTGATGCAGGCGCGCCGCTGGACAATGATGCGGCGCGTGCAGATGCCCGCAGCCCTTCCCGGCCTGCTGTCGGGTTTGAAGATCGCTGCGGTCTATGCCCCGATCGGCGCGGTGATCGGGGAATGGGTCGGCGCTTCACGCGGGCTCGGTTATCTGATGCTGCTGGCCAACGGGCGGGCGCGCACCGACCTGATGTTCGCGGCGGTACTGCTGATCGCCGTCATCGCTGTCGGGTTGCACCTTGCCACCGGCTGGGCAGCAAGGCGCGTGATGGAGCGGCAGGAGCGCTAGATCCCCGCCTCGATCCCGGCTTCCGTATCCGCAGTGGCCTCCGGCGCCGCCACGGAGAGGTCGTCGGCGGGCGGTGTGGGGAGCGGGGTGCCGGGCGGCACGGTGCCCCGCCCGAACTGATCCCTGCGCAGCACGATGACCTTGGCCCCCGTTTCCACCCGGTCGTAGAGGTCACGCGAGTCCTGATTGTAAAGCCGGATGCAGCCAGAGCTGTCGGCCGTCCCGATCGTCCAGGGATAGGGCGTGCCGTGGATCCGGTAGAGCGTGTCGCGCCCGTTGCGGTAGAGATAGAGCGCCCGAGCGCCCAGCGGATTGTCCAGCCCGCCCTCCATGCCGCCGCGGAGCGGTTCATAGACCTCCGGCTCGCGTTTGATCATGTTGGCCGTCGGCGTCCAGCGCGGCCATTCGCGCTTCATCGGGATATAGGCGGTGCCGGCAAAACCCCGCCCTTCCTTGCCGACGGCGGCGGTGTAGCGGATCGCCCGGTTGTCCCCGAGGATGTAATAGACGTAACGCGCCCACGGATCGACGATGATCGTGCCGGGCTTCTCATCCGACCAGTAGTCCACCTCGCGGCGCACCTTGTCATCGGACAGCCAGGCGGGGTTGACCGCGGGAATGGTCATGTCGCCATCCGGCTGGGCGGCATACATGGCGACGGTCTGTTCGCTGACGTAATGGACCGGTCGCGATGCCTGCTGCGCCCCCCCGCCGCATCCGGCGAGCAGAAGGGAGACGAGGATCAGCGAAACGGGTGAGGTGAGCCTTGAGCGGGAGCGTGGCGGGGCGGAGGGTCGGCTTTTCTGCTGCGGTGTCATCCGGTAACCGTTCATGGAGGTTTGACGCCAAGCTAGCGCAAGCGGCCCCGATTTCTCGAAAGGCGGCAAAAGAAGGGCGGAGCGATGCAGGCGGGCCACTAACAGGGTGCTGCAAAGGGCATCCGTGTCTGGGCGGGAGCGGGAAGGCGTCCGTAATCTGGGGAAATCCAGCCTGAAATCCATGCATTGCTGGCGGTTCCGGGGGGATTTCCGATTTCCAGAGCATTGACGGGACATGTCAGAGCTTTTCAGCAGACTGCTGAACCTGCCAGAGGAGGCCGGGGAGGTGCCGGTCGCGCGGGAAGACGCAACCGGCAGACCGTCAGTGGCCGCGCAGCCGGCGTTGCTGGCCCATCGCGCGGATCAGGCTGGCCCGGGCGATCCATGGGCGGGATGTCCAGTCGTCGATCTCGGCGGGCTCGGCGCTCCAGCAGCATTCGATCCGTCCGGTGCCGGGGTCGATGCGCCAGACAGGGACATGCGCATCCTGCCGGGCTTCCGGCTGGATATGAACGCCCTGGCGGGAGGTGAAACGGGTAAGGCAACGGGCAATGATGCCGTTCCGCGCGGGGATGGCGTGGGTCATGGCTCTCTCCTCGATGGGCCGCGCGGGCCGTCGGGAGAGCCTTTGTCAGGCCCGGTCCGAAAGCCGTTGCGGCAGGGGTCTTCGACTGCTGTCGCTGGACATCTGGTTTACCTGTGTGGAACTCCGTCGGACGCGCCGCGCGGATGGGGAACATGTAGCAGCACGGGCCGGGTTTTTCCAGCCCCGACCCCGCGCGCTCACGCAGGTGTTTCAGCCGGGGATGGACTTCACAGCCGTCTCCAGCAACCCGCCGAATTCGCTGGAGAATGCCTCTGCCGTCCATTCCTCCAGTGTGCCCGCCACATGGACGGCCCCGATGGGCCGCCGCGCCGCATCGAGCACCGCGGCACCAAGCGCGATCTCCTGGCGGAGAAGCTGTCCGACCATCACCGCATGGCCCCGCGACCGCGCCGCGTTCACCGCCTCCATCACCTCGGCAAGCGTGGTGACGGTGGCGGCGGTGAAGGGCGTGAGGTCGGATCGCGCGAAGATCTCCGCGATTTCGTCATCCTTCAAATGCGCGAGAATGGCGACCCCGCCCGCCGTGCAATAGACGGGCACGGTGTTGCCGGTGAGGGTCGCGGTGAAAATCTCGTGCTTCGAGGGCATCCGGAGCGCATAGATCAGCCGCGTGTCGTCCCAGAAGGACATGTCCACCCGCTCCCGCGTGCGTCGGCGAAGCTCCAGGAGCACCGGTGTCGCCCGCTGGCAGACCGGGTCCAACCGGAGCGCGGAATGCGCCATGGTCAGCACGCGCTTGCCCGGAAGATAGCCCCGATCCTCCCGGTCGCGCACGATCATGCCCAGCGACACGAGCGTGTGCACCATGCGCTGCGCAGCACTTCGGTCAAGGGCGGAAAGCGCAGCTATTTCCTCCAAGGTCAATGGCTTGCGGGCCGTTTCGAACACCGTGAGAACGGAGATCGCCCGCGCCGCCGCCCGCACGAACAGCGGATCTTCCGCCTCATTCCGCGCCTCTGCCGGATCGAAATTAGGCACGCCGATCAGATCACGGAACATTCAGCCTCCTTGAAGTCACAAAGCCGGTTGACAGCGCGTCGGGTCTGCGTAAGCTGAATTTCAATAAACAAGTATCGCCTGTCAATACAGGTGAACACCACCAGGGAATATCTCCGTTGCAACGACGTGTGGCCTTTGCGGGCTTTCTGCACGAGACGAATACGTTTGCCTCCGCTCCGGCGAACATGGCGGCCTTCCAGCAGGGGGGCGGGTATATCCCCTTCACCCGTGGCGCGGCGCTGCGGGAGGCGATCCGGGGCGTGAACCTTGGCATGGCTGGGGCCTTCGACCACGCGGAGGCCGCGGACTGGGATGTGGCGCCCATCCTCTGGGCCGGCGCAATCCCGTCGGCTCCGGTGACGGCGGCCGCCTATGAGGCGATCGTGGCCGAGATTCTGGCCGGGTTGCGGGCTGCCGCACCCTTTGACGCCATCTTCCTCGACCTGCACGGCGCGATGGTGGCCGACCATGTGGACGACGGCGAGGGGGAGCTTCTGCTGCGCATCCGTGCCGACTTCCCCGATCACCCCATCGCCTGCGCGCTGGACCTGCACGGCAACATCACGCCGCGCATGTTCGAGCTGGCGGATGTGCTGGTCGGCTTCCGCACCTATCCGCATGTGGACATGGCCGAAACCGGGCGGCGCGCGGCGGAGGCGCTGGACGGGCTGATGGACGCGCCGCAAGGCTGGTCGCGGGCGATGCGGCGGGGCGATTACCTGATCCCGATAAGCTGGCAATGCACCGGCATGGAACCGGCGCGGAGCCTTTATGCGCTGACCCGTGATCTGCCCGAGGGCGTGGCAAGCGCATCGGTCTTTCTTGGCTTCCCGGCGGCGGATTTTCCGGAGTGCGGTCCGGCGGTCTTTGCCTACGGGCCGGATGCAGCGGCGGTCGCGGCCCATGCCGACCGCCTTGCCGCCGCGCTGGCGGAGCGGGAAGGGGCCTTTGCGGGGGAGGCCTTCTCCCCCGAGGAGGCCGTGCGGGAGGCGATGCGTCTCACCGCGGGCGGGGCTGGCCCCGTGGTCATCGCGGATACGCAGGACAATCCCGGCGCCGGCGGCTCCTCCGACACCACTGGGATGCTCCGCGCGCTTGTCGCCTGCGGGGCGGAGGGCGCGGCGCTCGGCAATTTCCACGACCCGGAGGCGGCGCGTGCCGCCCATGCGGCGGGCGTCGGTGCGGAGATCGGGATCCCCCTCGGCGGGCGGTCCGGGCTGGCGGACGACGCGCCCTTCCAGGCGCGGTTCCGCGTGGCCGCGCTGTCAGACGGCCGCGTCCATGCGACCGGCCCCTATTACGGCGGCACGATGATCGACATGGGCCCGTCCGCCGCGCTGGAGATCGGCGGCGTGACGGTGGTCGTCACCAGCCATATCGCGCAGATGGCCGACCGCAACTTCTACCGCATGGTGGGGGTGGAGCCGGAGGCGCAGCGCATTCTGGTCAACAAGAGTTCCGTGCACTTCCGGGCGGATTTCGAGCCGATCGCGCAGGCGATCCTTGTCGCGACAGCGCCCGGTGCGATGCCGCTCTGCCCCTCCGCCCTGCCGTGGACGCGCCTGCGCCCCGGCATCAGGCTCCGCCCGAACGGGCCCGCCTTCGGCGCCGCCTGATCCCATCATAAAAACGAACCGACAGAGAGGAACGACATGAGCTATCTTCCGCGATACATGGCCAAGGCCGGTCTTGCCGCCTCCTTCCTCGCGCTGGCTGCGGGGGGCGCGCTGGCGGAAACCACGCTGACTGCGGTCATGCATTCCGACCTGCGCGTGCTGGACCCGGTCATCACCACGGCACATATCACCCGCGATCATGCCTACATGATCTACGACGTGCTGGTCGCGGAGGACGAGAACTTCCAGATCCGGCCGCAGATGGCGGATGTCGCCGCCTCCGATGACGGGCTGACCTATACGTTCACCCTGCGCGACGGGCTGAAATTCCACGATGGCGCGCCGGTGACGGCGGAAGATGTGGTCGCCTCGCTCACCCGCTGGTCCAAGCGGGACGCGGGTGGCCAGCTCATCATGGATGTGACGGATTCGCTGGCGGCGAAGGACGACAAGACGGTCGTCTGGACGCTCAAGGAACCCTTCGGCCCGTTCCTTGCCACCATCGGCAAGCAATCGGCCCTGCCGCCCTTCATCATGCCCAAGCGCATCGCCGAAACCCCGGCGAACGAGGCGATCAAGGAGCATATCGGCTCCGGCCCGTTCAAGTTCGTGCCCGAGGAGTTCCAGCCCGGCGTGGGCGTGAGCTATGTCAGGAACGAGGATTACGTTCCGCGTGATGAACCTGCCTCCGGCTATGCGGGCGGCAAGGTCGTCAAGGTGGACAAGGTCCGCTGGCTCACCATGTCGGACAGTCAGACGGCGGTGAATGCGCTGCAATCGGGCGATATCGACTATATCGAATCCATGCCCGCCGACCTGATCCCGCTGCTGGACGGCGATGACACCGTGGTGGTGGAAAAGCGCTCGCCCTACGGGATGCAGACCATGGGCCGCCTGAACTTCAAGCATCCGCCCTTCGACAATCCCGACATCCGCCGGGCGGCGCTGATGGCGCTGTCGCAGGAGCCGGTGCTGGCCGCGCTGACCGGTTCGCCGGACTACTACAAGGTCTGTGGCGCGATCTTCGGCTGCGACACGCCGCTGGCCGACGACACGGGATCGGCCACGCTGACCGGCGCGGGCGATCCGGCGGGGGCAAAGGCGCTGCTGGAGAAGGCGGGCTATGACGGCACGCCCATCGTGCTGATGCAGCCGACCGACAGCCCGACGCTCCGTGCGCAGCCCGTCGTCGCGGCGCAGCAGCTTCGCGCCGCGGGCTTCAACGTGGACATGCAGCCGATGGACTGGCAGACGCTGGTCACGCGCCGCGCCTCCATGGAACCGCCCGCGAACGGCGGCTGGAACATCTTCTTCACCAACTGGATGCTGGCGGAAATCGCCTCTCCGACGATTTCCCCCATGCTGAACGGCCGGGGCGATGCGGGCTGGTTCGGCTGGCCGGAGGATGCGGAGCTGGAAGCGCTGAAGAAGGGCTTCATCGCCGCCACCACGCCCGAGGCGCAGAAGGAAGCCGCGCAGAAGATGCAGGCCCACACGCTCGATCAGGTGATCTACATCCCGCTCGGCGAATACAACTTCCCGCAGGCGCGCCGCACGGTGGTGGAGAACATGCTGCCCAACCAGGTGCCGGTGTTCTGGAACATCACCAAAGCCGAAGACTGACGCCAGCCCTTGCGCCCGCCCCCTCCCGGCGGGCGCAATCCTTCAATCCCCCCGGAGAGATGTGATGCTCGCTTACACGTTGAAACGCATCCTGTCGGTTGTCCCGGTCCTCGTTCTCGTCTCCCTGTTCGTCTTCTTTCTCCTGCGTCTGACCCCCGGTGACCCGGCGGCGATCATCGCGGGCGACGCGGCGACGCCCGAGCAGCTCGAACGGATCCGGGAGGCGATGGGCCTGAACGAACCCGTCGTGACGCAGTATTTCCGCTGGATCGGCAACCTGCTGCGCGGGGATTTCGGCACGTCGCTGATCTCCAACGTGCCGGTGCTGGAGCTGGTCGGCCAGCGCGTCTGGCCCTCCATCGCGCTGGCGCTGCTGACCATCGTCATCGCGGTCTGCGCCGCGATCCCGATGGGCGTCCTTGCCGCGTGGAAGCACAAGAGCTGGGTCGATTATCTGGTGATGTCCTTTTCCGTGCTGGGCTTTTCCGTGCCGGTCTTCCTTGTGGGATACGTGCTGCTGCTGATCTTTTCGGTCTGGCTGGGGTGGCTGCCGCCGCAGGGCTACAAGCCGCTCTCCGCCGGACTCTGGCCGTTCCTTGAACGCGCGATCCTGCCCGCGCTGACGCTCGCCTCCATCTACATCGCCCTCATCGCCCGGATGACGCGCGCGGCCATGCTCGACGTGCTGAACGAGGATTATATCCGTACCGCCCGCGCCAAGGGGGTGGGAGACAGGCGGCTTCTCTTCGTCCACGCGCTGAAGAACGCCGCCGTGCCAATCGCCACCATCGTCGGCACAGGGTTCGCGCTGCTGATCTCCGGCGTCGTGGTGACGGAGACGATCTTCAACATCCCCGGCATCGGGCGGCTGACGGTCGATGCGGTGCTCGCCCGCGACTATCCGGTGATCCAGGCGATGATCCTGCTGACGGCGACGCTCTACGTCTTCGTCAACCTGCTGATCGACCTGTCCTATTCGCTGTTCGACCCGAGGATACGCTACTGATGGAAGCCAACCGTTCCCTCGTGGAGAAGCCGCTCGCGCTCCGGCTTCTGTCCTTCTCCTCGCCCGCGAAAAGCGGCTGGGGGCCGTTCATCGCGCTGATCCTGCTGGCGGCCGTGCTGCTGCTGACGATCTTCTCGCCCTGGATCGCCACGCATGATCCGCTGGCGATGGACCCGCTGAACCGGCTGAAACTCCCGTCGGAGGCGCATCTGCTCGGCACCGACAACTTCGGGCGGGACCTGTTCTCGCGCATGATCCTCGGCGGGCGGATCTCGCTGCTCATCGGCATCTGCACGGCGGTGGTCGCCATCACGATCGGCGTGCTGATCGGGCTGGTCGCCGGGTTCTTCCGGCTGGCGGATTCGCTCATCATGCGGGCCATGGACGCGCTGATGGCCATGCCGTCGATCCTGATCGCCATTGCCCTCGTGGCGCTGAACGGGCCGTCCATCGGCTCCGTCATCGCGGCGATCACCATACCGGAGGTGCCGCGCGTCGTGCGCCTCGTCCGCTCCGTCATCCTCTCCGCGCGGGAGGAGCCTTATGTGGAGGCCGCCACCGCGCTCGGCTCCTCCACGGGCAAGATCCTGTTTCAGCATCTGCTGCCCAACACCATGGCGCCGATGATCGTGCAGGGCACCTATATCGTCGCTTCCGCCATTCTGACGGAGGCGCTGCTCTCCTTCCTCGGCGCGGGGATCAGCACGGAGATACCCACCTGGGGCAACATCATGGCGGAGGGGCGGCAGTATTTCCGCATCAGCCCCGCCATCGTGCTCTGGCCCGGCTTGCTGCTGACGATCTGCGTGCTGTCCATCAACCTGATCGGGGATGCCGCGCGCGACGCGCTCGACCCCCGCATGAAGAAACGGGAGGCCTGAGATGCAGCTTCGCGACAGGGATTTCTCGGCCGAACCCGTGGTTCTCGACATCGAGGGACTGGTGGTGGAGGTGGCGGGCGGCCAGCCCATCCCGGTGCTGAAGGGCGTGAGCTTCGACATCCGCCGGGGGGAGACGGTCTGCCTTGTGGGGGAGTCCGGCTCGGGCAAGTCCGTCACCTCGCTCACCGCCATGGGCCTGCTGCCGAAGGACGCGCTGAAGGTGACGGGCGGCGCCATCCGGCTGAACGGGACGGATCTTCTGGCGCTTTCTCCGGCGGAGATGAAGCGGATGCGGGCGGCGAGCCTCGCCATGATCTTTCAGGAGCCGATGACGGCGCTGAACCCGGTGATGAAGGTCGGCGCGCAGATCATGGAGGTGCTCGATCTCCACACCCGCCTGCCCGCGGCGGAGAAGAAGGCCCGGGTCATCGACATCATGGAGCAGGTTCATCTGCCCGACGTGCCCCGCATCTTCGAGAGCTATCCCCACCAGCTTTCTGGGGGCCAGCGGCAGCGGATCATGATCGCCATGGCGCTGATCCTCGAACCGGCGCTGCTGATCGCGGACGAGCCCACCACCGCTCTCGACGTGACGACGCAGAAGCAGATCCTCTCGCTCATCGCCGAGTTGCAGGAGAAGCATGGCACGGCGGTGCTGTTCATCACGCATGACATGGGCGTGGTGGCGGAGATCGCCGACCGGGTCTGCGTCATGCGGCACGGCGAGATACTGGAACAGGGCAGCATCCGGCAGGTGCTGGAGGCCCCGCGCCATCCCTATACGAAAAGCCTGCTTGCCGCGGTGCCGAGCCTCGTCCCGCGGGAGCAGCGCCCGGAGGCCGCGGCCGCGCCGGTGATCCAGACCAAAGCGCTCGGCATGACCTACCGCTCCGGCGGGTTCCTGAGCCGCAAGACGGAGGTCCACGCCTCCCATGGCGTGACCTTCTCGCTCACCCGCGGGCGGACGCTGGGGATCGTCGGGGAGTCGGGATCGGGCAAGACGACGGTCGCCCGCTCCATCATGCGGCTCATCGAACCGACGGAGGGGGAAATCCTGCTCGACGGGACGGATATCGCCCATCTGACCACGGCGGGCATGAAGCCGCAGCGGCGCAAGCTGCAGGTGGTGTTTCAGGATCCGTTCCGCTCCCTCAACCCGCGCTGGACCATCGCGCGCTCGCTGACGGAGGGGCCGCTGAACTACGGCACCCCCTATGGGGAGGCGATCGCCGAGGCGAAGCGGCTGCTGAAGATCGTGTCGCTGCCGGAGGATGCGCTCCGCCGCTATCCGCACCAGTTCTCCGGCGGTCAGCGTCAACGTCTTGCCATCGCCCGGGCGGTGATGCTGAAGCCCGACGTTCTGGTGGCGGACGAGGCGGTCTCGGCCCTCGACGTCAGCGTGCAGGCGCAGGTGCTGGACCTGCTGGCGGAGTTGCAGCGCCAGACGGGCATCGCCATCATCTTCATCACCCATGACCTGCGCGTCGCCGCCCAGATCTGCGATGAGGTGCTGGTGATGCAGCGCGGCAAGGTGGTGGAGCAGGGCCCCGCCGCCGAGGTGCTCCACGCACCGAAGAACGACTACACCCGGTCGCTGATCGACGCGGCGCCGGGACGCTTCTGGGATTTCGCGGCCGGACGGCCGCTCGTCGCCTGATCGGGAGAGAGACATGGCACTCATCAAGTTCATCGAGGACAAGGCCCCGGAGATGCGGGAGATCTTCGAGGATCTGCACGCCAACCCGGAAATCGGGTTCGAGGAGAACCGGACCGCCGCCATCGTGGAGAAATGCCTGACCGACTGGGGTTTCGACGAGGTTCATGCCGGCGTCGGCACGACGGGCGTCGTCGGCATCCTGCGCGGCAAGGGGCAGGGCAACCGCCGCATCGGGCTTCGCGCCGACATGGACGCGCTGCCGATCACCGAGACGACGGGCCTCGGCTATGCCTCCGCCCATGCCGGAAAGATGCACGCCTGCGGCCATGACGGGCACACCACGATGCTGCTCGGTGCCGCGCAATACCTTGCTGCGACGCGGGATTTCGACGGCACGGCGGTGATGATCTTCCAACCGGCGGAGGAAGGTCTGGGCGGGGCGCGGCGGATGCTGGCGGAGGGGCTGTTCGAGCGCTTCCCCTGCGACGAGATCTACGGAATGCACAACCAGCCGATGTCGAAGCTCGGCCGTGCGCGCATCCGCAAGGGCGCGATGATGGCGGGCGCGTCCTTCTTCGACATCACGCTGACCGGCAAGGGCAGCCACGCGGCGCAGCCCCACAACTCCCGCGACGTTCTGGTGATCGGAGCAGAGCTGGTGGGCCTGCTCCAGACGATCGTGTCGCGGAACGTGAACCCGGTGCAGCCCTGCGTCCTGTCCTGCACCCAGTTCCACACCGGGTCGGCCTACAACATCGTGCCGGAGACCGCGACGATCACCGGAACGGTGCGCTACTTCGACCGCGACGTGATCGCGCTCGTGGAGAAGCGGATGGGAGAGCTCTGCGCGGGCCTTGCCGCCGCGCACGGGATCGAGATCCGGCTCGACATGCGCAACGTGTTCGACGTGCTGGTGAACGAGCCTGACCTGTCGGACGACTACGTTGCTGCGGCGGCAGAGGTGCTGGGCGCGGAGAACGTCTCGGACGACGCGCCGATGGTCATGGGGAGCGAGGATTTCGCCGACATGCTGGGGCAGGTGCCCGGCGCCTATATCAACGTGATGCACGGGGGGGAGCAGCCGCTGCACAACCCGGGCTTCGTGCTGGATCCGGCGACGCTGCCCATCGGCTCCTCCATCTATGCGAAGATCGTCGAGCGGCGGATGCCGCTGACCAAAGAGGCCGCGTGATGGCTCTGGACCGCGCGAAACCCGCCTCCTTCCTGGACCTCGCCTTCGACAGCGAGGACATGATCCGCCGCCTGCGCCCGTGGATCGAGACCGAAAGCCCGACCTTCGACGCGGAGGCCGTGGCGCGCATGGTCGATGTGGTCGCCTATGACGCCGCTGCCGCGGGTGCGAGCCTTGAGGTGATCCCGGGGCGGATGGGGTGCGGCCCCTCGCTCCGCGCCAGGTTCCCCCATGCGGATCAGGGAAAGCCCGGCATCCTCGTCTCCGGGCATCTGGACACGGTCCATCCCGTGGGGACGCTCGCGCAGAACCCCTGGCGGCGGGAGCAGGGGCGCATCTTCGGCCCCGGCATCCAGGACATGAAGGGCGGCAATTTCGTGGCGCTGGAGGCCATGCGCCAGATCATGCGCGCGGGGATGCACACGCGCCTCCCCGTGACCTTCCTGCTGACGCCGGATGAGGAGATCGGCACCCCCGCCACGCGCGACCTGATCGAACAGGAGGCGCTGATGAACAAATACGTCATCGTGCCGGAGCCTGCGCACAGGGACAACGGCTGCGTCATCGGCCGCTATGCCATCGCGCGGTTCAACCTGGAGACGCGGGGCGTGCCCTCGCACGCGGGCTGGGCGCTGAAGGACGGCCGGTCGGCCATCGCGCTGATGGCGCGGAAGCTTCTGGAGGTGGAGGCGATGACGACGGAGGACTGCACCTTCTCCGTCGGTGTCATCCATGCGGGCCAGTGGGTGAACTGCGTCTCCTCCACCTGCTTCGCAGAGGCGCTCTCCATGGCCAAGACGGACGCGGATCTGGAAGCGGGCGTGGCGAAGATGCTGGGGCTTTCCACCAGCGTCAACGATGTGGAGTTCGTCGTCACCCGCGGCGTGACGCGGCCTGTCTGGAAGCCCGGTCAGCCGCAGGACATGGCGCTGTTCGACGTGGCGAAGGGCATTGCCGGGCGCATCGGATTCGAGCTGACGCATGAACCCTCGGGCGGCGGGTCGGACGGCAACTTCACCGGCGCGCTGGGGATCCCCACGATCGATTCCACCGGGGTCCGGGGGGCGGGGCTGCACACGCTGAACGAGCACATCCTTGAGGACAGCCTCGTGGAGCGGGCGCAGTTCCATGCCGGTCTGTTCCTCGAACTCGCCTGACCGGGGCAGGCTGCTGAAAAAGTTCAGAACTCAGCCGGGAAGAACCCGAAATGTGTGGACTCCCGGCTGAACTTCCCCAGCTTGCGAACGATCTCCGCTCCAATGCGGAGCTGAAGGTCTTGTTCAGCGACCTGCTCGCAGCGCCCCTTCGGGGGCGCGCCGTTTCCCCCTCATCCGCCGTGTGACCCATGCCAGAAGACACCACCCACCGCCTCTCCGGCCTGACCGGAGAGGTCGAGATCCGCATCGACCGCTGGGGTATCGCCCATATCCGCGCCGGAACGCAGGACGATCTGTTCTTCGCGCAGGGCTGGAACGCCGCGCGTGACCGGCTGTGGCAGATCGACCTTGCGCGCAAGCGCGGGCTCGGCCTCTTGGCGGGGGATTTCGGCCCCGGCTATCTGGAGCAGGACCGCGCCTCCCGCCTGCTGCTCTACCGGGGCGACATGGCGGCGGAATGGGCGGCCTACGGCCCGGATTCAGAGGCGATCTGCACGGCCTTCGCCGCGGGCATCAACAGCTACGTGGATGGCGTGCTGGCGGGCGACCTGCCGCTGCCCCCGGAATTCGCGCTTCTGGGCAATGCCCCCTCCCGCTGGAAGGCCGAGGATGTCGTCCGGGTGCGCAGCCACTCGTTGACCCGCAACGCCACGTCCGAGGTGCTGCGCGCGCGGGTCATGGCGCTGGCGGGGGTGGAGAAGGGCGCCCGGCTCGACCTGCTGCGCAAGGAGCTGGAGCCGAGGGTGGTGCCGGAACCTGCAGTGGACCTGTCGCTCATCTCTGCCCGGGTGATCCGCGATTTCCTGCTGGGGGTCAGCCCCGTCAGCTTCTCGCCCGAGCGGCTCGCCGCCAAGCTGCCGGAGGCGCCGCTCTGGACCCAGCCGACCCCGCTCGGCGAGATCGACCGTATCGCCTCCGCCGAAGGCTCCAACAACTGGGCGATTTCCGGTGCGCGGACGGCGACGGGGCGGCCGATCCTCTGCCTCGATCCGCACCGCACGCATACGCTGCCCTCCGTGCGCTACATCGTGCATCTGACCATGCCGGGCTTCGACGCGATCGGCGCGGGCGAGGCGATGGTGCCCGGCATTTCCATGGGCCACAACGGCACTGCTGCCTTCGGTCTGACCATCTATGGCCACGATCAGGAAGACCTCTGCGTCCATGACCTGCATCCCGACGATCCCCTGCTCTACCGCTACGGCGACGGGTGGGAGCGGATGCGCTGCGTGGAGGAGGACATCCCCGTCCGCGGCCATGATCCGCAGAAGGTCACGCTGCATTTCACCCGCCACGGTCCCGTGCTGCACGCCGACGGCAGCCGGGCCTATGCGCTCCGCACCGTCTGGACGGAGCCGGGAACGGCCCCCTACATGGCGAGCCTTGCGGTGATGCGCGCCCGTTCGCATCGGGACTACGTGGCCGCGCTCCGGGGCTGGGGCTGCCCTTCGGTGAACCATATCTACGCGGATACGCAGGGCGACATCGTGTGGAAACCCTCCGGTGCCGCACCGGTCCGCGACGGGTGGGAGGGGCTTCTGCCGGTGCCGGGCGATGGAAGCCACGAATGGCGGGGCCTTGCCAGCCCCGACGACGGCCCGGTCGAGGTCAATCCCCCCCGCGGCTTCATCGCGACGGCCAACGCCATGAACGTGCCGAAGGACTGGCAGGGGGTGTGGCCGGGATACGAATGGCTGGACAGTTCGCGCCACGATCGGCTGAACGGCGCGCTGGCCGAGAACGACCGCGTGACGCTCGACGATTGCGCGGCGATGCAGACCGACACGACGGCGTTGTCCGCCCTGCAGGCCGTGCGCGCGCTGCGAAGGGCGCAGGGGGCGGCGCTGTCCCCCCGTGTGGCGGCAGTGCTCGACGGTTTTGATGGCGATCTGCGGGCCGGGAGCGGGGCCGCCGCGCTGGTGGAGCTGTGGCTCTCCCGCCATCTCGGCCCCGCCATCGCGCGGGAGGAGGGCGCGGCGGAGGCGGTGCTGCCGCTCCTCGCCCCTTACGACACGCCGAGCCTCGTGCGCTGGCTGGAGGAGGTGCGCCCGCTTCCCCACGCCGTGGCGGCGAGTCTCGAGCGCGCCTGGGACGATTGTGCTGCGCTGATGGGGGAGGATCCCGCGCGCTGGCGCTGGGGCGACATCCACCGCCTGACCCTCCGCCATCCGCTGCACCGGCTGGCGCCGGAGGAGTGGTCCTTTGCGCCGCTGCCGCTCGGCGGGTCGAACGCCAGCCCGAACTACGCCGCCTATCGCGCGGGGGATCTGGAAGTGACGACCGGCCCCTCCGTGCGGATGCTGATCGACGTGGGCAACTGGGACGAAAGCCGCTTCGTCAATACGCCGGGCCAGTCCGGCGTGCCGGGAAGCGCGCATTACGGCGACCTTCAGGCGGACTGGCACACAGGCCGCTATCACCCCCTGCTCTACACCCCGCAGGCCATCGCGGCAGAGACGGAGGCGCGCATCGTCCTCTCCCCGTGAGGTGGCGATGACCCTCGCCTCCCGGTGCTTCGAGGGAGAGGGCGATCTGTGGCAGGCTGCCGAAAAACTTCGGCAGTCTCATGCTCTGGAAATGGGGGGTTCTGCCCCCGGAATGACCCCGCTTGGGTAGGTTTCCGGCTGGATTTCGTCAGATGTCCGCTCCAGCGTAGCCCTGAAAGCTTTTTTTCAGCAGCCTGTCGGGATTTCGGGCGGGTGGAATCCCTGTTGCACACCGTCCACGCGCCGGGTTTTCCTTCGCTGCCCGCTGCCCGCTGCCCGCTGCCCGCTGCCCGCTGCCCGCTGCCCGCTGC
>NZ_DAMDHB010000044.1:0-27936 GCF_032102465.1 Haematobacter sp. | reverse complement strand
CTCGTCACGAGGCTTATCCGATGCGCCATCACCCTGGCGCAATAGCCAGCCCCCAGGTCAGGTCTCCTGCCGCACCTGCGAAGTGATCCACCCTAATGCACCTCGCTCAAGTGAGAGCCGAGGAGTCCGAGCAGAGGCTGCAGAGGGGAACGGGTCACACTTTGCCCTGAGGAGCGTCTGACCCATCCCGCCGTGAAGGATCGGCCCCTTACCGGCCGTTCGACCTGAACATAAGCTGCTTGGCCGCACTCCCGTAAGCGGCCGTTTGACGCGTGGTGTAGAAAACCGCCAGTCGGAAGGTTGGCATTCGGGATATAGCCAATCCTCGTACCTCTAGCCGACGACCGTCAGCCCCGTCCCTGCCGCCTGTGCGTGGAGGGCGAGCGAGGCTAGCTCGGCGGCCATACGACCCAGTTACAACATTTCTACTTTCTGCGGCAGGCGACAGTTTAACTTGGTGACAACACACACACGCTTTAGTCGGCGCGATGGATTAAGGTCATAGCATCAAGGAATTCGGGCTGTTGAGCGAGGATCTGTGCCTCTCGCCGCACCAGGCCCATTACGAATTCTCTCGCCTCCGCTAGGGTAGTCTGCCTACGAGGCGGCGCCCCCCGCCAAGCTCCATGACGTGCGGCCGGCCCCAGAATAGAAAAATTATTCGCTGTGCCGCGAAAGGCACTTAGCTGCGCATTCGTGATTCCATATCGTTCGATCATATCCCTATCGCTCAAATCAAGGTGCTCAAGAGCCGAGAAAAGACTGATCCAGTTCACGCCGAGATATCCGAACGTAAGCGCTATATTACGTATTTTCTTGCTATGAAGGCATAGAGCACAGAAATTACCGCTTACTGTTGACCTAAACTCTCGCTCCGTGCGACGCCAATTAACCCATCCCTCATCAAGTGCGGAGTAAGGCATCGTAAATTCGAGACCGGCGGGCCACACGGAAAATCTGCCAATTTCTCGCAATGGCTCAGCACAAAGCATGCGATGAGTCCCCATGTGAAGAGTTGGCTCTACCGCGAAAATTTCAAACACACCGTTTATCAAAAGAGAAAGATCTCTTGCGGTGTTTACAGCGGCGGGTGCATCCCTGTACCGCTCAAGATGGGGAGACGTAAGAAAGTAGTCAGTGATGTCGTCACGGTAAGGATCAACCATGATTCCGAACAGGAGCCAATTTGGGTCAAAATCTTGTAAATTTTCAAACCTGATGTCGCGCTTTAGTTCGATTATCCAAGTCACGGCTTTCTCCTGCTTACCTAACCGTCTCAGTGCAGATGTACTAAGGTAAGCAGAATGTGAAGCCCCGCTAATCGCTGCTTTGCCCAAATCGCGATAGCCTCATATGATTTCGCCGCGCTAGGTCTAAATTTAGGGTACGGTGTGTGCTTCTGTACAAGATTGGATGGCGTCGACCGTCAGCTCTGAGCTCGACGAAGCGCAGCATCCCGGTGCGGCGGCACAGGAGAAGTGAGAGTTCGATCCGAAACCCACCGAAGGTAGCTTTCCACATGCTGCATACGTGGGTAAAGGATACTTAGGCAAGCACCAGCTAAATTTTTGAGCGTAAGCAAGCCGAATTCGGGGTCGTTATCTATCAGCTACACTGATGAAGAGGGCACCAAACACCGCGTGAGGCTAGCATCCGTTCGATAGGGCAGCGAGCTAGTTTTACGGAGATTGGAAGGTCGGAATATTCTGATGTCTGGTTTTACGTCTACTTGTGGGATTTTCTGTCGCGAGGGGGCGCCTCTTTCATCAACTTAGAGGTGAATTTCGTTTATGCTACATCATCCTCATCATCTTCAACGCTTTCCGAGATTCTGAGTTCGGCAACGTCGTCGGTGAAATCAGTAAAAAGGTTCAACTGCGGCTCGTCCCTGTGAACCTTTTTCATTCTGTCGACGTCGCAGACCGCCCTGTAGACATCGCGGGCAATCGCATCGCGCCTCTGTTTGACAGACTTCTGACGGAGGGATGGCGAACCACCTGTATCCGTGTCAAAGTAATGCTTGATCGCCTCACCACCCTCAAACAGGGTCGCCGACTGAAATGCACGGTAAGTGAAGCGTCCGTCTTCGTCCCACCGCTTTGCTTGACGCAACGACTGCGTCACTTGCCGCCGTAGCATCTGTTTTATGTCGACGGGGTTCGGTATGAGACGCCGGTTCGACAGAGCCCATTCAACGAAATCACCCGGATCCGCCGACTCGTGGCCCGTTTCAGCAACCCACTCTTCCCAAAGATTCACAACCTGCTCGCTGAAATTTGCCATACTCCGGCCTCCTTAAAGTTCCACGCGGGGGACTGCGTCCCACCCGTCGACAGCTTCCCACTCTTTCAGGAAAGCCCGAATGCTTGTCTGATACTTGCGCAACCAGTTGTGGCGGTTCGTCTTGTGCTGAATCTGCCCAATCACGATTGCCGGATGGATCTGAGCCCGCGCTGCAAATGCGCGGACGTCTTTTTCGGAAATGTAAGGGCTCTTTCTAAGGATGAAGGACTGCAACATCGCTTGGTCGACACAGAAATCAGCCGCAGCCGCATTTGCGACCATTTCACATTCAGGCAGGTCGGGGTTTCCTGAGCCCAGATTCCCATCAAAATCGTCAATTGGTGCGAATGTATCTTCCCGGCCATCGCCGCGAAGAACGTGCTCGATCTCATGGCGCAACACAAAGCAAAGGTTATCGATCCGGTCTAGCCGGTTGGTGAGACCGATGACCGGCTGATCGTCAAGCCAAGTACAAACGCCATCAATCTTTGATCCAGAGATCTGTTCCACGAGGACTAGCCTGACGCCGCACTTCTTCAACAGAGCCGGGATTCTGGGCAGGTCATCCGGATCGATAAAATGCGAGCGAAGCGAAGGAAGAACACCGCGCAGGGCTTCCTCAGAATACGTCGGGCAATCGATGGTTCGCGCAACACTTCGGACGCGATGAAGCCACACATACTGGCCCGGAAGAATTTCCGAATAGGATGACTTGCGAGCAGCGTGAGCAATGACAGGAGCGTCACTGACGAACGGAACCTCATCGCGACGGAACTTACCAAAAAAACGCACCATCTGCACATCAAGAAGGCTGCTCTCTGTATCTTCGATCCAGCCGCGCTTAATCATCTCGCGAACCGGAAACACCGCAGCCCACGATGCTCGCGTCCTAACCCCAGGATCCGCTTTCTTTGCGCGACCCAGATCGTACTGTTTCTGCAGATTCATGAAGAATTCTGCGGGCACGTCGAAGGCGTCTCCGAGCATGTTGGCAGAGTCAGGCGTAACGTCCGTCTTACCCTTTATAAGACGATTCAACTGGCTGACATCCCAGCCCAGTACGAATGCCAAGTCAGCCTGCGACCAGCCCCGCGCCTCAAGTTCTTCGGCGATGAACTCCCCAGGATGCTCCGAAGGTAGGATTTCAAGACTGGCCATCAGTGATAGTCCTCAATGCTCAATATCGTGATCGTCGGCGGCTTGGTCCCTTCATCCAAGGTAAAAACCAACCTGAACTGGTCGTTCAGACGCACAGACCGCTGGCCATCTCTCCCCCCTCTCAGCTTCTCGTAGTGCAGACTCTTCCAGTTCCTCAGCGACCGCTCATCCGGTGCCGCACGAAGAACTGCAAGCTTTCGCCGTGCGGACTTGATGATTGCCACCGAAAGGCGCGTGGTCCCGACCTGATCAGTCTCGATGAGAGCAAGTGCGGCATCAGCGAATTCTACTTCCATTGCCATCTTCTACCGCTCCTTGCGCCGCCACGCAATGTCAAATTGACTAGATAAGTCAATTTGTATTTTTAAGATGATTGTCAATATGTTATGCTGGACAGCGCGATGCAGACCACCCATGGAGCCGTCCTCGCTGAGTTGCGCGCGCGGCTGTAGTCGCCTGCCCCCACACCTGCGTGACGGGTTGCTACCCGGGCGAATCCCCGCGAGCGGGCTGATCGTCCTGCACGACCCATATGTGTTTGCGAGTGACCTGAGACTCGACTTCGCTTGAGCTTTTTGGAGGCCCGTTGGTGGACTTCTAGCTTCATGCGGCCCTGGTTCTCAGTCTCCATTGCCTTAGAATCGTTGTGGCCCCAATGGTGGCCAATCAATCGACTCAAAGCTCTGCAAAGCGAGCGCACCATAGTCTGGCTCAACGGTTTCCGCCCAGGCGATCAAGCCGCGAACATGATGGAAGATACCGGATACCGAAGTCTTCCGTGAAGATGCATGCAAAGACGGCCCCTGCGACGGGGAACTGAGGAAGTGTAGATGCATGCGGATGTTATCCTTGTATTCTCGAGGCAATCGCGGCCGCTCTTTATCGACCAACATGCCTAGAACAATCCGCCTTGTGCCTGGCCCGCGAATAACCGTTTTCCTGTGGTTGGGCCGAAATCCTGAATCATTGAGCTTGCCTAAAACCAAGCGCTTGAAGCGTTGGATGTGCTCGAAATTATCTTCATTGCCGCAGGAGAATGCCAAGTCATCGGCATACCTTGTATAGGTCATACCGTGCTCCTCAGCGAGCTGGCTTAAGATCTCATCGGTCTTCAGCATTGCAAGGTTGGCGAGCATGGGACTCGTTGGCGCTCCTTGCGGAAGCATCCCTTCATGCTTGCACTGATAAAGCGGAATTGCCGGCCAACGTACCGATGGGTCAGGTCGCGGCCCAAGTCGTTCGCAGGCAACCGTGGTCAATCTTGCGAGTTCGAAGGAAAGGAGGCGCGGAAACCCTAAGTCCTCGAAGACAGCTGCGACGCGCCCCTCCGACACAGTGTGAAAGAACTCTTCGAGGTCAATCTTGAGCAACCAAGCGCATCCACAATGCTCTGCCGCCGCTTCGTAAGGTCGGCAGTCTGGATGGAACGCGTAACTGGCCCCGTGTGGCCGTGTGAATTGCAGAATGTTATCGACGATCCATCTCTGAAGACCCATTAAGGTCTTATTCGGTACGCTGATCATTCGAACGCGACTTCGGCCCGGAATACGCTTCTTGAGATAGAAGAACTTGTATGGTCGATGCACACGCCGCGCCACCAATTCGCGAAGATGCAGGAACGGAATGTCGGTCAGATAACTGAGGTGCCTGAGCGTTAGAACTGGCGTGATCCTGGGATCGACCGCGCGAATCCGCTCGAAGGTCGACACGGCATGGTCGAGTACGGCATCGTCGATGCCTTCACGACGGCCTTGGGAGCGGTAGCGTTGAGAGTTCGGCGCCGACATCTACTTTGACCCACCCGGGTGGGTGGTACTGCGCGTCGCGGCCAAGACACCGCCAGACGTGACGTGCAGTATCGCGCAGCGTGAATAGTCCGCTCCTCTTAGAGAACGCCGGAAATCCAACGTTCCAAGCCCCCAAGGGACCCATCGCTGCCGAAGCAGCGCATTTCTAGACCCCATCACCGAGCCCTCAACTGAGTGGGATAGTAGAATGGTTTATTCGACTTTGGAAGAACTGGATTGCGTGCGCGGCGCTGCTTGAGCCGCCGAAGCTCGGATCGCCCGAGCGCAGATAATGTCAGCTTCCGCGTCGTCCAACGGGCAATTTCAGTGAAGTCGACGATCTCTCGGACCGTCTCGAGCTTAAGCCTGCTGTACGCCGATATCTGCGCACGCGAGCGAGCGCCGACGTCGATTGCGGCCAACACCAGCATTGTTTTGATCCATCGGCGTCCACGCGAGTCTGACAAGTAGGTTTCGGCATCGCGGATACGAAGCAACTGCTCTGCGCGCGCAGCAAGCTCCTCACGATTGGTACTGGGAAATTCTCCCTTGGCCGCGATGGTGCTGCGCTGCTGAAAGAGTGGCGCCCATTTGCTCCAACCACGATGCAGGATGGGCGGAACATTGTTTGGCACACCGTGCTCGAATGCGATTAGCGCTCCGGCCCAACCGTAACCGAGCGGCGATTTTTCACCTGGGGGATAAGTTCGGCACAATCGGTTCACCGCGTCACGCGCGGGTTTGCGGAACGCGGATTCTATCGTTGGACATCCCGTCACTGTGAGTATTTTCGGTCGCAACCGGCTTGATCGCACGAGGTGCAGACCCTGCTCAGTGCCCGAATACGCGACAACGTAAAAATCGATCAAATGGTACGACTGCCAACTTCGAATGGAGGCGACAGCACGAAATGCCTCAAGCATCTCCCAAACCCGCTGGCCCGATCCTATGAAATCAGCAACGATTATGATCGGGCCAGCTTTGCGCTTGCGCAGCAGGTTCGGGCCCGGGTGGTTCAGCGTCTTCTTCCCGTTCGCACGACAATAGCTGGTGATGAGATTCGCGATCAGACCTTCGCTTCCGACCTCAGGGCGATCGGGATTGAAGGGAATAGGCTGCGGACCCTTGCCGACCGCCCGCCCCACCCGGGTACCAGGAAATATTGGCAATATTTGGTTCTTGTCCCATTCCACTTCGCGTTCTGCGTAGAAAGCGAGCGGCCCCTGATTTTCATGCTCCGCACGGATTTTTTCGAACAACTTTGTGACGCTGTTCGATAGCTCTCCGCCGCTGACGAAAAGCATTTCGTCGATAAGGCTGGCGGCGATCTCTCGATCGGTTTCTGAGAAACGCTTTAGCCAGCGTTCTGCAACCTTGCTTTCAGAGAATCGCGACACCTAGCCTATCCTTGTGAAGTCTTTCATTCTAAGCAGGCTTCTCTAGTCTCTATTAACCGTCCAAAGCTCTGAACATTACACGGCGATATAGTCATAGGTATTTGTACTTCGCTCAACCCAAGCCACAACGTCCGTGTCAGTCTACCGATATGGTTCGTGATGCGCTCAGCTACTCCACGCTCCTCACCTCTAATCATGCAGTGTGCAAAAAATGGTAGCAATCCCAAATGCACCTCAGAGATCGATGTTCGTGCGATGGTAACACCGTGGACGTCCGCTCTACGGTCTGCGTTAAATCGTGTTCGCGGTTAAAATTATGAACCGCTTTCCACCCCGCGTAGCGGATCCGACCTCTGCCTCGCAGCGGTCCGCCCGAGCGACCGCTCCGGCAAATTGCTGCGGCCGCAATGCCGCATTGCGGTCAGACAGCTTTCCGCCCTGCCCGTCGATCCCGCTGCAACGCAGCTGGCTCCTCCTATCCCGCGGGGTTGACGTTTACTGCGGCCGCGTATTGCTACCTGTCCCGCGACTTCGCGAAGCCCCGGTCTTTCGACCGGGGCCTTGGTTGGGGGGATCACTCCCCCCGGCGGGTGTTGGGGCGCGACCAGATCAGGCTGGAGCCCTCGCCGTCCTCGTCGTCGAAGAGGTTGGCGTAGATCGGATGCGTAAAGCTCGGATCATCCAGCTTCAGGCCCAGATAATCCCGCCCCTCCGCCGAGCGCTTCGTCCAGGCGGCGCCGATCTCTGCCCGGCCGACCAGGATGCGGTGCGAGGGCGCGTTCTCGCGATTGGCCCCTGAGGAGGGGACGATGCGCACGCCCTTGGCCTGCACGCTGAGGGTGACGATCTCGCCGGTGTATTCGTTGCCGGTCTTCCTGAAAGTGCCGATGGTCGCCATGTCTCTTCTCCATTCTCTCGTTTTCGGGTCCGCTCCAGTGCGGCCTCGATGGCGATCGAAGGGACGGGGACGACCCGTGGACGCAGTCCCGGCACGGGACCCTGACAGCAAAGGCGGGACTTTCTTGTACGCGCGAGGAATGCCGGGCACCGGCAGGGGAAGAAAGTCCGGACGACGCTGTTGCGCCACAACGGGCGAGGCGCAGCCGGTCTTCGGCCAGATCAGGCCATCTGCAGAGGCCACACGGGTGCGGTCCCAATACGGGCGAAGCGAATGGAGGCAGCCGCGACCCTGAAGGGACCGGCGGGAAGACCGGAGGGCGACCACGGCGATGCTCATCCATGCGATCAGGCCAGTGTGCATCCTCCCTCAGACCAGCGGCATCAGCGAACGCCCATTGCGGCCTGTCGGCCGGGCCGAGGTCGATGACCACCGGTAGCGCACTGATCGCCAGCCGGAATCTGGGCCTGACGCGATCCGTAGCCTTCAGATGATCGTAGCCATATGATGACGACTTGCGGCGGGGGCGCTGCCAGATCAGCGGCAATGGCACCTCCGGGGAAGAGTGACCCCAACCGGGGCCCCGGTCGAAAGACCGGACCTACGGACACCCCATAAGGGCGGCCTGACATCGTCCTGACTGCGCAAGCCGGTGCAGCGCTAAGCGATGGCCCGGGCGATTTCGCCCGCTTCCGGATGTTCGCCCACATAGTCGTACAGCCCTGCGTAGCCCGCCATCATCCGCTCGGAGTCAAACCCGAAGGAAAGATGGGAGAACGTGAACAGCGTGGTGACGATGAAGGGCGCCTCGGCCGACATGGTGCCTGCGTAGCCCTGATACATTCCGCTCGGACCCTTCTCCCGGCGCGCCGGTTGAATTTGTTCCCTTAATGTTCTACATTAACCCCATGGTCAGAACAGGAGAACCGCCATGGCCTCCGCCAGTTTCGCCCTGCCGGTAACGCCGCGCCAGATCGCCTATGCCCGCTCGCTCGCGTTGCGCAACGGGACCCTCCTGCCCTAGGAGGCACAGCAGGACCGCCGCAGCCTCAGCGTCTGGATCGAGGCGCAGGCCAAGCTGACACCGATGTATGACGGGCATCCGACCTCGAAGCAGGTGGCGTTCGCGGAGCGCCTCGCCCGGATCAAGCGCCGCGCCGTCCCCGATGAATGCTTCCGCGACCGGCAGCTGCTGTCGCACTGGATCGATAGCAATCGGTGAGGGGTCACGGGTCTCGCTGCTGCAACCGCCCGGCGAGCCTGGCCATCAGGTCCATCCGCTCATGCAGGATCGCGACGATGAGGGCCGGAGCATTCGACCGGGGTAGGCAGAAGAGATAATGGCGCTCGCAACGTGCCATCCGCAGTTCGGGATAGAGCGCGCCCATATCCCTGCACTGTCCGGGATCGCCAGCGATCCCGCTCATGCCATGTTCCAGAGCCTCGGCGTAGCGGCGAGCCTGCGCCGCACCCCAGGTGTCACGCGTGTGGCGGATGATGGCGCGCAAATCTGCCACGGCATCATCGGTCAGGATATAGTTTCGGCTCAATCCCGACCGCTCCGGCCCAACTCCTCAGCCAGAATGTCCTCGACGCCCTTGTCGGAGACTTTGCTGGCCAAGCCATTCTGCACGCGCGCCTTCATCAGGGCCTGCAGCTCCGCCCAAGCCTGATCCGCATTCTCGTCACCGGGAAACAGGCGTTCGATCGCATATTGCCTGATCGTTTTGCCCTGCAGGGCCGCAAGCGCCTTGAGGCTCTGGTGCTGCTGCTCGGTCATGTCGATGGTCAGACGGCTCATTTTCATCTCCGCATCAGCCCGAAGACCCACATTACCACATTTGAGCAACTAGGCCAGCAGTGAAAGCGGCGGAACGCTCCGTCAACCTTCCGCCAGATGTGTGGACCAGTTGATCCACCATCGCCGCCGGGGACCATGAGTGCCCCCAATGCCGAGAGAGGTAATATGGGCGGTTCCGGAGTTTCCAGGTCTCCTGACGGTCGATCGTAAATTGCAGGATCATCCTAAACGCCACCCTTCTACGGTGAAGGTATAGCCGTTGAGGACGATGGCCTCGTCCAGCGCCGCGTCGAAGGACAGGTATTCGCACTCCCGCTCCAGCTGGCGATAGAGCCAGCGAGCAAGATCGCGAAGCGCTTCGGTCACGATGGTTTCCGCGTCCTCTGTCGCCTCCTGCGCGGTCGGACTGTCGCGCGTAACATCAATCTCCATGGTGAAGGCATGGTAATATCTGCCGCAATGCCGCACCCCGGCCTGCAGCTGGTAGAAATTGCGCCGTTGCACGGCCAGAAGGCTGTCGGCAATGCGATGCAGATCGCCATTCTGCGGCGCATGGGCACGGATATCCGCCACGGCACCTTTGCGGAACTCGTACCATCCTTCCCATGCCGCCCCGTCGCCTTGCGACCAGAAGCCGGTGAACCAGATGCAGGGCTCGTGCCGGGTTCCGCCGCCCATCAGGCGGACGGCTCGAGTCCTCAGCCGGATGCCGAGGATTTCGGCGACGCGCTGGAAATCCTCATAAACCGCATCATGCCAGTCATCATCTAAAGCGCCCGCGCGATACCAAGCGCGGGCACTGTCCTTTGCGGCCTCGGGGAGTTCGTCCAGCCGATAGACGGTGGTCTCGATGATCGCCGGCATCAGGCGACCCTTTCCGCGAGCAGCGCCAGCAGCGCTGCGTCGCGCCAGAAGGGATCGACCAGTCTTCCTTCAAGGATGGCCGCCTGCCTGCGCACGGCGCCCGCGTCCTGACGCGCCCCGGTATCGGCGAGATGCTGCGCCTCAGCGCGCATCCTGCTGGCCTCGATGACCACCGCGCGAGCCTCTGCGTCAGAGTCGACAGGTCGGCACCAATCGATCCAGTCTCCACTAACCTCGCCTGCCAGCACCAACCTCTGCTCGGCATCCAGAATGGCGATCAGCCATGGCGTGAGACGAAGCGCCGGATCGCACCCGCAGGTGATCTTCCCTCGACCGAGGGACCGGCTGGCGAGGGTCATGGCAGCCGCAGGTGTCGAAAGACTCGCTGCGCTCGAACGACCAGCGGTGCAGATCGGGATCGGCATAGCGCGCCTCGCCGGTGCAAGTCACCGACAGCGGACCGCGTTGCGCAAGGCGCAGATGGCGCAGCGCCTGGTCGACCAGCACGCGGCCTGCAGGACGGACGCCCGAGATCGGAGAAACTGGGGTCATCGTGATCGCTCCACGACGGGCAGTGGAAGCCTTTTCTCCACCTCGGGACCCGTCGCGGGAACCCGACCCAGCCTCTGCCTCTGTCGTCCCGGCCATCGACGACAGGACGCCCGACAGGCGCCCGACTTGTCTGACCGGATCTGCAATCACCCTCGGGCGTTCGGACCGCCGGCTTGGAAGGAGGCCGAATCCCCGAGGGCGGCACGCACGCGTAAGCCGACCCTACCGGGTTGAATATCAAAGAGACGGATCAGACCAAGGTTTGCGAATGGAAGCGGGGATCGGGCATTGCATCCGACAGGAGCCCGATTCCGTCACAGGATGCCAGCGCTCCGCCTGCCCTGTCGCTGCGCTGTCGAGGAAATCGATGTGCTTCAGACCGGGATGCAAGGACCCTGCCCTGCCCCGTGCCGATGAATGCGATGGCGGTTCTTCAGCGCGTGTTTGACCCACGGCATGTAGAAGCGTGGCCACGGAAGCCTTGTGTGGCGACCGGCGGTCGTTGCAGCTTCGGGAAGAATGCTGAGCAAACTGCGCTTTGACGATCTGATGCTGGTTCGACGCCAAAATGGTCCAGGTCCCGTGTCAGGCCACCAAGGAACGGGAGGCGCCCATCCCGACTAGGGATGTCTAGTTAAGTCTAGCGAAATTCTCTAGATCTCTCTAGAAACGACTATTCATCGCTATCAATGCCGGAGGCCTAATGGACCCGTATCGTAACCCATTTGCGCCAGGCGCAGGCAGTCGTCCTCCAGAACTCGCAGGCCGGGATGCGATCCTTGAGGCAGCAAGGATCTCCTGCGGACGGGCGGTGAACGGAAGAAGCGCCCGCTCGATCATGCTCCTGGGTCTGCGCGGCACCGGAAAAACCGTGCTCCTCAATGAGATTGGTCGGATCGCCGAACAAGAGGGCCTGCTGGTTTCCAAGGTCGAGGCGCCCGAGGGAGAGAGCTTGGCGCGCCTGATCTATCCAGAGATGCGAAAAGTCATGAGATCGCTGTCAGGGGTAGCAGCGGCGAGGCACATTGCGACGCGTGGTTTGCAGGGGCTGCGTAATTTCGCCTCGATCTTCAAGATCGAAGTCGCGGGGATCGAGGTCGGCGTGGAGCCCGAGCCTGGGTTGGCCGATACCGGCGACCTCCAGTACGACTTGCCCGACCTCTTCACCCTGATCGGAAAGGCCGCCCAGGCCGCGGGACGGGGTTGGATTCTTCTGATCGATGAAGTGCAGTATCTGTCGGAAGCTGATCTTTCGGCCCTGATTGTTGCGCTCCATCGGATGTCACAGGAAGGTCTGCCGGTCCTGCTGGTCGGAGCAGGGCTGCCGCAAATTGCACGGCTGGCGGGTGAGGCGAAATCCTACGCCGAGCGGCTGTTCCAGTATCCGGCTGTGGGAGCGCTTGATCCGGCCTCTGCCAGTCAGGCAGTTGAAAAGCCGATCCTGGAAGAGGACGCCAGCATTGCACCAGAGGCGTTGCGGGCCATCGTGGAGCGGACCAAGGGATATCCCTTCTTTCTTCAGGAATGGGCGTCTGTCGCCTGGAACAATGCGGAAGGGCCGAAAATCACTTTCGCCGACGCAGATCAGTCCTATGCCGAAACGCTTGCGCTTCTGGACGAGGGGTTTTTCAGAGTTCGGATGGATCGCTTGACCAGGGCCGAAGTCCAGTTCGTGAAAGCGATGGCATCACTTGGGGACGGGCCGTATGCGATGGCCGATATCGCAAGGACGATGGATCGCAAGCAGCAGTCTCTCGGCCCGGTTCGCGCGAGCACCATCGCAAAAGGCATGATCTACAGCACAGATCATGGCTATCTGGATTTCAGCGTCCCACTCTTCGCCGAGTTCATGCGTCGGCAGGGCTGACAGATGGCGGCGTGACGATCGCCGAACGAAGCGGGTGAAAGTCGACAAGATTGAGGCCTCGGTCTTTCGACCGGGGCCTTGGTTGGGGGGATCACTCCCCCCGGCGGGTGTTGGGGCGCGACCAGATCAGGCTGGAGCCCTCGCCGTCCTCGTCGTCGAAGAGGTTGGCGTAGATCGGATGCGTAAAGCTCGGATCATCCAGCTTCAGGCCCAGATAATCCCGCCCCTCCGCCGAGCGCTTCGTCCAGGCGGCGCCGATCTCTGCCCGGCCGACCAGGATGCGGTGCGAGGGCGCGTTCTCGCGATTGGCCCCTGAGGAGGGGACGATGCGCACGCCCTTGGCCTGCACGCTGAGGGTGACGATCTCGCCGGTGTATTCGTTGCCGGTCTTCCTGAAAGTGCCGATGGTCGCCATGTCTCTTCTCCATTCTCTCGTTTTCGGGTCCGCTCCAGTGCGGCCTCGATGGCGATCGAAGGGACGGGGACGACCCGTGGACGCAGTCCCGGCACGGGACCCTGACAGCAAAGGCGGGACTTTCTTGTACGCGCGAGGAATGCCGGGCACCGGCAGGGGAAGAAAGTCCGGACGACGCTGTTGCGCCACAACGGGCGAGGCGCAGCCGGTCTTCGGCCAGATCAGGCCATCTGCAGAGGCCACACGGGTGCGGTCCCAATACGGGCGAAGCGAATGGAGGCAGCCGCGACCCTGAAGGGACCGGCGGGAAGACCGGAGGGCGACCACGGCGATGCTCATCCATGCGATCAGGCCAGTGTGCATCCTCCCTCAGACCAGCGGCATCAGCGAACGCCCATTGCGGCCTGTCGGCCGGGCCGAGGTCGATGACCACCGGTAGCGCACTGATCGCCAGCCGGAATCTGGGCCTGATGCCGATCCGTAGCCTGCCAATCGATTGCAACATGCCCCTTTGTCAGCCGGCCATCGTGGCGATGTCCATGACGAAGCGGTATTTCACGTCGCCCTTCAGCATCCGTTCATAGGCCGTCTCGATCCCGTCGGCGTGGATCATCTCGATGTCGGCGGTGATGCCGTGGCTGGCGCAGAAATCCAGCATTTCCTGCGTCTCCGGGCTGCCGCCGATCATGGAACCGGCCAGGCTGCGGCGCTTCATGATCAGGTTGAAGACGTTGGGCGACGGATGCGGCGTCGCGGGCGCGCCCACCAGCGTCATCGTGCCGTCGCGTTTCAGCAGCGCCAGGAAGGCGTCCAGGTCATGCGGCGCGGCGACGGTGTTCAGGATGAAGTCGAAGCTCTGCGAATGGGCTGCCATCTCCTTCGCATTGCGCGACACTACCACCTCATCGGCGCCAAGCGCCTTGGCATCCGCCACCTTGTCGGGCGAGGTGGTGAAGGCCACCACATGCGCGCCCATGGCATGGGCAAGCTTCACCCCCATATGGCCCAGACCGCCGACGCCGACCACGCCCACCTTCTTGCCCGGCCCCGCGCCCCAGTGCCGCAGCGGCGACCAGGTGGTGATGCCCGCGCAGAGCAGCGGCGCCACGGCGGCAAGTTGATCCTCGGGGTGAGTGATCTTCAGCACGTAGCGTTCATGCACTACGATGGCCTGCGAATAGCCGCCCAAGGTGTGGCCCGGCGCGTCATCGGTCGGGCCGTTGTAGGTGCCGACCATGCCCTTGCAGTAATTCTCCAGCCCCTCGCCGCAGTCGGCGCAATGCTGGCAGCTGTCGACGATGCAGCCGACGCCCACCACGTCGCCGGGCCTGTGGGCAGTCACATGGTTGCCGACAGCGGCGACGCGACCGACGATCTCATGCCCCGGAACGCAGGGGTACAGCGTGCCGGCCCATTCGCTGCGCACCTGATGCAGGTCGGAATGGCAGATGCCGCAGTAGAGGATCTCGATGTGCACGTCATGCGCGCCCACCTCGCGGCGGGTGATTTCCATGCGGTCCAGCGGCTGATCGGCAGACGGGGCGCCGACGGCAAGTATGGTCATGGTGTGTCCTTTCGGGTTCGTGAATGAGGATCAGGCATGCGCGGCGCGCAGCGGAAACTCGCCCCGCACCAGCAAGGGGTCGACGCCACCGTCGAGCCGGCCGAGCCTGATCAGCCCCGACGACCAGCGATAGCCTGCGTGGAAGAAGGCGAGGTTGCCCCACGGCGCGAAGTAGCAAAGGTCGCCCGCTGCCTCCCGGACAAAGCGGTCGCTGCCGTTCCCGATCAGCTTGCGCGGCAGGTAGGCGATCTTCTCGTTGGTGGAATAATCCGTGATCGTCAGGTCCAAGGGCAGCATCGACAGCAGATCCTGCGCCCAAGGGTTGTCCTCCATCGTCGCGGTGAAGCTCTGGTCAGCGAAGGTGAAGCGCAGGCGCATGGTGGCGGTTCCCGAAGTGGCGGCCTTCGCCCGCGGGAGCGCAAGCGAAGGCAGGGCGAGGCTGGCAGCGAAAGCAAGCATCCTGCGGCGCGACATCGGAGCAAGCCCCTGTGTCATTGTAATCCCCTCGCGGGCAGGATCCGGGCGCCGCGCCGGCGGAGGGCGTCGATCAAGCACTTGCACCACCCTGCGTTCTCCTGACCACCAAACCGCTACACGGCCAGGTGCTGGTCGAAGAAGCCCGCCAGCCGGTCGAACGGGATCACATCCGTCTTGTCATAAAGATCGGTGTGGCTGGCGCCGGGAATGATCATCAGCTCCTTCGGCTCGGCCGCGGCCGCATAGGCAGTTTCGCTGAAGTAACGCGAATGGGCGTTCTCGCCATGGATCAGCAGGACAGGCCGCGGCGAGATCTCCGCGATATAGCTCAGGATCGGCATGTTCATGAACGATAGCGGCGTCGTCACCGTCCAGGCGTTGCCGGAGTTGACCGCGCGCGGATGGTAGCCGCGCGGCGTCATGTAATAGTCGTGGTAATCGACCATGAACTGCGCCTCGCCGCCGTGCAGTTCGTTATAGGGCGGCTGATAGGCCGGGGCGCCGGTGGCGGCGTCCTGCCACCGCTGGAGGCTCAGTTGCTCCAGCGTCTGCGCGCGCTGCTCTAGGGTGACGCTGTCGTTGTAGCCCTTCGACATGACGCGAGTCATGTCGTACATGGTGATCGCCGCGACGGCCCTGACGCGCTTGTCCACGGCCATGGCGTTCAGGGCCATGCCGCCCCAGCCGCAGATGCCGATCATCCCGATCCGCTCACGGTCGACGGCGGCGTGCAGGCCGAGGAAATCCACCGCCGCCATGAAATCCTCCGTGTTGATGTCGGGGGAGGCGACATTGCGCGGAACGCCGCCGCTTTCGCCCGTGAACGAGGGGTCGAAGGCCAGCGTGACAAAGCCGCGTCCCGCCATGGTCTGCGCATAGAGGCCGGAAGACTGCTCCTTGACCGCGCCGAACGGGCCGCTGACCACGATGGCGGGCAGGCGGTTGTCGCCCCGGCCCTGCGGTAGATAGAGATCGCCCGCGAGCGTGATGCCGTAGCGGTTCGTAAACGTGACCTTTTCGTGGTCGACGGTTTCGTTTCGGGGGAAGGTCTTGTCCCAATCGTCAGACATGGTTTGCGCCTTTGCGGAAGTGGTGAAGATCGAAGCCATGCCCAATGCGGCAACGCCCGCGCCGGAGAGCTTCATCAGGGATCGGCGATTGATGTCGTTCATTATTTCGTTCTTTCGGGTGGTGTTTGCAGAAGGCCGCGCCCGCTGCCGATCAGCGCCAGCGCCGCGATGGCGAGGATCACGCTGCCGACAAAGGTCGCCTGAACGGACACGGCATCCAGCAGCAGGCCGCCCAGTACGGCGCCCAGCATGATCGAGGTCTGGATGCCCGCCACCATCAGGCTGCCGCCGGCCTCCGGCGCGTCATCGACGTTGCGCGACATCCATGTCATCCAGATCACCGACATGGCGGTGTTCATCGCGCCCCAGATCGCCAGCAGGATGGCGCTCGCAAGGGGTGAGCGGCCCACCGCCAGCAGGCCAAGGGTACAGGCGCCCATGATCAGCGCGGGCAGTTTCAACAGCGGCGCGACATCGGGGCCGACCAGCCGCCCCGCGCCCCAGGTGCCCACGAAGCCTGCGCCGCCGAGGACCAGCAGCAGCACGGACAGCGTGGTCACGTCCGCCTGCGTCACATCCTCCAGAAACGGGCGCAGATAGGTGAACATGGTGAAGGCCGATCCCCAGGTCAGCGTCGCCGCCAGCAGGCCGGGCGCGAAATACGGACGCCGCAGGACCGAGAGCAGGACGCGGAAATCCTGATGCGGGCCTGCGGGCAGGGAGGGCAGCGACAGGGCGAGCCAGACCAGATTGACCGCGACGATCGGCGTCAAGGCCCAGAAGACCTGCCGCCAGCCGAAGATGCCGCCCAGATAGCTGCCGACCGGCGCGGCAAAGGCCGCGGCGATGGCCTGCCCGCCATACATCAGCGCCAGCGCGCGCGGTACCTCCCCCGCCGGGACCAGCCGCATGATCACCGCCGTCGCCAGCGCCCAGAACCCGCCGATGCAGATGCCCAGCAGCGCGCGTCCGACGATCAGGACGGTGAAATTCGGCGCCATCGCCACGAGCACCAGGGAGGCCAGCATCAGCCCCGTGATCGCCAGCAGCACGGCCTTTCTGTTCAGCCCGCCCGCGAGCGTCGTGACCAGCAGGCTTGCGATGACGGCGAAGAGTCCGCTGATCGAGATCGCCTGCCCGGTCTGACCCGTGGTGGCCCCCAGCCCCTCTGCCATGGGTGTCAGTAGGCTGACCGGCATGAACTCTGACGCGATCAGCAGGGCGACGCAGAGCGACATGGCGGCAACCCCGCCCCATGCGGCGCGCCCGGTGCTTTGCGAGGCGTTGAGGGTGATTTCCATGACCTGTCCGTCCGGTTTCGGTTGAGCGGAAGATAGACAGTCCCGGCACGTCGGATTAGGGGGCCAATCCCGCATGGACTAATCGACACGGTCGATTAATATCCGCCGGAAAGGGGTCAGGATGCGCCGAACCGATTACAACGATCTCGTCTGGTTCCAGGTCGTCGCGGAGCTGCGCAGCTTCACCAAGGCCGCGGCGAGGATCGGCGTGGCGCAATCTACGCTGAGCTACACGATCAGGCAGTTGGAGTCGCGGATGGGCCTGCCCCTGCTCACGCGCACCACCCGCAATGTCGCGCTGACGGCGGCCGGCGAGCGGCTGTTGAGGACGGTCACCCCCCGACTGGCCGAGATCGAGGAGGAGATCGCCGACCTGATGGCGTTGCGCGACACGCCCTCGGGATCGCTCCGGCTCACGCTCTCCGACCACGCGCTGGAAAGCACCGTCTGGCCCAAGCTGAAGCCCGTGCTGGCCACCCATCCCGACATCAGCGTGGAATTCAGCATCGACAGCAGCTTCCGCAACATCGTGGAGGAGGGCTTCGACGCCGGCGTCCGGCTGGGCGAGAGCATCGAGAAGGACATGATCGCCGTCCGCATCGGCCCCGACTGGCGGCTGGTGGCGGTGGCCTCCCCCGGCTATTTCGCGGACCGGGGGAGGCCGGAGCATCCGCAGGATCTGATCCGGCACAACTGCATCAACATGCGCCACATCACCGCGGGCGGCCTCTACGCATGGGAGTTCGAGAAGGACGGCCAGCCGCTGCGAGTGCGGGTGGACGGCCAGCTGACCTTCAACAACTCCTACGCGATGATCGACGCCGCCGTCTCCGGCCTCGGCATCGCCTATGTGCCGGAGGACATCGTGGCGGCGCAGATGAAGGCGGGAACGCTGGTCCAGACGCTGGACGACTGGTCGCCGCTCTTCGAGGGCTACTACCTCTACTACCCGCAACGACGGCAGAACCTCCCGGTGTTCAAGGTGCTGACCGATGCCCTGCGCCACAGGGAGCGGAGCGCCTGACCGGCTGGGAGGTCTTTCTCACCATACTGCCATTATCAACGACGGTCGCGGTAGTTCCCATCCTGCCACGCCGGGCTTTGTCCGCTGCAAGGTATGGATGGCCACGAACTCTATTCCCGCGCGAACATGGAATGACTTTAGCCCCGGTCACGCCATGGCTGAAGGTCGACCCATCCGCGAGCCTGAGCCCTTCAGCGTCAGCACCGTCGGGACGATCCCGGATCGAGTCCGAGGTGGCGCCAATGGCCACCACGGTGTCGGGGGCATTCAAAGCCGTAATCGTCTCCAGAAGGGTTTTTCCGGCCGAAGCTATGCTGCGTCGCGTCGCGTCGAGAGTGTTCGCGCCCGCAGCCTCGACCCGCGATAAGCACCTGCCCGCGTCCGGGCAGCAGATCGCCGTCTCGAAGGTCTTGATCTGCTCGGCGCGGTGGCTTGCGAGGCCATATTGCAGGTTGATTCCGGCCAGCGGGGCCGGAAGCTGGCGCAGATAGGCTGCGGGTGCGCCGACAAGACTGGCAAGCTGACCGAAAGCCCAATGGGTCGGCACCACCGGGGCATCGGTCTTTGGCAGGATCAGCTGCAGCCTCTCGGCATTGTCGCGGCTGGCCTCGACATGGATCCGCGCCGTCTCGACGATCCGGGTCCTGCTGCGCTCCGAGCGGGACTTCACCGAGGCCCAGAGATCGTCGAGCGAGAGATAGCGCTCATCGTCGGGCCGGTTGACGACACCCGGCCGTTGCGCTCGCCCCGGCTGACATCCACCTTGTAGCCGCCGCGAGGCGGGCGCGCGGGATCCAGAATCTGCACATTTTTCATCACAATCGCTCCACGACAGGCCGCCGGAGGCCACTCCTCCAGCCCTGAGGCCCGTCGCAGACTCCCCATCCGGCTTTACCTCTGACCCGGCCCTGAAAGGTGTAACCTGTCCGGTGTGAGCACCATTGTCGGGTCAGTGGAAATCGCGGCTGGGAAACAGCTTCCGCGCCTGTTCGCGGGGGTGCTGCGCGGGGGAACGAATGCTGCCGCCCGCGGGCCGGCGGGTCTCATCCGCGCGGCCGTCATTCGCCTCGATCGCCACCGGCCGGCCCAGCGTGGCGAGCAGCGGGGAGATGTCCTCGATCTGTTCGGCGACCAGATGGGTGACCTGCCCGTCGCGTTCGATCCGCCCGGTGACCCGCAGCAGACGGCCCGCGATCACCGCCCGACGGAACGCCTCATAGACGCGGCCCCAGACCACCACATTGGCAACGCCGGTCTCATCCTCCAGCGTCAGGAAGATGACGCTGGAGGCTGCGCCGGGCCGCTGGCGAGTGATGACAAGCCCGGTGACCGTGATCCGGCCCGTCGCCTGCGGCAGACGATCATGCGGCAGGCTGCCCGTCAGCCGCGGGCGCAGAAGCTCCAGCGGGTGGGCACGCAGGCTGGGCCGGAGCGACAGGTAATCCTCGATCACCTCCTCGCCCAACGTCATATGCGGCAGGGCAACGTCCGGCTCCTGCCCGCCCTCACCATCGGTGCCGAAGAGTGGCAGCGGGGCGGGCGCGCGGAGCGCCTTGGCGGCCTGGCGGCGGTTGATGAAGGGATGCACCATGCCGCCTTGGATCGGGCCCGGGCGGACGATGGCCACTTCGCAGACCAGATCGTAGAATTGGCGCGGCCGCATGCGGGGCAGGAAGTTCAGCTGCGCCCGGCTTTCTACCTGGAACACGCCCACCGCATCAGCGCGGCAGAGCATGTCGTAGACCCGGCTGTCTTCGGGCGGCACATTGGCCAGCGTCCGGTGCTCGCCGCGGTGATCGGTGAGCAGGCCGAAGGCCTTGCGGATCGCGGTCAGCATGCCAAGCGCCAGCACATCGACCTTCAGCAGGCCGAGCGCGTCTATGTCATCCTTGTCCCACTCGATCACGGTGCGATCATCCATCGCGGCATTCTCGATCGGGCAAAGCTCGTCCAGCCTGCCCTGGGTGATCACGAAACCGCCGACATGCTGGCTCAGGTGCCGCGGAAAGCCGATGACCTCCCCGATCAGCCGCAGTGTCAGCATCACCCGGCGGTCGGCCAGGTCGAGACCCGCCTCCCGCATCCGGTCCTCTCCCGGCGGGGTGGAGGACCAGCCCCAAATCTGGCCGGAAAGCCGCGCGACCACGTCCTGACTCAGCCCCATGACCTTGCCCACCTCGCGGATCGCGGCGCGGGAGCGGAAATGGATGACCGTCGCGGTGAGTCCGGCGCGGTGGCGGCCGTAGCGGTCGTAGATCCACTGGATCACCTCCTCGCGGTGTTCGTGTTCGCTGTGCAGATCGTCGCGGAGAGCCCCCTCCCCGCCGAACAGATGACCGACCCCGGAGATATCCGCCATCAACCCGTCGGGTCCGTCGGTCGCGACCATCGGAGCGTAGCGGGCGGCCCAGCGGCGCAGACTTTTCAACGCGGCCGACTCCCCTGCCAGATCGGCGGGCCGGGTCGAGAGATCGGGGCAGATCGCCCGCGCATCGGCCAGCGGCATGGCGCGGCGCAGGCCCTGCGCTTCTGCTGCGGGATTGAGACAATGCAGATGATCGGCATTCCCCGACCGCAGGGTCAGGGTGAAAGGCCCGTCAATCGGGCGCCTCCTGAGGCTCGTGTCGCTCGCGAGCCTCGGGAACCAGATGGAAAGCAGCCGTCGCGCCATTCCAGTGCACAGTCCAGGATTTTAGTGTTCCCTTTTTGTTCTTATTAAGAGACCAGCGATGCAGAGTCGAGTCCGGAGCGCCGGGCAATGCCTCACAGTGCCAACGCGTCTCTGCGGCATTGCTGCCCTGCCCTTCGCGGATGAGGAGAAGGCCGGTGCTCCGCCCAGCTTCCGCCGCCAGCTGGAATCGTCTGCCCTCCATCAAAGACAGGGCTCGCTCCGGTTCTGCGATGACCAGATCGACGGGCCGGGACCGTAGCGCCTCTTCGAAGCACCAGAGCAGATCGGTCTCGTTCCCGGGTGTCACGATCAACAGCCGCTCAGCCACCCCCTGCGGCAGGCCGCACGGCATGGGGCGTTCGCGCATATGGTCGCGCAGGATCCAGATCACCGGTCTCCGATATCGGACGGCCTGCAGCAGCGAGAAGGTCCGCCGGTTGCGCCCCTCCGCCTCGTGTACCCGTCCGGAGATGAGGGTGAGAGGATCGCCGATGCCGATTTCAGACCGCATTCCTGTGGTCCTGCACCAGCACGTAGAACATGGTCCCCAGCGCAAGGGCGTTGGGAAACCCGCGCAGAGGAAAGGCGGAAGGCACGCCTGGGGAGCAGGTTTTGGACGGGCTGCACATTCCGAAACATTACATGAACACGGATATCCAGGAAAGATGGAGCCACCGTTGCCCGCGCAAACACCCTAGCAGCGGTGAGCTCAGTCCATAGCCGCAGCGCGATGCGATGAGCACCACGCTCCTCCGCCTTGTGCCGAGATGAGCGCCGTGACGCCTCGCTCTCTTTTATGCCGAGGCGCCGTCATCCTGTCTTGAGCCTTGCCGTTTCCGTCGCGGACCGGCAGCCTTGCACGAACTATTCAGGAAATCGCCATGTGCGGGCGGATCAATGTCGCCGGAATGAACCCGGAGGAACTGAAAGCCTATTTCGACCTGGGCAAGGTGCCGCTGCGGCTTCTGGCGCGTTACCACGCACCACCGACGACGCCGGTGCCGATCGTACGGGAGCAGACCGGCGAACTGGTGATGGAGATGGCACGCTGCGGCCTGATCCCGACCTTCTACCGCGGTTGGCTCCGTGACTGGAAGGCCACCAGCTTCAACGCCCGTGCCGAGACGGTGGCGACAGCACCGACGTTTCGGGGCGCCTACAAGTACGGGCGCTGCCTGCAAGTTGCAGCCGGATATTACGAATGGATGACGGGGAACGGCCAGAAGACGCCGGTCTACATTCACCCGGCCGGCAATGCGCCTGCCTTTGCCATGGCAGCGCTCTACACCGACGTGGAGCTTGCGGATTATCACGGGCTGACGGTCGCCACCGTTACGGAGCCTGCGCGCGGCGGTATGGCGCGGGTGCATGACCGCATGCCCGTCATTCTTGGCCCGGAGGGAATGAAGCTCTGGCTTGCCGGCGCACCGATCGAGGACATCCCGCGTATCGATCCCATTGGGATCGACTGGCACGCGGTCAGCCGGGACGTTGGCAACGTGCGCAACGACGGACCGGAACTGATCGAGCCGGTTTGGACGCAGGGCGAGATGGACCTGGGGTGACCATGCATTCGGTAGCGCTGGCTATCATCGATCGATTGTCGCTGTCATCTCGGGGAGAACATCACAATGCCGTCCGTATGCATGATATCCAAAGTAGGTCGCTAAGGCTAGTTTTGCACTCCAAATGTTTACCCGGGTAAACCTGAAAGATGGGGAGTGAAGATTCTGATCGTGATATGTTTACTCCGGTAAACATCCTCTCGTTGTTCTACGCATGGAGCGAACGCTGAGCTCGGGGTCGCGTAAGGGATCGAAACATTTGAACCGGATCGATGCCCTGCCTTTCTGCTCGCACCGCAAGGGAACGAAGATAGGCGCCGGGATTTGTTATGCGATCTAGCGCTTCTACCAACCCAAGTATGGCAAGCGCACACCCGTGTCGACCAAGATGTTTTTCTGCGGCGTGAACAATGGGTGTCGTTAGGCCTATCGCCGGGGCAAGGCTTGACGAAAGATGCAGTACATCTGCCCAAGATTGCGGTGTTGCGGGAGCCATAGCATTTGAGGTTTTTGCCAGTTCCATGCATTCCGCCACAGAGATGTCCTTCGAAGGATGCCCCGCTGTTCTGCGGGATTTCTGCGATCTTGAGGTTTTGCGGCCGGCGGGGATCGGTACATCAGATTCATAGGATTCTTTATTCGATATCTGTATGTGCCGGTCATTTTGTCCGCCTCTGGCGGTCATTTTGGTAGCGGTGGCGTCAGATGTGACTGTCGATTCTGACCGATCAGCCGTATTCGAGTCTTCGAGGCGGGCGAGGATATCAACGAGCTGATCGTTAGTGATGGCCCGCCGAAGTGATAGTCGTGCTTCTTCGCGCAGTTCCTCGGAGCCAGTCCGGGAGAAATTGAATAACGCGTGGCGTATCTTCGCGAGAAGACTAGAGCGCTGAAGCGCTTCTCGGTGACAATCTGCGGCAAGCGCTTCAAGGTCGGTTTTCATGACGAAAGCGGGTGTCAGGTCGATGCCATAGGCGACCAGGGCTTCCGGGTGTTCAGTGTGGATACGGTAGCGCTTACCGTTAGGGCTCGACCGGCGGACGATAAGGCCGACCCTTTGAAGTTGGGCAATACGACGACGAAGGGTTCTTTCGTCGATCCCGTCACAACGCTCAATGAGAATGCGATTGGACGGAAAGACGACCATCTGCCCCGGTCCGAACTGTGCGGGCAGGAACGTAAGAAGTCCGCGGAGGACGGTGATGTCTCGATCCCGAAGGTTGAGCCGATGTCGGCAACGTTTGATGAGATCAAGTATCTGCCAGCGCAAGTCCTTGGTGCCACCAGGGTCCCTGGTGCGAGAGTCGGCTCCACGCGCCAAGTCGGGCTGGTGCCGAACATGCTGAAGCATGGGCGAGATGACAATGCGATCCATGTGCGTTCAAGCCAATAGGACGGCCAAGCTAGGACACCGCGGCGGACAGCCGCGCTCACACCAGTTTCAGACCCACAAAATGGGTTGAAGACACCAACCACCGCCGAGCGGTGTTGCGTGTGATTTCGGCCTGCGCTATCTTGCTCTCGCTAGAAGATGAGCAATCTCAGGGTTGGCGCCCTGTTTTGCGCGGGCCTTCCGTCTGGTTTCCATGCGGGAGGCCTATCCTTTTCTGGCACTGCTCCTCTATTGTTGCCGTCGCATTCCTGTTCACTCTGATTTGGTGAGGTGAGACAGGAATTCTTCATGAAGACGCGGGAACAGCGTCTCAGCATTCGAATGCAGCCAAACCGCGAACTGATCGTCACGTCCCGTCGACTTGAAGGTCAAGTTCCCCCTGTGAAGCTGAACGGTCCCCAAATCCGAACCATTAGAGGCTTTGACATTCAGAAGCTTCTGGGCGCGCGCGCCGCTCCTTGGGTTGCCCTGTCCGGAGACTGTCGCCTTTGCCCATACATCGAACCTTTGGTCCGACGTGAGATCAGGGGGGAAGGGGGCAGGGTGAACCGAAACAGGGTCGATCCCTGCTTCCAAAAGATGGGAGGCCAACTCGTACCACCGTTTCCAGCCAACTGAAGGCGCAGCGCCAATGCGTTCAATAACTTGGCGCGGTATCGCTTCCCGAACTTTCCGCATGTGTGAGGTATGGCTACGGTTTACGTTGAGAGCATCTTGAACGATCCGCGCGCTATACCCGGCTTCCTCCAGGTCGCCGGCAAACAGAGCCTTCTCGATGAACGAGGGGTCTTTTCGGAGATTGTTCTCTTGGCCTTGCGCTAGAACGGCCTCCTCATCGGACAGCGTGCGGATCAGCGCTTTGATGGGCATACCCAGCCCGCGGATCGCAGCAAGCCTCCTGCGTCCGTACACAACTTGGTAGCGACCACTCATCGCGGGGTGAGGGCGCAAGAGGATTGGGACCTGCTGGCCGTGCTGTGCGATGCTTTTGCGCAGGTCGCCAATATCGTCGTCAAGATCGCCTAAGCGATCCGTCAGCCCCGTGTCTTCGACAAGTCCGGGATCAATCTCCTGCACTGCACGGCTGCTGACGCTACGCAGATCGTTGCGGATGGCGGCGATGGGACCGCTGCTCTGAAACACTTCGGGAGTCCGAGGCTGGCCTGACTTCTCAGGTGTGTCTGGCCGCTGATTGGGCGTGATGCCCTCGAACATGTTCTTCCGGGCCATGTCAGAGCCTCCCCCAAGCTTTGTGGATCTCTTGTTCCAGTTCGCGGGCGACGGCATTCACCGATTCGATCGCGCGAGAGTAAGTGTTTCGATTGATACTGCCGCGACCAACCTCGAAGAGTGTCTGATGGGTCAGGCCAGCGTCCGATATCGCAGTCGATTTCAGAAAGGTCTCCGTCATCACGCGCTTTCCGAAGTTAGCACGGAGAAGGCCCGCCACCTGCGCTTGCGGTCCGTCGGAAGGCTCAAAGCGTGAGACCAGATAGCGAAGGAAATCGTATTCGAGGGTCATCCCAGCTTCGCGGATCGTATCAAGCAATGACGACGTCATGGTCAGGAACTGTGCGAGGGATGCGATGTCGATGAAGTTGGGTACGACGGGAATGATGATAGATGACGATGCGACAAGCGCAGAGAGCGTCAGGAAGCCGAGCTGCGGCGGGCAGTCGATGAAGACCAAGTCATAGTTGGCCTCGACCGATTGGATTGCTTCACGAAGACGTAGATAGAAGGGGGGCTCAGTCCCTAGGCGTAGCGCATAAGGAGTCTCAGTTTCATACTCTGACAGGATCAGCCCGCCTGCTGCGATATCGAGCCCATGGAAGTATGTCTTTCTGACAACCTCATTCATGGGAAGAGGATCACTGTAGCGGATTGCGTCGTAGATCGTCCCTTGATGGGTAAAGTCGATCTCCGGGCGCAACCCCGTCATTGATGACAGAGACGCTTGAGGGTCCATGTCAATGATGAGGACACGGTAGCCGTGGAGCGCGTACCATTGGCTGAGGTAAGCGGCGGTTGTCGTCTTAGCAGACCCGCCTTTGAATGAAACGCACGATATGATCTGTGCTGGCTCGTGTCCAACACGACCGCGCAGATAGAGCGAGGGGTCTCGTGTCGCACGCGCCAGTGCCAGGCGAATTTTGGCGAGGTCATCAGCCGCATATGTCTTCCGTCCACGCTCATCGAAGGGCACGTCAGGAATCTTGTCCTCGGCATGCAGTTTTCTGAGATGACCCGGAGCAAGTCCCAAAAATTCGGCTGCCTCAGCAGAAGAAAAGGATCGGAGATGCTTCCTCGCGTCCGGGGCAAAGTTGCGCTCGAGATGCAGACGGATGGACTCTTGCAGAGTCGATGCATCGCTCTGAAGCTCTGCGAATACACGTTCTGCCGCCATACTGCCCCAGGCCCCTTATGCTGATACAATCAATAATCAGCTGACTCTTTTCGAGTTCGTTGTCGTTCCGTAGCGATAAAATGCGAAATTCTCGTAGTTTAGCGCTACGAACAGAAATGCGCCAAGTTTGATGATGCTGCAAGAACATTTGTGCCACGTCGGCAGGGCTTGCTCCTGGCGAATGGCGTGAACCACTATAATATATTGAAAATGAATAGAAATCATCCAGAAATCTGTGCCTAAGAGCAGCGCGCCGTTGGGTTTAGGAGGGCCTCGGAGCTGATCGATTGACCTGAAGCCCGCCCCTCCCGCGCGAATCGTGCCGCCGGGAGGGCGGCGCAATCGCGGGATTCATTCTCAAAACGAGCACCGACCATCTTGCTGAAATGTCGGTTCAACCGCGATTTCAGCTAGTCAGGCCGCCTGCGCCTGAGTCCGAGGGGCAAGGAAGCTCGCTGTGGATGATCCCGTTGTCTTAGCGAAGAGTTTCTCCCGCCAACGATTTGCCGCACGCGAGATGACCAGCATTGAATGAAACCTCGGTCGCGAGGTGAGGAAAAAGGAATGTCGGCGACGTTCTGCGCGGCAGGGGAGGGGGCGGCAATGTGCTGGGGCAGGGGGAACTGTTAGACGCAGCGAAAATGGCCTTACGCGCTCGGTAGCACGTGGTCCACTCCTTTAGGCGAGGATCCCCGGTAGATTGCGGGCATCATGCAGCACCCGCACGATCCGAGCGTCCCCGTCGGCGATCAGGAAGAAGATGAGATAGCGACCGTGCCGGGCCGATCTAAGACCCGGGTGGAGGTCGTCACGGACGGGAAAGCTTTGGGGTCGCGCGGCCGCGTCCCGCATGCGCGCTTCGATCTCCGCCAGGAAGGACACTGCACGTGCGGGATTGTCCTGCGCGATGAAGTCGCCGATCTCGACAAGATCATCCCGGGCCGCCGGAAGAACAATCAGCCGCAGCACGGATCAGGACCGCGTCGCATACCGCGCACGAAGCTCTGCAAATACCTGATCTGCCGGGATGCCTGGGCCGCTGTCGATGCCTATCTTAATCGCGGCGCGCAAGGCCTCAAGGTCGCGCCGTTCGGTGTCCCGGCTGCGCACCCAATCACGCAAGGCCTCGCGAACAACCTCGCTGGTCGAGGCATACTCGCCGCCCGCCACGGTCTGGCGCAGCGTTTCGGCCAGTTCTGCGGGCATCGTGATCGTCATGCGTTCCACTGCGGGCATGGGAGCCTCCTTCCTGATACGCGTACTTTATCATACTTATGATGCGATATCCATTCCTCACGTTCGGTCGGATCAGCGCTGATCTTCCTTGCGCGCCCGGCCGCGCCCGCGCCACCGCCAGACTGGGCGTCTCCTCAGAAGCATACTATTCCGATAAGTGTCTCTTATCGGAAATTATTGGTACGGCGGCGGAAGCGGCGAGTCAT
>NZ_DAMDHB010000043.1:0-27998 GCF_032102465.1 Haematobacter sp. | reverse complement strand
CGTCTCGGTGAAGCGGTATCTAGGTAATCACAAACAATCCCGCAAGCAGAAAATGACATCCCGATGCACTTTTTCTGAAATTGTCTAATTATTAGGCAAAAGCACGACTTCTGGGCGCAACCTATCCCTGCCGGCGATAGGCGATCCCCCGGGCCAGCCAGCAGCCGAGTTCGGCGCCCGTGATCCGGCCCGCTCCGTCCCTCCGAAGGCGCAGCGTCCAGTCCCCCGGAGCGGGAGCATCCATGGAGCGGCGGGTCGCGACGAGCCAGATATCGGGGGCGAGAGGGCGGGCCAGTTCCATCGGCCCCTGCCCCAGCATCCCGCTGAACCCGACATAGAGGCCCCCCGCCGCGGGCATCAGCACCATCTCGGCCTCCAGCTCATCGGAGCGGAAGTGGCCTTCGGGTATCTCCCTGTCGGCCGGCGGCAGCGGCTCCAATTGCGCGGACAACCTGTCTGCGGACCGCGTCATCAGCATACCCCCCTCCCCTCTCTCCAGCCGGATGCCGGTCGCTTCCAGACCACCGTCGCGGAAGGTCAGGGGTTCCGGCGATGTGGCATAACGCAGACGGGGGGCTGTGCCGCCGTCGATTCTGGCTGACAGCCCCGTCTCCCGGCAGAGCCAATGTCCGTCCCAGATCTCGGAGGGCGGGACCATGGCCGGATCGGGAAGATCCAGCATACGCCGGAACAAGCTCCGCGCTGCCGACTGGGCATCCGCCTGATGGTTGAACATGACCACGACGGAGAGACGTGCTTCCCGCGCATGTATCCTGTAGGCCCGAAACCCCCGCAGCGCCCCGCCGTGGCCGGTTACCGCCAGGCCGCCTTCCTGCCCGCGCGACAGACCGTAGCCGTAGGGCGCGGGGCTGCCGTCCGCGAAACTTGCCGGCGACGAAATGCGTGAATAGAGCGCGCCCGGATCGTCGCGCGTCGCATCGATCCACGCCTCATAGGCCAGCATATCGGTAAGCGAGGCGGAGATCCCGGCATCCCCCTTCCACCAGATACCGTTGTCGGCGGGGAAAAAGCCCGTGTCCAGCGTGCCCTCATACCCGGTGACCCCGTCCGGGGGGTGGCGGGTATCGGGCACCAGCGCCGCCGCTTCCATCCCTGCGGGGCCGAAGATGTGGCGCGTGTAGAGCGTTGCCAGATCCTCCCCCGTCGCGGCCTCCAGCATCTCCGCGAGCAGACGGAAATTGCCGTTCGAATAGGAATAGCGGGAGCCGGGGGCGAAATGGCCGGTCTTCATGCGCGCAAGCAGGGGCAGGGCATCCTCCCGCCGGAAGGTCTGCTCCGCGCGCGCGCCCTGCAGCACCGTCAGCGCCCAGTAGTCCCGCAGACCCGACTGATTGTCGCAAAGCTGCCGCGTGGTGGGAAGCCGGTCGCGGAACCGGGGCAGATATCCGGCCAGGCGGTCGTCAAGCCGTGCGGGATCGCCGATCTCCGCCAGCAGCGCCGCGCAAGTAAACTGCTTCGAGATGGAGCAGATCGGCAGCCGCAGCGCCTCTGTCATCGGGCGGCGGGCGGCAAGGTCGGCGAACCCCCAGCTTCGCGCGGCCACGACCCTGCCCTCCCGCACGATCCCCGCGACGCCCCCAGGCCCCGGATACAGGTTTGGCAGAGCGTCCAGCGCGCCTTCGATGTCCATGATCTTTTCCACTTGCAGGGCCGATTCACGTGTCGGCGGCGGGCCGGCGCGCGGCGCAAGGAAGGCAGCCCCGCCCTGCCCCGTCAAGCGGCGGAATTCCCTTGCAGCGACCGTGCGCCCCTGCACTATCCACGCGACAGAAACAGGAGCTCGCCCATGTCCTCCCACGGCTACGAATCCGGTCGCCTAAACCTGCCCTTCGTCGGCATTCCGACTTTCGCCAAAAGCCGCTACGTGGAGGATTGGGACAGTATCGCGGCCGATGTGGCGATCCTGGGGGCGCCTTTCGACTTCGGCACGCAATGGCGCTCCGGCGCCCGCTTCGGACCGCGGGGCATCCGGGAGGCCTCCACGCTCTTCTCCTTCGGTCACGCGGGTGCCTATGACCATGAGGATGACACGACCTATCTGGAGGGGGTGCGGATCGTCGATCTGGGGGATGCGGATATCGTGCATACCGATACGATGGGCAGCCACGCCGCCATTGAATACGGGGTGCGAAAGATCCTCGCGGCCGGCGCCGTGCCGGTGGTGCTGGGGGGCGACCACTCCGTCAACATTCCCTGCATCAACGCATTCGAGGATCAGGAGCCGATCCACATCGTCCAGATCGACGCGCATCTGGATTTCGTGGACGAACGGCACGGTGTCCGCTTCGGCCATGGCAATCCGATGCGCCGGGCCTCGGAAAAGCCGTGGGTGACGGGGATGAGCCAGCTTGGCATCCGCAACGTCTCCTCCACAGCCAAGGAAGGGTATGACTATGCCCGCGCACAGGGGTCTGACATCCTCTCCGTCCGCCAGTTCCGCAAGCTGGGGGTGGAGCGCGTGCTGGACAGGATCCCGGCCGGTGCGCGCTATTACCTGACGCTGGACATCGACGGGTTCGACCCCTCGATCGCGCCGGGCACGGGGACGCCCAGCCACGGCGGGTTTCTCTATTATGAGGTGCTGGAGCTGATCGCTGGGCTGTGCGAGCGCGGCCGGATCGTCGGCGTGGACCTCGTGGAAGTCGCCCCCGATTATGACCGGACGGGGACGACGGCGATCCTTGCCGCGCAGATCCTGCTCAACACCATCGGGCGGATGTTCGCGGCGAAATCCTGACGTCCGTCAGGAAATCTTCACCACAAGCTTGCCGAAGTTCCGCCCCTCCAACAGCCCGATGAACGCCTCCGGAACGACGGCAAGCCCGCCTTCCACAATATCTTCGCGGTAGCGGATGCGCCCCTCCCGGATCCACCCGGCCATATCGCGGTAGAAGGCGGGGCGCTGGTCCACGAACTCCCGCTGGATGAAGCCGCGGATCAGCAGGCTTTTGGAGAGCACCTGCCGCATCAAGCCGGGGAGCCGGTCCGGCCCTTCCGGCACGCCGACGGCATTGTATTGCGCGATGAGACCGCAGACGGGGATCCGCGCAAAGGTGTTCAGCAGCGGAAACACTCCGTCCCAGACCTTGCCGCCGACATTCTCGAAATAGACATCGACGCCGTTGGGGCAGGCTTCGGCAAGACGCGCGGCGAAGTCGGGCGCGCGGTGGTCAATGGCCGCGTCGAAACCCAGTTCTTCCCGCACGAAGGCGCATTTGTCAGCCCCGCCCGCGATGCCTACAGCCCGCGCGCCCTTGATCCGCGCAATCTGCCCGACGACGGAGCCCACCGCCCCGCTCGCCGCCGCAACCACGACCGTCTCCCCCGGTTTGGGCTGGCCGATGGTGAGCAACCCCGAATAGGCCGTGAACCCCGGCATTCCCAGCACGCCAAGCGATGTCGTCACCGGGGCTTCCTCGGGATCGAGCTTCCGCAGATCTGCGCCATCCGAAAGCGCGTATTCCTGCCAGCCGGAATGGGAGAGCACCACATCGCCCTCCCGGTAATCCGGATTGCGCGAAACGACGACCTCCGCCACGGTGCCGCCTTCCATCACGGCGCCCACCTCCACCGGTGCCGCGTAGGAACGCGCCGCGCTCATCCGGCCGCGCATATAGGGGTCGAGTGACAGGTAGCGAACGCGGAGCAGAACCTCCCCTTCCCGCGGGAGAGGTATTGGCGTCTCCTCCATTCGAAAATTGGAGGGGGTGGGACTCCCATCGGGCCGCGAGGCAAGGACGAGACTGTGGTTGAGGGTATCTGACATGGGGCTCCTCCGTTTCGGGCCAGTTGTGCCATGGGAAGGCACGACTGAAAACCGTTACCTGAATGTAATGTAATAACGTCTAATCACCCAGCAGATTGGTTGCGGGATTTTCCGCGATATCGACGTCGGCATAATACTTCTGTGCTTGCGCAGCCGATCGGTGAAGAGAAAGTTGCATCGCCGCCTGCAAGGGCGCGCCGTCCAGTGCAGCCTGCGTGAGAAAGCCGGAGCGCAAGCCGTGCGGTGAGGCGAACCCCTCCGGCAACCCGGCCTCGCGGATCAGACGGCGCAGCACCGCTGCCACGCCCTCCGGTGTCAGCCGGCGTTTGAGCACCCGGTCTGACTTGCTGATCGGCCGAAAGACCGGACCGGTTTGTATTCCCGCAGCGTCCAGCCACGCGACGAGACTGCGAGCGCCCCTGCCCTTCAGAACGAGTTTCGGGGTAGCGCCTTTCCGCGTGGTCTTGGTGCCCGGCAGCCGTATCCAGACATGTCCGTTCCGGTCGAACTCTCGCAAGTCCAGATCCTCCACGTTCAGCGACACGACCTCGGACCTCCGCCGTCCACCGGATGCCCAGGCGAGCAACAGGATTGCCCGGTCGCGCAGCCCCCGCATGTCCGGCCCTGTAGCCGCCACCAGTTGCAGCAATGTTTCGCGGGTCACCGGGTTCGCCGATTTGGGCGACGGCGGCCGATCAGCAGCGCGCCGGGCCTTCTGTCGCGCCTGGCGGATCAGCGGAAGCTCGAAGGGAGAAGTCAGGTTCTGGATGCGATGGAAGGCGCGCCAGCTTGCAATGCGACGGTCCAGCGTCGCAGCCGCCGGGCAGGCAAGCTGGCGGCGAAGCCCATCGGCGATCAAACGCTCCGCTGCCTGACGTGCTGGATCATGCGCGGCGGCTTCTTCCAGATCGCGCGCGTGATCAAGGAGGAAAGCCAGGGCGACGTCCTCTCGTTCCGGCCAGATCGGCGCTGTGCCGAAACGAAGCATGCGCCAAGCGGAGATATATGCCAGGTCCCGTTCCCAGGCGCGGAGTGTGTTTTCGGGCGTTCCACGCCGGTAAAGCTCGGCAAGGTCGCTGCTGAGCCCGGTGGCGAGCGCTAGGGTGGTAGAGTTATCGACCATGCCGAATGTTCCTCATAAGGAGCAGGATTTGCAAGCAGGTTGAGTTGACAGCTGTCAACATCACCGCGTTGACAGCTGTCAACCTGCCGCAACCGCCCTTCGTGGCAGTCCTCGGACCATCTTTTCCAGCGAGAACGCACCATTCACGGCCTTTTTGGCCAGAACCCGAAGGTATGCGGACGGATGACGGATGGATTTCAGTCTTTGTAGAATGCAAGCAACCGTCGCGGCCGCGCACTCCGGGGTCATGGTTTCGAGCGCTTTCTGCCAGGAGCCGGCGTCGATGCCTATCATCGGGCGCACCTGCTCTGCAGCCTGGATGAAGTCTCGCCAGCTTTTCACGGGATAAAAACTTGCGAATTCCGTGCAGGACTCCATCACTTCAGCTAACTCCGGTGTGACGGGCACCCGCGTAGTTTTTTCTATCGTTATTGTGTTGTTTTCCTGTATGTGCCGCTCATTCTGATCGTCATTGCCGCTCGTTTCTTCCAGTTCGGCTGGCGCGAAAAACTGGTTTAACAGCTCGGCAATTTGCTCAAGTTCTAGGTGTGAAAGCTTACGCCGAAGGGCTTTCTTCATCTCCGTCAATGCAAGACTGTCGGACTGCCCAAGTTGAATCGCGTCCCGAAGCCTGAGGACGACACTCTCTCGCAGTTGTTGATGCTGGTCATGGGCGCGGCGGCATTCATCCGCCATGCACCGAATTTCAACAGCTCGCCGAGCGAGCGGTGCAAGGTCAAAACCGAACGCACGGGCAGGTCGCGATTCGCTGGCGCGGGTTGCGTAGCGCTTGCCATTGGGGCTGTCGTGACGAAGAATCATGCCCGCTGCGACCAAGGCCGCGATATGGCGACGTAGCGTGCTCTCCGGCATCCCGTGCGCGCGGTGCGAGAGCGTCGCGTTGGAGGGAAAGACGATGCAGCCGTCGGGCGAGATGACGTCGCCTGGAAGAAACGAGATAAGTGCGTGCAGGACCGACAGATCGCGATCGGAAAGTGAAAACGCCTTTCGTGCGACTGTGAGATCGCGCAAAGGCTCCCATTTCGGAACCGCTGTCGCTTCGGCCGAGCCTCGCGCCAGAGCGCGCGCCGCCATCAGGTCAGCCGTAACCGGCCGCCCGAAAGGCGTTATGGAAATATGCTTCATATCATGTCACGAGGACGCGAAATATCGGCCGCCGCAGAAAGACGGGAGTTGACAGCTGTCAACGAAAGCCGCTACGTTCGAAGTGCTAGATCGACGGAACGGCCCTTCGGGATGTCATGTCCTGAGGGGCTTTTCTTTGTCCTGCTTCGTGCTCCCTTGTTGTTGCCCTGATCATTCCTCGCCGCTGGCAAGCCAGCTGCGGTGAATTTCGTCGATATTCTCAACCAGCCATTCCGCGAATTTCGCATGCTGGCTGTTGTCTATTGTAAGCATGGTCGCACGGCTGTTGCGTGAAACCGCGCCCAACCGTTCGCCGCCGTTGCCGGTCAGCGGGGCCTTGTCTGGCGCAGGGGAGGGCGCCCGCTGCGTCAGACCGGCCAGAACTGCCTCGAATCTCGCATCCGAGGTAGCGCCGTCTGCAAGCGGGATTACATCCTCAATACGTCGGCCCTTGAGCCTGGAGGCGAGGGTCGTCCAGCGATCCCGCCCGATCCCCGGTGCCGTCCCGATGGCGCGCATCAGGGGCAGGGGCACTGAATCCGCAACGGAAAGCATACGTGAAATCAATGTCTTATCGATCTGAAGCGCGTCGCAGATGATCTTCCGGTCAAAGCCTTCGTCGCGCATCGCGCGGGCAAAGTTCACTTTCTCGATGAAGCTCAGATCCTTGCGGGCGGTGTTCTCCTGCCCCTGCGCGATCACCAGCTCGCGATCATTCAGGTTGCGGATCATCGCCTTGACGGGTTGCCCAAGCAATTTCAGTGCCGAGACGCGGCGCCGGCCATAAACCACCTCATACCGACCCTCATAATTGGGGGAGTGGCGGAGAAGGACGGGCACCTGCTGGCCGTAATCGCGAATACTTTCGGCCAGCGCCGCGATACCTTCAGGGTCGTCATCCAGCCGGTCGCGAATTCCGGCATTGTCGATCATGTCAGGAGGCACGTCGATCACCGAGCGGCTGCGCAGATCGGCGATCGACTGGCTGACCGCGCCAATGGCACCGCGACCGGGCCGGGGAATCGGCTGACTGGTCGAAACGCTGGCAGGGGAGGGGGGGTCTCCCGCGTCCATAAGCCCTTTGAGAAGGTCTTTCCGTGCCATCACGCGCCTCCCTTCCGGCCCCAGGCCTGCTGGATCAGGGCCTCGATCTCGCCGTTCACCGCATTCAGGCTTTCCATGGCACGCTCATAGGTGGCACGGACGAATTGGGTTCGTTCGATTTCGTAGAGCGTCTGCTTGGTGATTCCCGCGTCAGAAATCGCCGTGGACTTCAGCACCGGATGGTTGAGCACATGTTCCCCGAACATGGAGCGCATGAAGCTCACCATCTGGTTCTGCGGCCCATCGCCCGGTTCATAGCGGGTCACGACATAACGCAGCCAGTCATAAGACATGTTGCCGCCCGCTTCGGACACCACCCCGAGCAGGTTGGACGTCATCAGCAAAAACTGACACATCGACATCACATCCAGCATCTGCGGATGGACGGTCACCAATACCGCGGTGGCAGCAGACAGCGCCGACATCGTCAGAAAGCCCAGTTGCGGCGGGCAGTCGATCACCACCACATCATAATTCGCCTCCACCTCCGCCAGCTTGTCGCCGACGCGGGTGAAGAAGAACTGCCCCGTGCGCGAGGCGAGCATCCGAGGGGTGTCATGCTCGAACTCCATGAGATCGAGATTCCCCGGAATGATGTCGAGATTGGGGAAATAGGTCGGCTGGATCACATCCGCCAGCGGCACCGGCACATCGTAACGGATCGCGTCGTAAAGCGTGCCGCCGTCGATCAGGTCGAATTCCGGCTGAAACCCGTGCAGCGCGCTGAGGCTCGCCTGCGGATCCAGATCGACCGCCAGGACCCGGTAGCCGTCCAGCGCGAGCTTCTGCGCGAGATGCGCGGCAGTCGTCGTCTTGCCGGAGCCCCCCTTGAAATTGATGACGGCGATCACCTGAAGATGGTCGTTTTCCCGCCGCCCGGGCAGATAGGTTCCGGGAGATTTCGCCCCCTTTTCAAGGGTTTCGCGCAGAGCTTGCACATCTGCGAGGGAGTAGTAACGCCGCCCGCCCGCCCGCGTCTCCGGGCTCGGGCCGCGTCCCTCGAGATGCAGTTTCCGCAGATAGGCATCCTTAACGCCCAGAAGCTCGGCCACCTCACCGGAGGTGAACTTCCGCAACTCCTTGCGGGCGTCGGGAGGGAAAAGCTGGGCACGATGCGCCTGAAGCCGCTCCGAAAGACGCGCGGCGTGTTCTCCCACGAGAACGTCAATGCGTTCCTGTTTTGTCATCTACTGCCTCGCGCCAGATCGTTAGTTACGCTTCTGGTCGTTTTATTCTGTTGTTGGCGTAAATAACTGCCTGAAACGCGGGATTCGAACAAGGCCTTTCAGCGGCTTTCCGCACCGGATCCGTCGTCTTTCGCCACAGCTCTGGCGAAAATATCGCCTGATTGTGGAATTACCGGCAGTTTTATCCGTCTTTGTCGGCTCTGCCACGGGATTCGCGGCGCTGGATGCCGGCTCGCGCGGGGGTGGTCGAAGAATCAGGTGCGACAAACATCCGCGGCACCATCGGACGGTGCTGCGGCGTTTCATCTCTGTCGAGCGGCCGCCAATAGCGCGTAGTATCGCTGACCATAAGCAGACGGCCCGGAGGATGGAAATGACGATGGTGAAGATGAAGATCGGTGGCGCGGAGCAGGCATCGGGCGGCGGCAGGACCTATCAGCGTCTGAACCCGGTGACCGGCGCCGTGGCGAGCGAGGCACCGGCCGCCACGGTCGAGGATGCGGTCGCGGCGGTGGATGCCGCTGCCGCAGCATTCCCCGGATGGGCGGCGCTTGGCCCCAACGCCCGGCGCGCCGCGCTTCTCAAGGCTGCGGATGCTTTGGCGGCGAAGGGCGACCGCTTCGTGGCGGCGATGGCCGCCGAGATCGGCGCGACCGAGCCTTGGGCGCGGTTCAACGTCTCGCTCGCGGCCTCCATGCTGCGTGAGGCCGCCGCGCTTACCACGCAGGTGGCAGGCGAGGTGATCCCGTCCGACAAACCGGGCTGTCTGTCGATGTCGATCCGGGAACCCGCCGGCGTGGTGCTGGGCATCGCGCCATGGAATGCGCCGGTCATCCTCGGCACGCGGGCGCTGGCCACTCCGCTGGCCTGCGGCAATGCGGTGGTGTTCAAGGCCTCCGAGATCTGCCCGCTGACCCACGCCCTCATCGTCGAGGCGCTGGAGGAGGGGGGTCTGCCCAAGGGTCTGGTCAGTCTCGTCACGAATGCGCCCGAGGATGCGGCCGATATCGTCGGCGTGCTTATCGACCATCCCGCGGTGCGGCGGATCAACTTCACCGGCTCGACCAAGGTTGGCCGGATCATCGCGGAGCGCGCGGCACGAAACCTGAAACCCGTGCTTCTGGAGCTGGGAGGCAAGGCGCCGCTCCTCGTCCTCAAGGATGCCGATGTGGATGAAGCCGTGAAGGCCGCGATTTTCGGCGCCTTCTTCAACCAGGGCCAGATCTGCATGTCCACCGAACGCATCATCCTCGCCCCCGAGATCGCGGAGGGTTTCGCGGCGAAGTTCATCGCGCGCGCAAAGGCTCTGACGGCGGGCAATCCGGTGGACGGAAGGGCGCCGCTTGGCGCGGTGGTCGATCTGCGGACGGTGGAGAAGGTCGCTGCGCTGATCGAGGATGCGCGTGAAAAGGGGGCGGAAGTGCATTCGGCCGGTGCGCCCGAAGGCGTGCTCATGCCCGCGCAGGTGGTGGACCGCGTCACCCCCGACATGCGCATCGCCTATGAGGAAAGCTTCGGCCCGGTCGTGGCGCTGTTCCGCGCGGCGGACGAGGCGGATGCGATCCGTATTGCCAACGATACCGAATATGGACTGTCTGCCGCGGTCTTCACACGCGATACGGCCCGCGGGCTGGACGTCGCGCGCCAGATCCGCTCCGGCATATGCCATATCAACGGGCCGACCGTGCATGATGAGGCGCAGATGCCCTTCGGCGGGGTGAAGGCGTCGGGGTATGGCCGCTTCGGCGGCCAGGCGGGGATCGCCGAATTCACCGATCTGCGCTGGATCACCATGGAAACACGGCCCGGCCAGTATCCCCTGTAAGCCAGTATCCCCTGTAGGCCACCTCACCGCTTGCGCTCGCGCGCCGGATCGGCAGGATGCGCGCGAGACGCAGGAGAGATGCATGGCCCAGTTGAAGGGTGACAGGACCGAAGCCATCTGCCGTGCCATCCGCCGGGCCATCATCGAAGGCGCGCTGATGCCCGGTGACCGGCTGCCGGAAGACGGTGTGGGCGACTCCTTCGGGGTGAGCCGCACGCTTGCCCGCCATGCGCTTGGCCAGCTGGCGGCGGAGGGGCTGGTCGATCTCCGCCGCAACCGGATCGCCACGGTCGCAGCCCCCACACCGGAAGAGGCGCGCGATATCTTCGACATTCGCATCGCGCTTGAACGGCAGGTGGTGGGCCATCTGGCCGGCGTGCTGACGGAGAAGCAGGCCGCCGAACTCCGGGCGCTCGTGGAAGCGGAGGACAACGCGCGTCATGGGCCGGACGGCCCCGCGATCCGGCTGGCGACGGAGTTCCACGTCCGTCTTGCCGAAATGACGGAGAAGGCGATCCTCATCCGCTATGTCACGGAAATCTGCTACCGGGCGGGGCTGTCGCTCTCCACCCTCGCGCGGCCGCATTCATCGGATTGCGCGGTGAGCGAGCATCTCGACCTGATCGAAACCATCCGCACCGGCCCGCGGGAGGCGGCGATGGCGCTCATGGACAGGCATCTGGAGGCGGTCGCCTCGCGCGCGCTGTTGTCGAGCAAGGGGGTCAGGACGCGGGAGCTTGCCGATATACTCGCGCCATACCTGAACTGACATGGGTTGGGGTTCCGCGCCGGACTGTCAGGGCGCAAAACTGCCAGGGCGCAAATGGCGGCGTCTCCGCAGGCTACCGGCGGGAGAGGGAAGGATCCAGCAGCCATTCGGCGCTGTCGTTCCAGACGTCGGTCTCCAATATCAACCCGTCCTCCACCACGAAACGATCCACGAAGCGGTTGTGGTCGAAGGGCGTCCCGTCCAGCCAGGCGCCGTGGAGATGGCCGGTGCAGTAAACCACCGTGCGCGCGCCGTCCGGCATCGCGTCGTAGCGGTCGATCCGCTTCTTCACCCAGGCATAGCGGGCCGCATTGACGCGCGTCGGCCCGTCGGGCGCCGTGAATTCGCGGTTGCCAGTGAAGCGGCACAGGAACTCCGGCGCGACATGAGCCGCGGCGGCCACCGGATCCGGGCGCATCGAAGCCTCAAGGTAGGCCCTGACCGCCGCCACGTCCCGCTCTGTCCTGTCGCTCATTGCTAACCTCGGCCTAAAGTGCATACACATTCAGGATACTGAACCGCCAGCAGGAGACAAGCCGTGACGTTCGACCTCATCCTGCGAAACCTCCGGCCCTATGCCAGCGCGCAGGCAACGGATATCGGCATTCGCGACGGCCGGATCGCGGAAGTGGGGGCATTGGCGGGGCAGGGGGAGGATTTCGGCGGTCGGATCGCCGTGCCCGGACTGGTGGAGAGCCACATCCATCTCGACAAGGCGGGCCTGATCTGCCGCTGCGGGCAGGGCGCCGGGAGCCTTGCCGAAGCCGTCGCCGCCGTCTCCCGTCTGAAGCGGGACTTCAGTGAGGCCGATGTCCATGCCCGGGGTGCGCGGGTGGTGGAGGCGGCGATCCGGCAGGGCACCATGCACATGCGCGCCCATGTGGAGGTGGACCCCCGCGTGGGCCTGCGGAGTTTCGCGGCGATGAAACGCCTGCGGGCGGATTATGCCTTTGCGCTCGACCTCACGCTCTGCCCGTTTCCGCAGGAGGGGCTGACCAATGATCCGGGTGCGGAGGCGCTGCTCCGCCAAGCGCTTGCGGAAGGGGCCGACCTGATCGGCGGCTGCCCCTATACCGACACCGATCCGGAGGAGCAGATCCGCCGCATCTTCGCCATGGCGGTCGAGCATGACGTGGATATCGACTTCCATCTGGACTTCGACCTCGATCCCGGCTGGACGCATATGGATGCGGTCTGCGAGGCGACGGCCCGTGCGGGCTGGCAGGGCCGGGTCACCATCGGTCACGCGACGAAACTTGCCGCGATGGGGAAGGGGGCCTTTGCGCGGTATGCGGACCTGCTCCTGTCGGCGGGGGTGGGGGTGACGGCGCTGCCGTCCACCGACCTCTATCTGAACGGGCGATCGGAGGGGTTCCGCGCGGCGCGCGGTGTGGCGCCGGTGCATCTGCTTGCCGCGCGGGGGGGCAATGCTTCCGTCGCCACCAACAACGTGATGAACCCTTTCACCCCCTATGGCGATGCGTCGCTGCTCCGCATGGCCAACCTCTATGCCAATGTGATGCAGCTCGGGCCGGAGGCGTTTCCGCTTTGCATGGCCCTCATCACGGAGGGAGCGGCACGGCTGATGCGGCTGGAGGGTTACGGGCTCGCGGTGGGTGACCGGGCGGATATCGTCGTGCTGGATGCCACCGATCCGGTCGAGGCGTTCGGGGGGATCGCCCAGCCCCTCGCCGGGTTCAAGCGCGGGCGGCCGAGTTTCCTCCGCCCGCCCGCCCGGATCCTGCACCCCTGAGGGTCAGGAAAGCTGTTCGCCCTTCCGCTCCGGGATCAGGAAGAACATCGCCACGATGTCGAGGACATAGAGCGCGGCCAGCAGGGCGATGGCGGTCTCGAACCCGTGCGTCACCGCGATCGCGCCCACCACGACCGGGCCGAAGCCACCCACCGCGCGGCCGACGTTGAACAGCACGTTCTGCGCCGTGGCCCGGGCCGCCGTCGGGTAAAGCTCGCTCATCAGCGCGCCGTAGCCGCCGAGCATCCCGTTGACGAAGAAGCCCATGACCGCGCCGCCGATCAGCAGCGCCGTCGGATCCGTCAGGCGGGAATAGGCCAGCACCATCACCGCAGCCCCCAGCATATAGCCGAAGAACGCGGGCCGCCGCCCGACCCGGTCCGCGATATGGCCGAAGCAGAAGATACCTGCCGCCATCCCGAGGATCGTCACCGCCGTCCACAGCGCGGATTGCGTGAGCGCGAAGCCGAACCGGGTGGAGAGGTAGTTCGGCAGCCAGATCATCACGCCGTAGTAGCCGAAGTTCTGCACCGAGCAGAGGATCACCATGCCGAGGCTGATCTTCCGCGTCTCCCTGTCGGCGACGAGCAGGCCGAGGGGGGAACGGGCGGGCCGCTGGCGCGACTTCTCCACGAACACCTCCGGCTCATGCAGCGTGCGGCGGATCACCCATGCCGCCAGCGCCGGAAACAGGCCGATCACGAACATGCCCCGCCAGCCGATCACCGGCAGCAGGAGCGGTGTGATGAGCGCGGCCGCGAGCACGCCCGCCTGCCAGCCCAACCCGACATAGGAGGAGGCGCGCGCGCGTTTCGATGCGGGCCAGGCTTCCGCGACCAGCGCCATGCCGATGCCGAACTCTCCGCCCAGCCCGAGCCCCGCGATGGTGCGGTAGATCAGCAGGTCCCAGTAGCCCTGCGCCAAGGCGCTCAGCCCGGTGAACACGGCAAAGACCACGATGGTCCAGGTCAGCACCCGGACGCGGCCCAGCCGGTCGGAGAGCATCCCGAACAGGATGCCGCCCACCACCGCGCCCACCAGCGTCGCGGTGACGAGGGATGCCGCCTGCGCCGGGCTGAGGCCCAGATCCTGCGAGATGGGTTTCAGCATGAAGCCGAGGATCAGCAGGTCGAACCCGTCCATCGCATAGCCGATGGCCGATCCCCAGAGCGCCTTGCGCGCCTTCGCATCCACCGGGCGGTCGTCCCACGCCGCCCCGGTCCGTTCCTCGACCATCGCCTTGCTCCCGGATTTTGCAGTCGGCCTGCTCTATGCGACGTCCGGTCGCAGGGCAATCCGTTGCGCCGCCCATAAGCCCGATTGGACGTGAGGTCTGCCCGGCAACCGGGCGGGTCGCCTGTTTCCCGGGCATCAGGGGATGCGGAACCGCCAAACCCCGAGCGCGAGAAGGAACATCCCTGTCAGCAGAAGCACCACCGTGGGCGCCGGCGCGCTGTCGAGGAAGAAGCTGAGATAGACCCCGCCCAGCATCGCCACGGCACAGGAAAGCGCGGCCACGGCCATCATCGCCGGGAACCGCCGCGACGCCAGAAACCCGATGGCCCCCGGCGCGATGAGCAGCCCCACGGCAAGGATCAGTCCCGTCGCCGACAGCAGCGCCACGATCATCAGCGACAGCAGCACCAGCAGCCCGTAATGCAGCACCCCCGTGCGCAGCCCCATCGCCCGCGCCTGCACGGGGTCGAAGGCGTGGAGCAGCAGGTCGCGCCACTTCAGCAGGAGCGTGCCCGCGACCAGCAGGGAAATCGCACCCGCTGTCCACAGATCCTGCGGCCCGACGCCCAGCATGTTGCCGAACAGGATATGATCCAGATGTGCGTCGGACGGGATGGAGGTGTAAAGGACGATGCCCAGCCCGAACATCCCGGAGAACACGATGCCCATCACCGTGTCGCGCTTCACCCGGCTGTTGTCGGAGAGGTAGCCGGTGGCAAGCGCCGCCGTCATTCCCGCCCCGAAGGCGCCGAGGATCAGCGGGATCTGAAGAACATAGGCGATGACGATGCCGGGAAGCACGGCATGGCTCACCGCATCGCCCATCAGCGCCCAGCCCTTCAGCACCAGAAAGCACGACAGGAGCGCCGCCGGAACCGCGACGATCGCCGCGATGAGGAAGGCGTTCTGCATGAAGGGGAAGTGGAAGGGCAGGAGCAGGGTTTCCATCAGGCGGTCTCCCTCGTCCGGCGGCGGGCGGCGAGACGTCCGTGCCGGGGGGCAAGAAAGAAGGCCAGCAGGAACACCGTCGTCTGAAGGCAGACGATGATCCCGCCCGTCGCCCCGTTCAGGAAGTAGCTGAGATAGGCGCCGAGAAAGCTCGTCCCCGCGCCGATGGCCACGGAGAGCACGATCAGCCGGGGGAAGCGGTTCGTCAGCAGGTAGGCCGTGGCGCCCGGCGTCACCACCATGGCGATCACCAGAAACGCGCCCACCGTCTGCATCGCCGCCACCACCGAGGCGGAGAGCAGCATGAAGAACACCCCCTTCAGCAGCCCGGGGCGGAGGCCGATGGTGCGGGCATGGACCTCATCGAAGAACACGACCATCAGGTCTTTCCACTTCGCCAGCAGGATCGCCAGCGACACGAGGCCGATCAGCGCGAGCTGCAGCGTATCCTCCGGCGTGATGGCAAGGATGTTGCCCATGGTGATCGTCTGGATGGAGACGGACATCGGGTTCAGCGAGACCATGAACAGGCCAAGCCCGAAGAAGGCGGTGAAGATCAGGCCGATCACCACATCGACCCGTAGCCCGGACCGGTCCGAAAGCAGCAGCATCGCGCCCGCCGCCAGCCCGCCCGAAAGGAAAGCCCCGAGCGCGAAGGGAAGGCCCAGCATGTAGGCCCCCACCACGCCCGGAACGACCGAATGGGAAAGGGCGTCGCCGATCAGCGACCAGCCCTTCAGCATCAGGTAGCAGGAGAGGAAGGCACAGACGCCCCCCACCAGCGCCGAAACCCACATCGCGTTGGTCATGTAGCTGTAAAGGAAGGGTTCCCACAGGATGCTCATGGCGCGGACCCGCTCCCCGCCAGCGGGGATCCGGTGGGCCGCTTGCCCGCCGCCCGCTCCTGCGTTGCCTGCGTTCCGGGGGGGTGGACGGGCGGGTTGGCAGGGGTGTGCTGGGGGGCGAACTGCCGACCGGCGGTCGGCAGTCCCGAACCGCTGCGCGCGGCCTGCCCTTTATTGTCCGGGCAGCTCGCCAGGGTTCCAGCGTCAGGCCCCCCCGCGCTTTCTGTTTCAGGCATGGCAATCGCATCCGTTTCCGCGCGACCGGCACCCGCTTCGCCCGCAGCATGGGCCGGATGCTCCGGTGAAGCGCCCGCGCGCCCCGGCAGCGCCCGCCGCGTCGCCCCTCCGGGGCCATCTTGCCGGTCAGCCAACGGTCTACCGGCAGAACCGCCCTCTCGATCTCGACGCGCTCGCGGCTCGCCAAAGGCGAGCGCGAGGGTCTCCGGCGTGAAGGTCTCTGCCGTAGGGCCGGAGGCGAGGACCGTTCCGCGCACCACCACGACGCGGTCGCAGAACTCCGGCACGCGGGCAAGGTCGTGGGTTGAGACAAGCATCACCCGCCCTTCGTCCCGCAACTCGCCCAGCAGGTCGATGATCCGGTCCTCCGTCCCGGCATCGACGCCGGTAAAGGGTTCGTCGAGCAGGATGAGCCGCCCGTCCTGCGCCAGTGCGCGGGCAAGGAACACGCGCTTGCGCTGGCCGCCCGACAGCTCACCGATCTGGCGATGGCGGTAGTCGCTCATGCCGACACGGGCGAGGGCGGTGTCCACCGCCTCCCGATCGGCGGCGCGGGGCCGGCGCAGGAAGCCCATGCGGCCATAGCGGCCCATCATCACCACATCCTCAACGAGAACCGGGAAGGTCCAGTCCACCTCCTCCGCTTGCGGAACATAGGCGACGAGGCTCCGGGCAAGCGCCTCCGCCACCGGCAGCCCCAGCAGCCGGACCTCTCCCGAAACCGGGACGAGGCCCATCAGCGCCTTGAACAGCGTGGATTTCCCCGCACCATTGGGCCCGATCAGGGCGGTGATGGACCCCTCCGGCACGCTGAACCCGGCATGGCGGAGGGCGGTGTGACCGTTGCGATAGGTGACGGTCACGTCCCGCGCGCGCACACCCGCATCGTCGGTCACTGGCTGCCCTCCGCCAGACCCTCGGCTATGGTGCGGGTGGTGGTTTCCAGCAGGTCGATGAAGGTGGGCACCGGCCCCTCCGGCTCCGACAGGCTGTCCACATAGAGCATGCCGCCATACTGCGCCCCCGTCTCCCGCGCGACCTGCCGGGCAGGGGACTGGCTCACCGTGCTTTCGCAGAACACCGCGGGAATGTCGTTCGCGCGCACCCCGTCGATGACCGCGCGGACCTGCTGCGGCGTGCCCATCTGGTCGGCGTTGATGGGCCAGAGATACAGCTCCCGAAGCCCGAGGTCGCGGGCAAGGTAGCTGAACGCGCCCTCGCAGCTCACGAGCCAGCGGCGGTTCTCCGGCAGGGCGGCGATTTCCGCTTTCAGCGGCTCGATGGCGGCGCGGAGACGGTCCTTATATGCGGCGGCATTCTGGGCATAAACCTCCGCATGGGCAGGGTCATGCTCCGCGAGCGCGGCGGCGATGTTGTCAACATAGGTCAGCGCCTCCGTCAGCCCCATCCAGGCGTGGGGGTTGGGCTTGCCCTCATAGGAACCGGCGGTGATCGCGATGGGCGCGATCCCGTCGCTCACCGTGACGGAAGGTACGTCCCCCAGCGTGCGCAGGAATTTCTCGAACCAGACCTCAAGGTTCATGCCATTCCACAGGATCAGGTCGGCCCCGTGCGCCCGGACAAGGTCGCGGGGTGTGGGTTCATAGCCGTGGATCTCTGCCCCCGGACGGGTGAGGGAGACGACTTCCGCCGCGTCGCCAGCCACCTGTTGCGCCATGTCGGCGATCACGGTGAAGGTGGTGACCACCTTCATCCGCTCCTCCGCGCCCGCGGAGCCGGTCAGCAGCGCCAGCGCCGCCGTTGCGCCGAGTATGCGTCTCCCGATCCGGTTCATTCCCGCTCCTGTCCTGCCTGACTTTTTGCTCATATCATGAAAATGATAATCATTCGCAAAAAGTCAAGAAAGATCGTCGAGACAGTCATGTCCCCCGCAGCAACCCCATGGCGATGAGGGTCATCACCAGAGCGATCAGCCCATCCACCAGCCGCCATGTGCCGGGGCGGGCGAAGACCGGCCGGAGCAGCCGCGCGCCATATCCGAGTGCGAAGAAGAACATCACCGATCCAAGGATTGCCCCGGCTGCAAAGGCAGGCCGCTCGCCCGCGAACTGGGTGGAGACGGAGCCCAGCAGGACGACGGTATCCAGATAGACATGCGGATTGAGCCAGGTGATCGCCAGACAGGCCAGCACCACCTGCCGGAGCGCCGCCGGGGGAGCGCCGGTGACGGTCAGTGCCGCCTCCGACCGAAGCGCGGAGCGGAGGCTGCGGACGGCATACCACAGCAGGAAGGCCGCGCCGCCATAGCGCATCACCGGTTCCAGCCACGGAAACAGTGCGGTGATCCGCCCGAAGCCCGCGACACCCAGCGTCACCAGCACCGCATCCGACAGGGCGCAGGTCAGACAGACGGCGAACACATGCTCATTCCGCAGCCCCTGCCGCAGAACAAAGGCATTCTGCGCCCCGATCGCCACGATAAGTCCGAGTGACATGGTCAAACCGGAGAAGAAGGCGACGGTCATCGGATGCTCCCTGAATGTGCGTCCTTGCAGTAGGCGGTGCGGGGGCGTTAATCAAATTAATGCAGCTCACGCCGGTTCAGGAAAATTCATGATCGACTATCCTTCGGCCCGCGCCGTGGCGCTGGTGGTGGAGACGGGGAGCTTTGAGCGCGCCGCGCGGGTTCTGAACATCACGCCCTCTGCCGTGTCGCAACGTGTCCGGCAGTTGGAGGAGCGGCTGGGCGCGGTGCTGATCGAACGCGGCACGCCCTGCCGCGCGACGGAAAAGGGCGCGTGGCTTTGCCGGCACGTGGAACAGGTCGGGTTGCTGGAGCAGGACCTGCTCCGCCATCTCCCGGGACTGACAAAGGCGGAGGGGCAGCGGGTGACATTGAACATCGCTACCAATGCCGACAGCCTGGGCACCTGGTTTCTGCCTGCCGTCGCGCCCTTCACCGCGGAAACGGGCTATCTGCTCAACATCGGGATCGACGATCAGGATCACACGGCGGACTGGCTGCGCAGCGGGCGGGTGCTCGCCGCGGTGACGGGTCTGGAAACACCGGTGCAGGGCTGCCGCATCCAGCAGCTGGGAAGCCTGCGCTACCACGCCACGGCCAGCCCGGTGTTCATCGCGCGCCACTTCCCCCATGGCGTGACGGCTGCGGCGATGGCCGACGCGCCTGCACTGACCTATGACCAGAAGGACCGGCTTCAGCACCGCTGGCTGGAGACGCAGCTGGGGCAGGGGGCCGTGTCGCCGACGCACTGGCTGCCCTCCACGCAGGGCTTCGTCGATGCGACGCTGGCGGGGATGGGCTGGGCGCTGAATCCGGCGGGGCTCGTGGCGGAAGCGCTGGATGGGGGGCGGCTGGCGGAGCTGATCCCCGGCGCGGTGCTGGACGTGCCGCTCTACTGGCAGGTCAACCGGCTGGCGGCGGAAAGGCTTGCCCCGCTGACCCGGAGCATCGTCGCGGCGGCCCGTCATGCTTTGGTGTGACGCGACGTCATTCCGCACTTGCGGAGCGGCGGCGAAGCGGGCATCGTTCAAGCCGCACGACGACGCATGGCAATCCATGCGCATCTGCCGCGCGTCCCGAAATTTTGCCCCGAAATTTCGCGTCGCCAAGAAGCACCTTCGCGAAATGAATACATATCCCCCGACCCTGCAACCGTCATAATCGCAGGACGCCCGGCGTCCGACCGGGAGCAGGGGGGAGTTCCAGAAACGATGACCAAGATCGATCCCATCGACGCATGTCCGCCGAGCGGGCAGCTCATGCCGCTCGCCTTGCAGCATGTGCTCGTGATGTATGCAGGCGCGGTCGCCGTGCCGCTGATCGTCGGTCGCGCGCTGAACCTGTCGCCGCAGGAGGTCGCCTTCCTCATCAGCGCCGACCTGTTCGCCTGCGGCATCGCCACGATCATCCAGTCCTGGGGGATCCCCGGTTTCGGCATCAGGATGCCGGTGATGATGGGCGTGACCTTCGCCTCCGTCGGGCCGATCCTGTCCATCGCGGGCACGACCGATGTCGGGCTGACCGGGATCTTCGGTTCGGTCATCGCGGCGGGGTTGTTCGGCATCGCCATCGCACCCTTCATCTCGCGGTTGCTGCCGCTGTTTCCGCCGGTGGTGACGGGGACGATCATCCTCGTCATCGGCATCTCGCTCATGCGGGTCGGGATCAACTGGGCGGGCGGCGGGGTGCCGACGCTGACCAGGGTCGTCGATGGGGTGCCGGGGCAGTTTCCCAACCCCGCCTATGCGCAGCCGCAGGGGCTGATGATCGCGGGGTTCGTCCTGCTGGTCATCCTGGCGCTGCTGCGCTGGACGACGGGCTTCCTGCGCAACATCGCGGTTCTGCTGGGCATCGTGGCCGGCTGCGTGATGGCCTCGGCGCTTGGCCTGATGCATTTCGACAAGGTGGCGCAGGCGCATTGGGTGGATATCGTGCTGCCCTTTCACTTTGGGATGCCGACCTTTCACCTCATCCCCATCCTGACGATGTGCATCGTCATGATCGTGACGCTGATCGAATCGCTCGGCATGTTCCTCGCGCTTGGCGAGATGACGGAGCGGAAGGTGAGCAAGAGTGCGCTGACACGGGGGCTGCGGGCAGATGGTCTCGGCACGCTGATCGGCGGTGTGTTCAACACCTTTCCCTACACGTCATTCTCGCAGAACGTGGGGCTTGTCGGGGTGACCGGCATCCGCTCCCGCTGGGTGACGGTGGCGGGCGGCGCGATCATGATCTGTCTCGGGCTGCTGCCCAAGATGGCGGCACTGGTGGAATCGGTGCCGCAGGTGGTGCTGGGCGGCGCGGGGATCGTGATGTTCGGCATGGTGGCGGTAACCGGGGTGCGCATCCTGTCCACCGTGGATTTCCGCACCCGCCCGAACGACCTTTTCATCGTTGCCGTGTCCGTGGGCTTCGGGATGATCCCCATCGTCGCACCGGGATTTTTCCAGTCGCTTCCGCATGATCTGCATCCGCTGCTGGAATCAGGCATCCTGCTTGCGGCGATCATCTCCGTCGTGCTGAACCTGTTCTTCAACGGGATGCGGTCCGAAACCTCGGTCGAGCGGGAGACGGCGGGCGCCGCGGCCAGCGCGGAGCACTGCTGACGCCCGGAGCACTGCTGATACCTAGGCCGCGTCGCCCAGCGTGGCCTCAGGATCGACAAGATACCGCTGTGCCAGGGGCGCGGCGGCGGCACCCAGGGCCCGCGCGTCCGGGCCGACCGTGCCCTCCTGTATCTGCGGTGGCGTGATCCCGGAAAGGTCCATGCCGCGGAGCGCCGTCTCCGTATGCGCCACCACCTCCGCGCGTATCCGCGCGGGCATCCAGCCATCCACCAGCACAGCCTCCAGCTCCAGCAGGGCGCAGGCGGAGAGCGTGGCAGAGGCCAGCCCCGCGGCCGCACCGCCGATCCAGCGCGAAAGAACCGCCGGATCCACGTCCCAGTGGTCGGGGCTGGTCCAGAGCTGATCCGACGACTGGCCCGCCGTTTCCATCGCGCGGGCGAGGCTGGAGGTGGAGGCGACTTCCAGCAGCCGCACCATCCGCCCGTCAGGTCCGGGAACTGGCATGGTCGCCACCCCCGCCGCATTGCCCCCCCGCCCGGTGAACAGACGCCCGTTAAGGACCAGCCCGCCGCCGATGAAGTAACCGAAGTAGAAGTAGAGAAAGTCGCGCGGCTTCTCTCCCGTCCCGAACACGAGTTCCGCCCCGCAGGCGGCGGTCGCATCGTTCTGGAGATGCACCGGCAGGCCGGTGAGAGCGGCCAGCGCCGCCTGCATGTCGGTGTTTCGCCACGGCTCCATCATCTCCGGCGGCGCGTCGATGTGGCGGCTCCATTCCCAGAGCTGAAAGGGCATGGCCAGCCCCAGCCCGCCGACCCGGCTGCGCAGCGGCGCGGGAAGCTCCGCCAACAACCCCTCCTGCTCCCGCTCCACAAAGGCCAGGACCGCGTCGGGGGTGGGGTAGGGATAGACCTGCCGCCGCTTGCCTCGGATGCGACCGAGAAAATCGGTGAGCAGCAGGTCCGCCGAACGCCGCCCGATCTTCAGCCCGAGGAAGAACGCCCCGTCCGCCGCCAGCGACATCGGCACGGAGGGTTGCCCGATCCGCCCGCGCTGCGGTGTGCCGCGCTGGATCAGCCCCTCCTCCTCCAGCGCGCGCATGATGACGGAGACGGTCTGAGCCGACAGACCGGTCGCCCGGGCGATATCGGATTTCGCCACGCCGCTGTTCCGGCGCAGCAGCGACAGCACCAGCCGTTCGTTGTGTGCACGCATTGCGGATTGGTTCGAGCCGCGCAGCCCGACCCCTTCGGGGGGTGCCCTTTCAGGCAAGATCTCCGCCTTTGCCACCCTGTCCTCCCGCTTGGCCGGATGGGGCGCCCTGCTCCGGTGGTAGCAATCTGCCATCGAAGGCGGCGGGAGGCAATATTAAATCAGAGTGATTTATTTATCTTGACGCAAGGGGGCGATTCGGATTTCTCTCCCTGAACCGGAGGGGGCCCGCGGCGAGACGCGGGAATACGGGAGGAAACCATGAACGGCAGGATTGCACGACGCAGGACAACGGGACGACGCGCTCTTTGGGCGGCATCGGCCATCATGATCGCCGCCACGCCGGCGCTGGCGGCAGATCCGCCCACCGCCTGTCTTGTCACCAAGACGGACACCAATCCGTTCTTCGTGAAGATGAAGGAGGGGGCCGTCGCCAAGGCAAAGGAACTGGGCGTCAACCTCAAGACCTATGCCGGCAAGATCGACGGGGACCACGAAGGTCAGGTCGCCGCGGTGGAGGCCTGTATCGCGGGCGGCGCCAAGGGGATCATGATCACCGCCTCGGACACCAAGGCCATCGTCGATGTGCTCGACCAGGCCCGGCAGGCCGGGATCCTCGTGATCGCGCTCGATACCCCGCTGGACCCGCCTGACGCGGCGGATGCCACATTCGCCACCGACAACTTCAAGGCAGGCGAGCTTATCGGCCAATGGGCAAAGGCCACGATGGGCGACAAGGCTGCGAGCGCGAAGATCGCGATGCTCGACCTCGGTATCTCCCAGCCGTCGGTGGATGTGCTGCGCGATCAGGGGTTCCTGTCGGGCTTCGGTATCGACCTTGCCGATCCGCACCGCTGGGGAGATGAGACCGACCCGCGTATCGTCGGAAACGAGGTGACGAGCGGCAACGAGGAGGGTGGCCTGAACGCGATGGAGGCCCTGCTGACCAAGGATCCGCAGATCAACATGGTCTATACGATCAACGAACCCGCCGCCGCCGGCGCCTATGAGGCGCTGAAGGCTGCGGGCCGGGACAAGGACGTGCTCATCGTCTCCGTTGATGGCGGCTGTCCGGGGGTTTCCAACGTCAAGGCCGGGGTGATCGGGGCGACATCGCAGCAATATCCGCTGATGATGGCTGCGCTCGGCGTGGAGGCGATCGCAAAATTCGCCGCCGATGGCACGAAACCCGCGCCTACGCCCGGCAAGGACTTCTTCGACACCGGCGTGGCTCTGGTCACCGACCACCCGGTCTCCGGGCTGGACTCCATCGACAGCACCAAGGCCACCAGCCTCTGCTGGGGCTAGGCGCAGGACGGACTGGGCGGCCCCGGCCGCCCTCCCCCCACGTGTGAGGGAGAAACCCAATGGCGGATGCCAAGATCGTCGGCGGCTTCGAGGAGGGCCTGAAGGGTGCCTCCGGCGGGGTCGCGGAATTTCAGGACAACAGGACCACGCTGAAGAAGCTTCAGCAATGGCTGCACCATACGCCATCGGCGGTGCCGCTGATCGTGCTTGTGGCCTCCATCATCGCCTTCGGGCTGCTCTCACCGAATTTCCTCACGGCAACAACGCTGTCCACCATCCTGCAGCAGATTTCCATCGTGGGAATTCTGGGCATCGCGCAGGCGCTGATCGTGCTGACGGCGGGGATCGATCTTTCGGTCGGTGCCATCGCGGTGTTCTCCTCCGTGCTGATGGGGCAGTTCACCTTCCGCTACGGCATACCGGCACCCGCGGCCATCGCGCTGGGGCTGATGCTCGGCACGGCGATGGGTCTGCTGAACGGCTGGCTGGTGGCGCGGCTGCGCCTGCCGCCCTTCATCGCGACACTGGGAACATGGCAGATCCTGCTGGCCTCCAACTTCATCTTCTCCAAGAACGAGACGATCCGGTCCTCCGATATCGCCGAACAGGCGCCCATGCTCCAGTTCTGGGGCAATTCGATCCAGCCGGGGGGCGTCAAGGTGCTCTACGCGGTATTCCTCATGGTGGCGCTGGTTGCGGTGATGGCCTGGGTGCTCCGCCACACGGCCTGGGGGCGGCACGTCTATGCGACGGGTGACGACCCCGTGGCGGCGGAACTGGCGGGCGTGCCGACGAAGCGGCGGCTGATGCAGGTCTATGCGCTGGCCGGTTTCTTCTGCGCGGTGGCGGGCTGGGTGATGATCGGACGCTTCGGCTCCGTTTCTCCCACGGCGTCCACCGGGCAGCTTGGCAATATCCAGTCGATCACCGCCGTCGTCATCGGGGGGATCTCGCTCTTTGGCGGGCGGGGATCCATCGTCGGCATGTTCTTCGGCGCGATGATCGTCGGCGTCTTCGAGATGGGCCTGCGCCTTGTCGGCACCGACCCGCAATGGACCTTCTTCCTGATCGGCGTGCTCATCATCTGCGCCGTGGCGGTGGACCAGTGGATCAGAAAGGTTTCCGTATGACCGAACCTCTGCTCAAGGCGCGTGGGCTGGTGAAACGCTACGGCCGTGTCACGGCGCTCGACAATTGCGACTTCGACCTGATGCCGGGGGAGATCCTTGCGGTGATCGGGGACAACGGGGCGGGGAAATCCTCGCTCATCAAGGCGCTCTCCGGCGCGATCCGCCCCGATGACGGGGAGATCACGCTGGAGGGCCGCGCCGTCTCCTTCCGCTCCCCGATCGAGGCCCGGGGGGCGGGGATCGAGACGGTCTATCAGACCCTCGCCATGAGCCCGGCGCTTTCCATCGCCGACAACATGTTCATGGGGCGGGAGTGGCGGAAACCCGGCCTTGCCGGCAAGGTGTTCCGGCAACTGGACCGCCCCCGGATGGAAGCCTTCGCCCGCGAGAAGCTGAGCGAGCTGGGGCTCATGACCATCCAGAACATCACCCAGCCGGTGGAGACCCTCTCCGGCGGGCAGCGGCAGGGCGTGGCGGTGGCGCGGGCGGCGGCCTTCGGCTCCAAGGTGGTGATCCTCGACGAGCCGACGGCCGCGCTCGGCGTGAAGGAGAGCCGCCGCGTGCTCGACCTCATCAGCGACGTGCGCTCGCGGGGGCTGCCGGTGATCCTCATCAGCCACAACATGCCGCATGTGTTCGAGGTGGCGGACCGCATCCATATCCACCGTCTGGGGCGCAGGCTCTGCGTGATCCGGCCGGGCGATCACTCCATGTCGGATGCCGTGGCCTTCATGACCGGCGCCAAGGTGCCGGAAGGCGCGGCGCAGGCGGCATGAGAGAGGTCGCGGACCTCGCCGCGCTGATCCGCGCGCGCGCGTCTGACGGCGCGCGTTTCCTCACGGGGATCGCCGGGCCGCCGGGTGCGGGCAAATCCACCCTCGCCGCCCGGCTGGTCGCCGAACTGGGGCCGGAGGCGCGGCTGATCCCGATGGACGGATTCCATTACGACAATGCCGTGCTGGCCGCCCGGGGCCTGATGGATCGCAAGGGCGCGCCGGAGACCTTCGACGCTGGCGGTTTCGTGGCACTCCTTACGCGGCTTCGTGCGGGCGAGGAGGCGGCCATCCCCGTGTTCGATCGCGCCGCCGACCTTGCCCGTGCCGGTGCCGATATCGTGGAGACACGACACCGGCTGCTGGTGGTGGAGGGCAATTACCTGCTCCTGCCCGAGGGCGCGTGGGGCGGGGTCGCGCCGCTTCTCCACCTGACGGTTTTGCTCGACGTGCCGGAGCAGGAGTTGGAGCGCAGGCTGATCCGCCGCTGGCTGGAGCACGGCCTTCCCGAACCGGCGGCGCGGGCCAGGGCACTTGGCAACGACATGACCAATGCGCGGCTGGTGCTTGGCCGCTCGACCCCTGCCGAGGTACGGTTTTCCGATCAGGTCGCGGCGGGAGACTGACCGCCGGCCCCCGCCGGGGCGGTCAGGGTCGTGGCGCGCGCGATCCTGACGAAACCGGCGATGTAGTCGGTTGCCTCCTCTCTCACGCGCACGCCTACATGGATGGACTTCGGCAATCCCTCCGCCCCGATCCGGGCCGCGCGGATCGGCAGGCCGCGGCCCTCCTCCCTCAGCAGCCAGTCCGGCACCGCGCTCACCCCCCGGCCCGCGGCGACGAGTTGCAGCATCATGTCCGTCGTCTCCACCGTCCGGTGACGGGCGGGGCTGACATGGGCGGGGGCAAGAAAGCGGGTGAACACGTCCAGCCGCTCGGGCGGCACGGGATAGGTGATGAGCACCTCGCCCGCCAGATCGCCGGGCAGGGCAACGGCCCCGATCGCGTGATCCTCGGGCACCGCCAGCACCAGCTCGTAATCAAAGACCGGCGCATAGGCGATCTCGGGCCGCTCCATGGGGTCGGGGGTGATGATGAGGTCGATCTCATGACCCAAGAGCGCGCCCAGACCGCCGAAGCGGAACGCCGTGCGGATCTCCAGATCCACGTCCGGCCATGCGGCCAGATAGGGGGAGACGACCCGCATGAGCCACTGCTGGCAGGGGTGGCACTCCATTCCCACGCGGAGCGAGCCGCGCTGGCCGGAGGCGTAGTCGGCGAGCACGGCTTCGGCATGGTCGAGCTGCGGCAACACCCGCTGCGCCAGCGCCAGCAGATATTCCCCCGCCTGCGTCAGCCGCAGGGCGCGCCCCTCGCGCAGCCACACCGCGACACCATACCGTTCCTCGAACTTCCGCATGGCATGGGACAGCGCGGACTGGGTGACATTCAGCCGTTCCGCCGCGGCCGTGAGGCTGCCGAGACGATCGACCTCACGCAGGATCATCAGGTGTTGGCGGTCGAGCATACATGATCTCCGTTCATGAATACATGAAGTTATACCATTTCCGCTCATGTTTCCACACGGCTATGGAGGGGTGAGCAGAAAAGGAGACCCGCCATGCCGCTGGATATGAGCCTCACCGCCGGAACGAGGGTGTCCTATCGTGTGATGCCGGTCGCGAGTCTGGGGCGCAGCTTCCGCCTTTGGCGGGCGATCCGGGGGATTCTGGCGGAGGAGCCGGAATTCATCGCCGTCGCCGCAGCCGATACAGCCCAGACGGTGGATACGGTGCGCGCCATCCAGACGATCTGGGGTATCCCCGCCTTTGCCGCCGTGCGGGCCGACGCCGCGCCCGCAGAAATCGCGCCGCTGCGGGAGGCGGGCATCCCGCTGATGGGCCTCCTGCCCGCGGCCTCGCTTACGGCGGAGTCTCCTGCCGCAGAACTGCCCGCGACGCTGCTTCCCGGGCTGGACGCGCTGATCCTGCCCGCGCGGGAGCAGGCCGCGCTTGCCCTGACGCGGGAGGCGCTGGCCGGCCGGGGACTGTCGCTGCCCGTCATCGCGGAGCATGACTTCGCCCTGCGGGGGGAGGGGAGGATCCACCGGTTCCTGCCGCTGGCCGCCTGATCCGCCCCCTGATCTCCCACCGGATCCCCGGCTGATCTCCGTCGGTTCTCCTTGAGCCCGACGCCAAAACCGCCAAGAGTGGCGCGATGAGCGCCAACCGCCGATACCCGCCCGATGAGGAGGAACAGCCTCCCCCCGGCCCCTATGACGGGCCGCCGCGGGAGGATGACCTGTGGTTTCTCCCCCCCGACCTGGAGGAGGAGGATCCCGCTCTCCCCCCATGGCAGCGCAGACCGGCGCGGAGCGCGGTGGAGCCTGCACTGTGGGAGGCGGCGCAAGCCGCGCTTTCCTACGATCTCGCGACCCTGACCTATGACCGGGGGCGGCTGGACGAACGCGCGCGCCACATGGGCGACGGCGCACGGGAGCGGCTCGCGGCGGCGGAGGCGCTGGCGCTCGGCTGGGGCACCGGCGACAGGGTGGGGGCGGACCGGC
>NZ_DAMDHB010000042.1:31219-31886 GCF_032102465.1 Haematobacter sp. | reverse complement strand
CCCGCCCCAGCCCAGCATGGCGATGACGCGCGCGCCGGGCGCGGGGCCGTCCACGCCGGGGCCGAGCGCCTCGACCACGCCCGCCACCTCTGCGCCCGGCGAAAACGGACGTTCGGGGCGATACTGGTAGCGGTCCTCGATGATCAGCAGGTCGGGATAGTTGATGCCCACCGCCTGCACCCGCAGGCGAAGCTCCCCCGGTCCCGGTTCCGGCACGGGCATGGAGCGGATCTCCAGCGTCTGCGGCCCGCCGACCGCCACGCTCTGTACCGCGCGCATCATATCGGTCATGGGCACCCTCCTTCGGCGAAATCCATCTCTCCGTTGTCGATCACCAGCCGCTCCCCCACCCGCACGCGGAACCGCAGGCCGCCGGGCATGTCCCAGAGCTGCACCGTCAGCTCCTCCCCCGGCCAGACCGGGCCGGTGAACCGGCAGTCCATCATCCGCAGCCGCGCGCCGGGGCGCGCCGCCAGCACCGCCCGCAGGACATGGCCGTAGGTGGACAGCCCGTGCAGGATCGGCGCCGGGAATCCCGCTGCCGCCGCAGTGGCGGGGTCGATGTGCAGCGGGTTTTCGTCGCCCGACAGCCGGTAGATCGCCGCCGCGCGGGAAGAGGTGGGCACGGCGATCTCCGCCTCCGCCGGGCGGTCGGGGATGGCGGCGG
>NZ_DAMDHB010000042.1:0-31209 GCF_032102465.1 Haematobacter sp. | reverse complement strand
GGGACCGGCGCGGGATGGCCCGTGCCGCCGATGCCGCCGTCGCCGCGGAAGAAGACCCGGTTCGTCACCCGCGCAAGCCGCGCGCCGGTCGCGGCGTCGAGAATGTCGCGCTCCACCACCACGATGGCGCCGCGGCCCTCGCCCTTGTCATGCACCTCGGCGATGCGAGGGGCGGCGGTCACGCGGCCGGAGGCGGGCAGCGGACCGTCCAGCTCGATCCGCTCCGACCCGTGCAGGGCGCGCGTGCCGTCCAGCAGCCCGGCGGGGTCGCAGAGCCAGTCCGACACGTTGCACAGCACCGTCGCCATGGAAGGCAGCGCGACCAGCCCGCGCTCGCAGACCAGCGGCAGCTCACCCGCCCCCGCCCCGCAGCCGAGCGCATAGAGGATGGTGTCGCGCGCGTCATAGCTCCGCTCCAGCCGGCCGAAGTCATGCGCCAGCAGCCGGTCCAGCCGTACGGACATCAGAGCGTGTCCGGCGGCGGCGCCACCTGTTCCACCGCCACGCGGCGCCCGCGCACCACCTGCACGTCACGCCAGACGAGGCGCAGCATCTCCACCATCATCAGCCCGAAGGCGAGCGGCATCATGATCGCGATGGGCCACAGCGGCCATTTCTCGACCCCGATCATCACCGTGCGGTTGCTGGTGATGCCGCGCTCGACGAAGAGCCAGATGAAATACATCAGCACCGCATAGACCGCCAGTTCCACCACGCCGACGAAGACCGCCACCGCCGCCCGCTGCCGCGCGGACATGGCGTAGCCCATGAACAGCTCCAGCTTCGGGAACATCCCCTCCCGGTGCGCGAGGGGGAGCGCCCAGAACACCATCAGCGGAAAGAACACCCGCTCGATCATGTTGTAGACGCCGGGGATGAGGTCGGTGTGCAGCACATACCGCCCCACCACGCTCGACACCGTGAGCAGCATGATGATGAGCAGGCTCAGCCCCGATCCCACCGCCGCCAGCCCGTATTCCGCCGCCCAGAGCGTGCGCCAGAACCGGTTCACATGTTCAACCATTTCCGCCTCCGCTCAGTTCAGGTGGCTCGGCAGCCAGGTGACGATGCCGGGGACAAAGACCATGGCCAGCACCACGACGATGGCGGCGACGGTGGCGAATTTCAGCGCCGGGCGGAACACCGCGCCCGGCGTGACATTGGCCGCGACCGCCGCGGAAAACGCCACCAGCCCCACCGGCGGCGTCAGCAACCCCAGCGAGATGACGAAACAGGCCATCACCCCGAACCACACCATGTCTATGCCCGCCGCCTCCAGCATCGGCTGGATCAGCGGGATGATGAGGATGATGCAGGTCACCTCCTCCAGCGCCATGCCGGCCAGGAACAGCACCACCATCAGCACGATGAGGAGCAGGACGGGATAGGCCTGCAACGGCTCCGTCAGGTCCACCAGCAGCCGCGGCACCCGGCTGATCGACATGAAGCGCGAAAAGATCTGCGCGGCCATGATGATCATCAGGAGCATGGCCGACACCTTGGCCGCATCGACCAACCCGTTCAGGATGTCCCGCACCCCGATCCGGCCCATCAGGATCACGCCCACCATGGCGGTGAAGGCACCGAGGCCGCCCGCCTCGCCGACCGTCACCACGCCGCCGTAGATGCCGCCGAAGACGATGGACATCAGCCCCGCGACGAAGGCCAGCGAGATGAAGGCACGGCGCATCTCGGCCGGATCCTCCGCCTCCAGCGGGGGCGCGCGGTCGGGCACGCCGGGTTTGACCTGCCCCATGAAGCGCAAACAGATGATATAGACCGCGATGCACAGGATCGCGGGCCCGATGGAACCCATGAACAGATGCCCGATCGGCACCAGCGTGATGGAGCCGTAGATCATCAAGAGCAGGCTCGGCGGGATGATGGCGGAGAGCGAGCCGGAGATGGCCGCCAGCCCGGCGGAAAAGTCGCGCGTATAGCCCACCCGCTCCAGCTCCGGCCCCGCCAGCCGGGCCAGCGCCGCGGCGGAGGCGGAGCCGGACCCCGAAACCGCGCCCAGCAGCCCGCCGGTCAGGATCGTGGCGACCCCCAGCGGAAAGCGGCGGTATCCGGCAAGCTTGTGGCCCACACGGAACAGATCGCCCACGATCCGCCCTCGCACCAGGATCTGCGCCATGAGCAGATAAAGCGGGATGATAGAGAGCGGATAGCTGGAGGCGGAGAAGAACACGTCCTGCCCGATGATGCCGAGCAGCGTCTTCGGCCCCAGCCAGAGCGCCAGCCCGGCAAACCCCGCGCCGAGCATGACGGTCGCGACCGCCTGCCCCAGCATCAGGAAAAGCGTCACCCAGAGGATGACGAACGCAAAGATCAGTCCATGGTCCATCGCGGGTTTCCTGAACGGGGGGTCAGTGGAAAATCGGGAAAGGCGCTGCGCCGTCCGTGTGGTGGACGCGGCGCCGAAGGGTGCGGGCGGGACGGCCGCCAGACCGCCGCGGAAGGCCGGTCATCCTACCTGCCGCAACGGCAGCGCGGAGGCGGCCATCCTGACCATCGCGCGGCGGATGACCGCCACAGGTCAGCCCCCGCGCCCCGCCGGGGGCGTGGGGCGCACGGGCATCACAGGTTCAGATATTCGGCCACGCCCTCGGGCAGCTTGCCGCCTTCATCCAAGATGATGCGGGCATAGAGCGAGGCGGTCGCGCGGGCGGGATGGCCCTCGCCCTCCAGCTTCTCGATCCAGGTCTTCCATGTGCTGGCCCCGGCGGCTGCGATATAGTCCTGCATCGCTTGGGAATACTCGGTCACGGGGGTGAACTTTGCCCCGTACTTCTCGATCGAGTCCTTCTTCACCGTTTCCAGCCGCTGATCCCAGACCAGCGAATTGTTCTCGGCGGCCTTGCGGGCGGCGGCGTCGAAGGACTTTTGCGTGTTCTCGTCCATCTGGTCCCAAGCCTCATTGCTGATCGCCAGGTAGCTCTCCCAGTGGCCGATGGAGACATCCGTGATTGTGTTCTTCATCAACGCTTCCAGCGAATAGGCCGGCCAGTCGGAGATCGCCAGCACGAGCCCGTTCACGGTTCCCCGCGACAGCGCCTCATAGACGTTGGAGGCGGGCATGGTCACCGGCGTCGCACCCAGTTCGTTCAGCACCAGCGTGTGGATGGCCGACCCGGCGCGCAGCGGCATGCCGCGGAAATCGGCCGGCTCCACCAGCGGCGTTCCGGCTGTCGCGATGGAATAGGCAGAGGTCGCGCCGACGGCCCAGACGCGGATTTCCTTCGGCTCGATCTCATACTGGTAGAAGGTCTTGCCGTCGGCCAGCACCACATCCGAATCGAGCAGCTTCTGGAAGGCGCGCGTCACCATCGGGCTGTCGGTGCCATAGGTCGGCAGTTGCGTCACGTCGGACAGCGGGAAGGCGCCCTCGTGATAGGGCGCCAGCAGCGGTGCCGCGATCTGGATCGTGCCGCCCTGCAGCGCGTCCAGTTCCCGACCCACCCCGGTCAGTTCACCGGCGAAGAAGGGGGTGAAGGTCACGGAACCGCCGGAGCTTTCTTCCATAAGTTTCATGAAATCCACCATATGCCCGCCGGTCCACAGATGAGCCTGCGGCAGCGAGGACGAGATGATGAAGTTCTGCGCCATCGCAGGCGCCGTGAAACCAGCGACCGCGACAGACGCTGCCAGAGCGTAGAAATGCCGTTTCATGTGTATCCTCCCCGTTTCGGCAGGGGCTCCTCTCCCCCGCCGCAATCCCCTCGCGGTGCTGGCCCGCGTGCCGATGATAGAACCGTTCGGCAGAGCTTCTGTCAACTCATCTGTCCGACAATTCGACTGTCGGCCAAGATAGCCGGGATCAGCCAGCCAGGATCAGACAGCGTCGAGCCGCGCGCGCAGGACCTTCTTGTCGATCTTGCCGTTGGCATTGCGCGGCAGCGGGTCGGGCGACATCTCCAGCGTCTCCGGCACCTTGTAGTCGGAGAGCCGCTCCTGGCACCAGGCGAGGATCTCCGCCTCCGTCGCCCCCGTCCGCAGCATGAGCACCGCGTGGACGCGTTCGCCCAGTACCGGGCAGGCGCGGGGCACCGCTGCCGCCTCCACCACCGCCGGATGGTCGGTCAGCACATTTTCCAGCTCCGCCGAATAGATTTTCAGCCCGCCGCGGTTGATCATGTCCTTGGCGCGATCCAGCACGCTGACGAAACCCTCCTCATCGGCGACGCCGATGTCGCCGGACCGCCAGAAGCCACTCGGAAAGGCCGCCGCCGTCGCCTCCGGGTTGTTCCAGTAGCCCAGCGTCACGTTGGGACCGGAGAGCCAGATTTCCCCCGGCATCCCCGTGGGCTGTTCGCGCCCCTCATCATCCATGATCATCGCGCGGGTACCGGGCAGCGGGCAGCCCACCGTGCCGCGCTTGTCGATGGCGCGGTCGGGCGGTGTTATCAACTGCGCGACGATGCTTTCCGTGGCGCCGTAGCAATTCGCGAATGCGATGCCGGGGATCGCGGCGGCCAGCCGGCGTATCGTCGGCTCCGGCATCGGCGCGCCGCCATAGGCCGCCATGCGCCAGCTTTTCAGATCGCGCGTGGCGAAATCCGGCTGCAACAGGCAGAGGTTGTACATCGCGGGGACCATGATCGTATAGGTCATCCGCTCCGCCTCCGCGAGGTCGAGGAAGGCCTTCGCCTTGAACCCCTCCATGCAGATGAGCGTGGCGCCCGCGCGGAACGACACCGAGATCAGCCCGGCGATGCCGGTGACATGGTTGAACGGCACCGCGATCACCGCGCGGTCGCCCGGCTTCAACCCAAAGGTCGCCTCGTAGAACATCGCCGAATGGATCAGCGACATATGGGTCAGCATCGCGCCCTTGGGTTTGCCGGTGGTGCCGGAGGTGTGCAGGATCAGCGCCACCTCCTCTTCCCCCGGCAGGTCGGCGGGCAGCGGGCCGTCGCCCTGCAAGGCCTCATAGGCCATGGCCGTCGCGCCCTGCGGCAGCAAATGCGCAAGGTCGGCGTCATGCACCACCAACCGCGCGGTGGTATTGGCGATCACATAGGCCACCTCCGGTACGCTGGAGCGGATGGAAACCGGCACCGCGATAACCCCCAGCCGGAACAGCGCGAAAAGCGTGACGATGAACCGCGGATGGTTGCCCATCACCATCACCGCCCGGTCGCCCCGCGCCAGCCCTTGGGCGGACAGCGCCCGCGCCGTCCGGTCCACCTGCTGCGACAGCGCGGTCCAGCTCAACCGCTGATCCCCCACCACCAGCGCCTCGCCATCAGGGTCGCGCGTGACGGCCTCTGCCAGCAGATCGTACAGATTACGTGGCCGGTCGGTGAAGCATTCCACCACGCGGGACCCATAATGCCATTCGTGCCGCATCGGGGGGAAAAGTCCCCTGTCCCAGCTCATGCAAATCCTCCCCTGCCGGACGCTCCTCAGCGTCATTTGTCCGACAAGCCAACAATTCCGGTGGGCAGCGGGCTTGTCAAGCGGCTTGGAGCCGGTGGGCGGAAACTAGGACGCGGACGAGGAGGAGATCGGGTCGTCGATGGTCAGCCCGGCCATTTCCCAGCCCTTGAGCAGGTCGCGGATATGACGTTCCATCCACAGCCGGGTGCGTTTGGGGTCCCGCGCTTCGACCCCCGCAAGGATCTGGCGGTGCGCTTCCAGATTGCGCGCGGGCGCCTGCGGAACGTGGCGGGACAGCTCCAGATAGGGGCGGAAGAGCAACTGCCCGATCGGCTCCCGCGACAGGACCATGGCGCGGTTGCCGGTGCATTCCGCCAGAAGGGTGTGGAACTCGGTGTCCAGCCGGTCGGTGGGGCCGCCGTCGGCCACAATCTCCGCTGTCTGCGCGACATTGGCGCGCAGTGCGTCGATCTGCGCCTCCGTCGCCCGGTCGGCCGCTTGCGCGGCAACAACGGGTTCCAGCGCCTCCGCCACCTCCCAGAGTTCACGGAACGTCACATCATGCATCAGCAACGCGCGTTCCATGCGGGGGGAGATGTTCTCCTGCCCCGGAATGGTGATGAGCAGCCGCTTGCGCCCCTCCCGCCGCAGCATGCCCTCCGTCTCCAGCTGGCGGATGCCTTCGCGCACGGTGGACCGGTTGACACCGAAGCGGGCGGCGAGGTCGGTCTCGCTCGGCAATTGCTCACCGGGCTTCAGCTGTCCCTCCAGGATCAGCCGCTGCAACTCCTCGGAGACGAGCTGATAGGCGGGCGGGATCTTCAGCTTTGCGATTTCGACCATGCTGGCTTCCGGCTATGACATCGCGCCTGCATAGGATATTTGTCGGACTGTGGGAAGGAACTACAAAAGCTCGGTCGCCGCTGCCCGTCGGAGATAGAAGAGGAATTGGCCGCTGTCACTGCGCCCTCCTTGCGGAAAGCGGGTTTCAGCAACGGGATCTTTTCCGGGCGCGCCCTTGCAGGTTGCTGGTTACAAGTGATCGTCCGCGTTTTGTGGCGCGAAGGCCCCTCTACCGGCAAGCCATCCCGTTTCTGCTTCCAGCGCCGCGCGAGCCCTGCCGGCGGATTGCGCCATGATATCGATCCGCCCGCCTTCGGAATTGGAATGCGATGGCCCTCCCGCTCCTGCCCAGGCAGCTTGGCGGCGGGCACCTCTACCCCCTCCAGCGCGCGCGGTCTCGGAAAGGTGCTGGCGGTTTTCTTCGCCATCGACGTCATCCCGGTATGGTCGGGGAGACAGGAAAGACGCCCCGTTGCCGCGAGGGTCACAGGACTCACCCCGCCGACCGCAGGTGCAGCAGGCCAACGACATTCCAGACGGCACGGCCACTAGGGCTTCACCCCCTGTTTTGACGTTGACGGCTCTGCTCCCGCCATGACCGGGCAGGCGGGAGCAGTATCTTTGTTGAGATCGGTTTCGCGGGGGGAACCGCAAGCGGCCAACCGCGCCAAACGTTTACGCGATGGCGCCGGAGGCCCTCAAAGCCGCGATCCGCTCCGGGGAATAGCCCAGATCCCGCAGGGTAGCAGCGGGATCGGCGGCGGGATCCGCCATGGTGGGCGCCACCACCGCGCTTTCGGAATAGCGCGGCGCGGGCATCGCCTGAACCACACCGCCAACCGTGGTGAACGTGCCGCGCGCCCTGTTGTGCGGATGATCCGGTGCCTCGCTCAGCGACAGAACGGGGGCAAAGCAGGTGTCGTGACCGCCCAGCAGCGCCTCCCATTCATCGCGGCTGCCCTGGCGGAACAGAATGGTCAGGCGGGCGCGCAGATCCTCCCAGCCGGCGCTGTCCATCTGGCGGGCAAAGGCGGGGTCATCGGAAAGCCCCAGAAGCTCCAGCAGCTTGGCATAGAACTGCGGCTCGATCGCGCCGATGGAGACATAGCGGCCATCCGCTGTCTCATAGGTGTCGTAGAAATGCGCGCCGCCGTCCAGAAGGTTGACGCCGCGTTCATCCCGCCAGAAGCCCATCGCCTGAAAACTGTGGAACATGGAGAGCAGCACCGCCACCCCGTCGGTCATCGCCGCATCGACGACCTGCCCCCGCCCGGTGTCGCGCGCCCCGATCAGCGCCGCCAGCATCCCGAAGGCCAGAAACATCGCGCCGCCGCCGAAATCGGCTACGAGGTTCAGCGGGATCACCGGCTTTTCCCCGGCGCGGCCGATGGCATGGATCGCCCCGGTCAGCGCGGCGTAGTTGAGGTCATGCCCCGCCCGCGGCGCCAGCGGGCCGGTCTGGCCCCAGCCGGTCATCCGCCCGATCACCAGCCGCGGGTTTTCGGCCAGCAGCACCTCCGGCCCCAACCCCAGCCGCTCCAGCACGCCGGGGCGATAGCCCTCGATCAGCCCGTCGGCGCCCCGCACCAACTCCAGCAGCAGTGTGCGGCCCGCCTCCGATTTCAGATCGAGCGTCAGCACCTTGCGCGAGCGCAGCAGCACATCCTTGCGCGGGTCGCTTTCCGGTCCGGGGGGCGTGCCCCTGCGCTCCACCCGGATCACCTCGGCGCCGTGATCGGCCAGCATCATCGCGGCGAAGGGGCCGGGGCCGATTCCGGCCAGTTCGATGATGCGGATCCCGGAAAGTGGCGGTTTCATCTGACGACCTCACGCATTGCGGATACTCAATCCCCCGTCCACGGCAAGCACAGCGCCCGTCACATAGGAAGCCGCCGGCAGAACCAGCGAAAGCGTCATCTGCGCGATCTCCTCCGGCTCCGCATAGCGGCGCAGGGCGATGCGGCGGCGGGCGAATGTCTCCTTCCTGTCGTCGGCAAAGCCCTGCGTCATGCCGGTGTTGACCGCGCCGGGACAGATGCAGTTCACGGTGATTCCCTCCGGCCCCAGATCGACGGCAAAGCCGCGGGTCAGCCCGATCACCCCGTGTTTCGCCGCGACATAGGCGGAATTGCCGGTCGTCGCACCGAAGGCCTCGGTCGAGGCGATGTTGACCACGCGGGGGGCGTCCGAGCGGCGCAGCCAGGGCAGGGCCGCGCGGATCAGACGCTGCTGGCCGGTCAGCATGATGTCGAGGCACCGCCCCCACATGCCGTCATAGGCCGCTCCGGCGTCGATGGATTCGAACCCGTAGATGCCAGCATTGTTGACGATGATGTCGATGCCGCCCAGCTGGCGGGCGACTTCCTCGACCACCCGCCCAATGGCCGAGGCATCCGCAATGTCGAGCGCCAGCGCCAGAACCTCGCCGCCCTCGGCACGGATCGCCTCCGCGCAGGCGTCGCAGCGGGCCTGGTCGAGGTCGGTCAGCACAACCCGCGCCCCTTCGCGGGCAAAAAGCGCCGCGGTCGCCAGACCCATGCCGCTGGCAGCCCCGGTGACGATCGCCACCCGGCCGCGGATCGAACGCAGATCCATCAGGCGGCTCCTTTCGCGAATTCCCGGTCGCGCAGTTCGCGCCGCTTCACCTTGCCGCTTTCGGTCTTGGGGAGGGCAGCTATGAACTCGATCTTGCGGGGGTATTTGTAGGGCGCGGTATTGGCCTTCACATGCACCTGGATCTCCCGCACCAGATCATCGCTGGGCGCGTAGCCGGGGTTCAGCACGACATAGGCCTTGACCACCTCGCCGCGCTTTTCATCCGGGCTGGGAACGGCCGCGCATTCCAGCACGGCGGGATGGCCCTGCACCACGCTTTCGACTTCGGTCGGGCCGATGCGGTAGCCGGTGGCGTTGATGACATCGTCGGCCCGGCCTTCATACCAGAAATAGCCGTCCTCATCCTTGCGGCCTCGGTCGCCGGTGATGAACCAGCGCCGGCCCTCCGCATCGGTGCGAAAGCAGGCCTCCGTCCGCTCCGGGTCGTTCCAGTAGCCCAGCATCAGCCCGCGATAGGGGGTCAGGATGGCGACATCGCCGATTTCCCCCGCCGGAAGCGGGCGGCAGTCGTCGCCGATGATATCGACCGGGATCCCCGGCATCGGCAGCCCCATCGCGCCGGGGCGGATTTCGGCGGCGTTGAAATTGCCCACCGTCATGAAGCTTTCGGTCTGACCATAGGCCTCATGGAACCGCGTGCCGGAGAGCGTCATCCAGCGCCGCGCGGTGGGCGCGTCCAGCGAGTCCCCGGCGGTGATGGACAGCCGCAGCCGCGACAGATCATAGGCGGCCACATCCTCGCCCAGCATCCACCGGTATTCCGAAGCCGCCGCCGCGTAATGCGTGACGCCGTATTTCTCCATCAGGCGCAGCCGTTCCTTCGGATCGAAGGGGCCGTCGTAGATGAAGACGCAGATGCCTGCGAAGAGCGGCGCGCAGAGCGTTCCGCAGGCCGAAAACCCCCACGCCGTATCCGCCGTGCCCCAGCACAGATCGTCCCGCCGCTGTTCGGCAAAGTCGAACCAGTAGCCGGAGATTTCATGGAACCCCCAGGCGAAGAACGCCGAATGCACCACGCCCTTCGGCATGCCGGAGGAGCCGGAGGTGAAGAAGATCAGGCTGCCTTCATCCGCGCGCATCTCCTCCGGCCGCGCGATGGGAGAGGCCGCGGCCATCGCCTCGGCCAGATCGGTCCAGCCAGAGTCCGCCTTGCCGGGGCCATAGGGGATCGACAGGCGGGCGATGTCACCCGTCAGCAGGCCGTCGTATTTCGCCGTCAGCCCGCGCAGGGTGACCACGGCCTTCGGCCCGACCTCTCCGATCCGCCAGGCCAGATCCTTGGGCTGCAACATGGTCAGCGACGGCAGCGCCACCGCCCCGATGCGAAAGATCGCGAACATGGTGGCCAGCCATTCGGGAATTCGCGGAAGCTGCACCAGCACCCGGTCCCCGCGCCGCACCCCCTGCGCCAGCAGCACATTGGCGATGCGCTGCGATGCCTGCGACAAATCGGCAAAGCTCCAGCGGCGCTCCTCCCCCGCCTCATTCGTCCAGATCACCGCCTGACGGGTGGGATCCTCGGCGTAGCGGTCCAGCACGGCGGCGTAGTTGAAGGTCGGCGGATCGGCGGGGCGGGTGTAGGTCCGCACATGGTCGCAGTAGTTGGTCATCGGCGGCACGAGCATCTTGTCCTCCCTCGATGCTGTTCAGATCTGGCGTGGGCGGCGTATGCGGTTGGTGGCGCGCTGAAACAGGCCCACCGCCGCCTCATGCAGCAGGCGGCCGGTCTCCATCGGCGCGGCGCCGTTGCAGGCGCGCGCGAACGTCCCCTCCAGCAGGATGCCCAGCCGGTAGCAGGCCAGCACGACATACCAGTCGATGTGGCCCAGATCCCGGCCGCTGCGCGCGGCATAGTGGTCGATCAGTTCGTCGGATGTGGGGAACCCCTCCCACGGCTCCACCCGCAGCACCGGCAGGTCGGGCTTGTCCGAGCCGTGCCATGTGGCGACGATCCAGCCCAGATCGACCAGAGGATCGCCGATGGAGGCCAACTCCCAATCCACAATCGCGGCCAGCTCCGGTCCGTCCGGGCGGTAGAGCACATTGGCAAGCTGATAGTCGCCGTGAACGATGCCCGCGGGCGCCTCCGGCGGAAGATGCGCGCGCAGCCAGTCGGCCACTTCCGCCAGTCCCGGCAGGCCCGACGGCCCCGGCCAGCGGTCGAAGCGCGCATAGCCGTCCAGCTGCGACTGCCACCGTCCGACCTGCCGCGCCAGATACCCCTCCGGGTTGCCGAAGCCGTCCAGCCCGGCCGCCAGATAGTCCACGCGGTGCAGGTGCTCCACCCCCTCGACCAGCGCCAGCCCCATGCGGCGGCGGATCACGGGGTCGGCGGCATGCAGCGGCGGCAGACCGGCGGGCGCGCTGAACCCCTCCACCGGCTCCATGAGGTAGAAGACCGCGCCGCCCAGCACATCGGGGTCGTCGCAGGTGGCGATCAGCCGCGGGTGGGGAACGTCGCTGCCCACTAGCGCATGCAGCAGCCGCGCCTCGCGCAGCATGGCAGCATTGCTGTTCGGCCGCAGAACCGGGGGCGGGCGGCGCAGGACATAGTCCCGCCCCGACCGGGTGAGGCGCAGCAGGACGTTCTGCGTGCCGCCGGCCAGCCGGGTGGCGCCGGTGATGGCGCCCTGCCCCAGCCCCTCCCCGTCCATCCAGCGGGCCAGCGCCGCAAGGTCCACCACGGCCGGGTCGATCACGCTCAAAGCAGCATCCCGCCATCGGCCAGGATCGTCTGGCCCGTGACATAGGAGGCCAGCGGCGAGGCGAGGAACACCGCCACCCCCGCCATTTCCTGCGGGGTGCCGAAGCGCCCCATGGGAATGCGCGCGAGCGCGGTTTCCGCCAGACGCTGATCCTCCGTCGTCTTGGCAGTCAGGCGCGTCGGGATGAAACCGGGCGCGATGCCGTTCACCCGCACGCCCTTGGCGGCATAGGTCTGCGCGAGGATCTTCGTCAGCCCCATCGCCCCCACTTTGGACGCGCCATAGGCCGGCACGCCCCGCGTGGCATGGAACGCGGCGGAGGAGGAGACGATGATGACCGACCCCTTCGCCTCCACCAGACGGTCGATGAACTTGTTCGTGCAGGCCATCAGGCTGGTCAGGTTGACCGACAGTACCTTCTCGAAATTCGAGATGTCGTATTCCTTGCGGCCGTACATCACGATGCCCTGCGACTGCACCAGAATGTCGAGCCCGCCGAACGGCGGCTGCCACGCCTCAACCGCGGCAAAGTCCGACACGTCCATCTGGTGGTAATGCAGCCCCTCCATGTCGCTGTCGGCGACATCGGCATAGTCTGCGGCGGTGCCGCGGGTGCCCCAGACATGCACCGTGGCGCCAAGCGCGCGATAGGCCTGTGCGATGGCATTGCCGATCCCGCCCGTGCCGCCGATCACCAGCGCAGTCTTGCCCACCATATCCAGATCGAACTTCATGCCGCGTCTCCCTGCGAAAGGCCGAAGGTGGCGCGGGCGCGCTCCTCCGCCTTGTGGCGCAAGTAGTCGGGGAACATCTCCGGGTTGGGCTTCACGCCCTTCAGCAACTCCCGCGCCACGACGGATTTGTGCACCTCCGTGGGGCCGTCGGCCATGCCCACCATCAGGCTGTTCATCATATGCTCCGTAAAGGGCACCGCCGTAGTCAGGCCGAGCGCGCCGTGCAGGTGCACCGCGGTGGCGGAGACATCATGCAGCACCTTGGGCATCAGCACCTTGACCGCGGAGACATGCTGGCGGAGCGCCTTCCAATCCTTGCCCTGATCCGCCATCCAGGCGGTTTCCAGCACGAAGAGCCGGAACTGACGCAACTGGATCCAGGCGTCGGCGATCTTGTCCTGCACCATCTGCTGCTTCCACAGCACCTGCCCCTTGGTCTGGCGGGAGACGACGCGTTCACAGGTCATCTCCAGGCATTTCGTGGCCTCGGCCAGCGACCGCATGGCATGGTGCAGCCGTCCGCCGCCCAGACGCACCTGCGCCACCGCAAAGGCATCGCCCTGCGCGCCCAGCAGATGGTCGGCGGGCACGCGCACATCGGTCCAGCACATATGCGCGTGGTCGGGTTCGGGCTGGCTGTAGTAGTGGTATTCGCGGATGATCTCGATCCCCGGCGTGTCGGCGGGCACGATGAACATCGACTGCCGCTTGTAGGGGTTTTCGGCCTCCGGATCGGTCAGCGCCATGACGATGAAGAACCCGGCATAGCGCGCGTTGGAGGCAAACCATTTCTCGCCGTTGATGACCCAGTCGTCGCCTTCCTGCACCGCCGTGGTGCGGATTTGCAGCGGATCCGCGCCGCCCTGCGGTTCGGTCATCGCAAAGCAGGAGACGATTTCATTGTCCAGCAGCGGCTTCAGGAACCGCTCCTTCTGCTCCGGCGTGCCGAAATGCGCGAGGATCTCGGAATTGCCGGTGTCGGGCGCCTGGGTGCCGAAGGTGATCGGCCCGAACCGCGACCGTCCCAGTTGCTCGTTCATCAGCGCCAGTTTCAGCTGGCCGTAGCCCCGCCCGCCCAGATGCGGGCCGAGGTGACAGGCCCAGAGCCCGCGCGCCTTCACTTCTGCTTGCAACGGGCGGACCAGTTTCCTGAACAAGGGATCGTGGATGTTCCACTGGCTGCCCAGAACGTGGTCGAGCGGTTCAACCTTTTCGCGCATGAAGGCCGCGATCCAGTCGAGTTCCTTTTGAAAATCAGGGTCCGTCTCAAATGACCACATGGCAGATCCTCCACTATCTGGTCGCAGGATGGCGGATTTTCGGGGGGCTTTCCAATATGCGATTCCTCGCCTATCGATAGGATACGGTTATGAATGGGGGAACCGCATGGACTTGGATGGCTTGCCCTTCCGCGCGTTTCTCTCCGTCGCCCGGCACAAGTCCTTCACCCGCGCGGCGCAGGAGATGAACGTCTCGCAGCCCGCGCTCTCGGCCACCATCCGGGAACTGGAACGGCGGCTCGGGTTTTCGCTCTTCGACCGCACCAGCCGCAGCGTCGAGCTGACGCGCGAAGGCCGCAGCTTCCTCGTCAACGCGAAAAGGGTGGTGCTGGAACACGACTGGGCGGTGCAGCGGGCGCGCGAATTGCGCAGCAATGACCTGCGGCTGGCGGTGCAGCCCTATTCCTCGCTCATCGCCGAACGCGTGGCGCTGACCGACAGCTACATGGCGGCATTTCCCAAGATCGACCTGCAGATCACCCAGATCAGCAGCGAACGCATCTACGACGCCGTGCTGAAGGACGACGCGGATATCGGTATCGTGCTGGAAACCGCGCACCGGCTGGAACTGTCGCCCGCCAACCAGGCGCGCGGAACGGAGATGGAGGTGCGGCCCGTGGTGTCGCGCCGGATGGGGCTCTTCCTGCCGCCCGGCCATCCGCTGGCTTCCCATGCGGAAATCCCCGAAGCCGCGCTGCGGGGGCAGGCCGTGGCGGTGACGGGGCGGGTTCACGGCGGGCCGCTGGCCTCGGCCATCACGCGCTATCTGGAGGAGCTGGACGCGGAACCCGTGCGCGTCCCGGAGGCGGATTTCTTCTCCACCCTGCGTCATGCGCGGCATCGGGGGCTTGCGGCAGTGGACACGGGCTGGTTCCAGCCGCTGCCGCAGGATGCCGATTTCCTGCGCCGCCCCATCGGCGGCGATGCGCTGGCGACGGAGATCGTGCTGGTGCGCGCCGCGCGCGAGCAAAGGCTCAGCGCCGATCATTTCTGGAACAGCGTGAAGGATTGAAGCCGGTCAGAGCGTGACCACCAGCTTGCCCATCGCCTTGCGCGAGGCGAGGAAGGCCAGCGCCTCCGCCCCGCGGTCCAGCGGATAGGTGGCGTGGATGCGCGGGCGGATTTGTCCCTCCGCGTAGAGCTCCGCCAGCTCGGCCACCGCCCGTTGATGGCCCGCAGGGTCGCGCTCGACCGACTCGCCCCAGAAGACGCCGACGACGCTCGCCCCCTTCAACAGCGGCAGGTTCAGCGGCAGGCTGGCGATCCCGGTGGCGAAGCCGATCACCAGATAGCGCCCGCCCCAGCCGATGGCGCGGAACGCCGGTTCCGAATAGGCCCCGCCGACGGGGTCGAAGATCACCGCCGCCCCCTGAGGACCGCAGGCCGCCTTGAGGTCCGCCGACAGCGCCTTTTGCTGGTCGGGGGTAAATTGCCCGGTGGGATAGACGATGCCCGCGTCGGCGCCGGCAGCTTTCGCCACGGCCAGCTTTTCCGCGCTGGACGCGGCGGCGACCACCCGCGCGCCCATGGCGCGGCCCAGCTCTACCGCCGCCAGACCGACACCGCCCGAGGCGCCGAGCACCAGAAGCGTCTCCCCCGCGCGCAGGTCGGCACGCTGTTTCAGCGCATGCCAAGTCGTCGCATAGGTGACGAGCAGTGCGGAGGCCTCATCGAACGGCATTCCCTCCGGGATGAGCGACACCTTGGCCTCGGGCACCGCGACATATTCGGCCATACCGCCCCAGCTGGTCACCGCCATCACCCGCTCGCCCAGGGCCAGCCCGTGAACGCCGGAACCGACCGCCGCCACCACGCCCGCCACCTCCGATCCCGGAGAGAAGGGTCGCGGCGGGCGTTCCTGATACTTGTCCTCCAGCCGCAAAAGGTCGGGGAAGTTGAGCGAGGCGGCATGGACGCGGATCAGCACCTCGCCCGGCCCCGGTTGCGGTATGGCGGCATCCGATACGAGTACCAGCGTTTCCGGCCCCCCGGTCCTGACGCTCAGCAAGGCGCGCATTTATCTCTCCGATGATTTTTCATGGCTTGTCCGGCGCGGGCAGGTTCGAACCGCGCGGGACGTCGGCTCCCGGATCTGCCGGAGGCCGCAAGGCCGATCAGTCGTTCGCGACCCACGCTTCGCCGTCGAACCGCATCATCTGCATCGAGGCGATGGGGTGGAAGCTTTCGGTGCTGTTCTGCAACTTCAGCCCTGGCAGCAGCAACGGCAGATCGTAGTCGAGGCTGGTCGCCGCCTTCATGATCGCCTCGTTGGTCGGCTTCGGGCCTGCCTTTTCCAGCACATGCACGGTCGATTGCGCAATCGAATAGCCAATGACGGCATAGACCGATCCCTTGTTACCGGTGGGGTAATACTTGTCCATGAACGCGCGGAAGTCGTTCATCGCGGGGTCATTGGCCCAACGGGGATCGGTCGGATCCTTCAGATAGGCCGCGGTGATCAGCCCCTGTGAAATATCAAAGCCCGCGGGTTTGAGCACCTGATCCACCGAGGCGGAGGTGGTCATGATGAAATGCGTGGGCTTCCAGCCGAGCTCGGCGACCTTGCGGATCGCCTGCGCCGCGAATTTCGGCGTGGCGATGTCGATGAGGATCTCCGCGCCCGAGCGTTGCAGGTTGGTGATCTGCGTGTCGATCGTCGGATCCGTCACCTCGAAGGTGGCGCGGCCTACGATGTTGGCGGTCTTGTCGCCCAGGCCCTTGTCGATCCCTTCGAGGAAACCGCGGCCGTAATCGTCGTTCTGGTAGAGGATGGCGATCTTCTTGTCGGGGAAATTCGCGACGATGTATTCGCCATAGGCCTGCCCCTCGATGGCGGCGTTGGGCTGGAACCCCATCGTCCAGGGGAATTCGTCCGGCTTGCTCCAGATGTTCGCGGCAGAGGCCAGGAACAGATGCGGGATCTTGCGCTGGTTGACGTATTTCTGGATCGCTATGTTCTGCGCGCTGCCGAAGGTGCCGGAGAGCAGGTTGACCTTGTCGCGCTCGATCAGCCGGCGTGTCTGTTCCACCGTCTTCGGCGGGGAATAGGCGTCGTCATAGCTGATGAACTCGATCCTCGCGCCGTTCACGCCGCCTTCGTCGTTCACCTTCTGGAAATACGCCTTCATCGCATTGCCGATCTCGCCGAAGGCGGAGGCCGGGCCCGAATAGGGCATGGTGTTGCCGATCTTGATGACATCCTCGGCCCGGCCCGCGCCGGGCAGCGCCAGGGCGGCCGCCATGGCCAGTCCCAGCAGACCCTGTTTCAGTTTCATCCCACTCCTCCCAAAAGTGATCCTTGATGCTGCGGCTATCGGCGCACGAACGCGCCCAGCCCTTTCGGCGCGAAGTACATCACGGCGATCAGCACGACGCCGTAGACGACCCCCTGCATGCCTTGCGAGACGTTTTCGGCAAGCGTCGGCAGGAAATAGATGAAGGCCGCCCCCGCCAGCGCGCCGGGGATCCAGCCCACGCCGCCGACGACCAGCCCGACCAACAGGTTGATGGACACGAAAAGCGTGAAGCTGTCCGGCGCCACATATTGCGTGGCCATTGCCGAAAGCCCGCCCGCCATGCCGGTGACCAGCGCGGAATAGCCGAAGGCCAGAACTTTCGTGTGGGTGACGTTGATCCCCATCGCGCGGGCGGCCAGCGCATTGTCCTTCACCGCCAGCATCGCGCGCCCGGTGCGCCCCGCCAGCAGGTTGGTGACCAGCGCATAAAGGATCAGCCCCGTCACCAGCACGATGTAGAACAGCCACTGATCCTCCGAGATCGGCAGCCAGGCCGGCACCGGGGGCTTCATCAGCACGATGCCCCCCACCCCGCCCGTCCAGTGTTCCAGCACCGAGAGCTTCAGGATTTGCGGCACCGCCACGGCCAGCGAAAACGTGGCCAGCGCCAGATAGATGCCGTCCAGCTTCAGCGCCGGGAACCCGAAGGCCAGCCCCATGACGAAGCAGAACGCACCCGCCGCCACCAGCGCGACCGGAAAGGGCGCCAGTTCATTGCCGACCAGATAAGCCACGACATAGGCCCCGGCGGCAAAAAACGCGCCATGGCCGAGCGAGAACTGCCCGCTGAACCCGGTCAGCAAGTTCAGCCCCATGATCGCGACCGCCAGCACCAGCACCTGCGTGAACTGGAACGTCTGGAAGTCGTCGACGAAGAGCGGCAGCAACACGGCCGCGAGCAGAAGCACGGCAAAGATCGCCCGCCCGGCGGCCTTGGATTTGCGAGGAGTTTCCATGGTCATCGCTTTCTCTCCTCAAACGCGCTGAACGCTGCGCTTGCCGAACAGCCCGGCAGGCCGGAACAGCAGGACGGCAATGATGATGGCCAGTGCGATGGGCAGCTTCAGCTCCGGCCCGATCACGGGCACATAAGTGGCGACCAGCACCTCCACGATGCCGACCAGAAACCCGCCGATCACCGCGCCGAGCGGGCTGGTCAGCCCGCCGACCACCGCGCCGGCGAAGGAATAGACCAGGATCGACAGCATCATGTTGGGTTCCAGAAACACGATGGGCGCGACCATCAGGCCCGACACCGCGCCGATCGCCGAGGCCATGCCCCAGCCGAGCGCCGTCATCGTCATCACGCTGACGCCCACTAGCGCGGAACTGCTCGGATTGGCCGCCGCCCCCCGCATCGCCAGCCCCAGCCGGGTGAACCGGAAGAACGCCCAGAGCAGCGCCAGCACCACCATGGTCACCGCCATCATCCCCGCCTGATGGCGGGAGATGCGCAGCGATTCGATGAACGGCCCCGACCCGAAGGGCGACGGGAAGGTCTTGATGTCGAAGCCCCAGATGAAACCCGCTAAGCTGTTGAAGATGGTGAAGAGCGCGATGAACACCACGATGTTCGACAAGACCGGCGCATTGCGGAACGGCCGCATCACCACCAGCTGCAATATCCAGCCGAGCGCGAAGCTGAGCACAATGGTCAGTGCGAAGGCCGCCCAGTAAGGCACCCCCCAGTCCAGCATCTGCCAGGCCAGGTAGGTGGAAAACATCGCCATCTCGCCCTGCGCGAAGTTCAGATGGTGGATGGCCTGATAGATCATCACCACCGCCAGCGCGAGACAGGCATAGATCGTCCCCGCGGCGATACCCGACAGGACCTGCGTGAAGAAGAAATCCATCGGTCAGTATCCCAGATAGGAGGCGCGGATGCTTTCATCCGCCATCACCTCGGCGGACGTGCCGCTCATGACGATGCTGCCGGTTTCCAGCACATAGGCCTGATCGGCGATGCCGAGCGCGAGGTTGGCGTTCTGCTCCACGATCAGCATGGCGGTGCCGAGCGTGCGGCGCACCTCGCCCAGCGTCTCGAAGATCTGCTCGGTGATGCGCGGGGCCAGACCGAAGGACGGCTCGTCCAGAAGCAGCAGCTTCGGGCGCAGCATCATCGCGCGGGCGATGGCCAGCATCTGCTGCTCGCCCCCCGACAAGGTGCCGGCCTGCTGGCTGCGGCGTTCCTTCAGCCGGGGGAAGATCTCATAGTATCGCTCCACATCCTCGGCGATGTCGGGGCCGTTTTTGCGCGCCATGGCGCCCATGTGCAGGTTTTCCTCGACGCTCAGCGTCAGGAACGTGCCCCGTCCGTCGGGCACATGCGCGACGCCCAGCCGGGCGATGGCCTCCGTGCGCATCGCCTGAATGGCGCGGCCTTCGAGCATCACCTCCCCCTTGCGGGAGATCATCCCGCAGATCGCGCGGAGCGTGGAGGTCTTGCCCGCGCCGTTCGCACCCAAAAGCGTGGTGATCGACTTCGGCTGGATCGAGAAACTGATGGAATGCAGGACGGTCAGCGACCCGTAGGCCGCGGTCAGGTTCCGCACGTCGAGAAGCGCGCTCATGCGGCGGAGCCTCCGAGATAGGCATTGATGACTTCGGGATGGCGCTGGATCTCCGCGGGGGTGCCTTCGGCGATCTTGCCGCCGAAGTTCAGCACAACGACGCGGTCGGAAATGGACATGACCAGCGACATGTGGTGTTCGACCAGCAGCACCGTAATGCCGCGTTCGTCGCGGGTGCGCCGGATCAGATCGCCCAGCACATGCACCTCTTCGTGGTTCAGACCGGCGGCGGGTTCGTCCAGCAGGATGACCTTGGGCCGCATGGCCAGCGCGCGGGCGTATTCGACGCGCTTGCGGGTGCCGAAGGGCAGATCGTCTACCATCCGGTCGGCCACATCGTTTAGGTCGAGCCAGGTGATCATCTCCTCGATCTCCGCCCGCGCCTTCGCCTCCTCGCGGCGGGCGGCGGGCAAGCGCAGCGCCTCGGAAAGCGAGCTGCCGCCCATATGCGGGTGGCAGCCGGTCAGGATGTTCTCCCGCACGCTCATCGACCCGAAACAGGCGACGTTCTGGAACGTCCGCCCGATGCCCTTGCCCGCCACCTGATCGGGGCGCAGGGCCAGAAGGTCCTCCCCGTCCAGAGTGATCTGGCCGGAGGTGGGGCTGTAAAGGCGGCTCAGGCAGTTGAACAGCGTGGTCTTGCCCGCGCCGTTGGGACCGATCAGTCCGAGGATCTCTCCGCGGCGCAGATCGAAGCTGACATCGGTCAGCGCCTTCACGGCCCCGAAGGTCACGAAGACATTCCTGACCGAAATCAGATTCTGGCCGTCTGCATTCAGGGATGAACGCAATGAGACCTCCTCCCAAAAATCTCTGCGATGGGCGCAGAAAGCCATGGGCGAGGGGGGTAGTCAAGAAATTTTAGGACAAAGCCCTAAAATTTCCGGTTTTGTCATTCCGCGCCGGACCTCCGGTATCCTCTTGTCGGAAAAGGGTTTTCATTTAGGGGTTCACGCGGGCCGCGCTTGCATCGCCGGATTGAACCGATCCCGCTCCGACCGGCAAGCTCTCCGGTCGGGGCCGGATGGCGTGAATCACATTGGGTAAAACAGGCACCGGCGCTGACCCGCTCGACCCCGGCCACCCGATCAAATCGCTCGGAGTCCGAGCGACTGCAGGTTACGCGGAGCCGGATCGCATCGGCGACCATGACGTGATCGGGACGCAGGTCGTGGCTGCGTTCTTATTGCAGAGGAGCGGGCTGCCCCTCCGCGTCCTGGAGATCCTGCGCAGGATCCGCACTGCGCCGCTGGCCCACCGCAGCCAGCGTTTCCGGCGAGACAGGCGCGACGATCATGCCCGCCATCGTATCGGCCAAGTTCGGCTCTGCCGACTTCTGGTCCCACAGGCCTTTCCAGTTGCGATTGTCATCCCGCCCCGCTTCCATGGATGCCCCCGCCGACAGCGCATAGAGCAGCATCAACTGCAGCCGCTGGCGCAGGACCTCGTGCGGCATTTGGGGCGCCAGACGCCGGATATGGGCGAAACAGCGCCGCGTGGCGCGGTCGGCCCCGACCGTGGCTTCGAACATCAGGTCGCGGCGGGTGATCAGCACCGAGGTGAAGAATTGCAGTTGATACTGCGCCTCGCTTTTCCCGAGATCCCGGCGATGCATGACCGGCAACAGGATCTCGGCGACCTGACGTACATCGCATGGGCCCCCGCGTGCCTCCAGCGCATCCAGGCGACGGTTGTTGTCCTCATCGAGGATGCGCGCGATATCCGCCACCAGTTCGCGGATCAGCGCGTCGCGCGATGAAAAGTAATAGCTGATCGAGCCATTGTTCTTCTGTCCCGCCGCGGTCTGAATGTCGCGAATCGACACGTTCTCCAGCCCGCGTTGGGCGAAAAGGCGCAGCGCAGTCTTCTTGAGACGGAGCCGCGTCCGCTCCCCTTTGCGCATTTCTCCGGTTTGGGTCACGTCGTCATCCGAAGGTATAATTCCGCTGCAATCATAGATTTCAATCCGATTTTGGCAACTGGATTTGGCAATGACGCCTCCGCGCGAACCCGCCCGGAAAAATTTTAGGACAGCGCTTGAAAATTTAACTACCCACGGGTAACTCTTTTACCAACCAGGGGAGAAACGGCGAGGAGGCCGCCCTTCGGAGGAGGAATTCAATGGGCTTTGACTATGCCCGCGATGCCGCCGGCATCGTGACAGTGACGATGGACATGGATGGCCAGTCCGCCAACACCATGAGCGAGGCCTATCACAACCTCATGGGCGCGACCGTCGCGCGGCTTGAGGCGGAGGCGGGCCTCACCGGCGTCATCATCGCCTCGGCGAAAAAGACCTTCTTCGCGGGCGGAGAGCTGAACACGCTGCTCGCCCGCGGCCCCGCCGACGACGCCTACCGGGCCTGGCTGAATGAAGACAAAGGCTATTTCCGCCGGCTGGAACGGCTGCCCGTGCCCGTGGTGGCTGCCATCAACGGCGCGGCCCTCGGGGGCGGGTTCGAGATTGCTCTCGCCTGCAACCACCGCATCATCGTCGATGACCCCGCCGCGATCACCGGTCTGCCGGAGGTGACGCTCGGCCTGCTGCCCGGCGCGGGGGGTGCTGCGCGGTTGCCGCGGCTGATCCCGTTGCCCGATGCGCTGGAACTGCTGCTGTCGGGGCGCGCGGTGCCGCCGCAGGAGGCGCTGGCGCTCGGCATGGTCGATGCCATCGTGGCTGGTCGCGACGGGCTGATCCCCGCCGCCATCGCCTGGATCAAGGCCAATCCCGACGCCGGCCTGCAACCCTGGGACCGCGACCCCGCCCCCCTGACGGAGGCGGAGATGATCGCCGCCCGCGCGGCCGTCGCCGCTGCCGCCGCCGATGTGCAGAAGCGCACGCGGGGCAAGATGCCCGGCCCGAAGAAGATCATCGAGATCGTCGAAGCCGGGCTCGTGCTCGACATCGACGCGACGCTGGCGCTGGAATCGCGGCTCTTCTGCGACCTGATCGGCCTGCCGGAAACCCGCGCGGCGATTTCGACGAACTTCTTCGCCGCCAATGCCATCCGGTCGGGCAAGCTGCGCCCGGAAGGGGCGCGGGCGAAGGCGGGCTCCGTGGCCGTTCTGGGCGCGGGGCTGATGGGCGCGGGAATTGCGCATGTCACCGCCGCGCGCGGGCTGGAGACCTGGATCACCGACCGCAGCCCGGCGCTGGCCCAACAGGGCCGCGCCGCCGCCATCGCCCAGTCGAAGGCGGCCAGCGATGACATCGCCCGGCATCTGCACGCCATCCCCGCGCTGAGTGATCAGGCGCCCGAGGTGATCGTGGAGGCGGTGTTCGAGGACGTCGACGTGAAGCTCGACGTCATCCGCGAGACCTTCCCGCGGCTGGCCGAGGGCGGCTTCTACGCCACCAACACCTCCACCATCCCCGTCGCCCTGCTGGCGGAGGCGGCGCAGGACCCTTCCCGCTTCGTCGGCCTGCATTTCTTTAGCCCGGTGCCGAAGATGCCGCTGGTCGAGATCATCGAAGGCCCGCAGACCTCGCCCGATACGCTGCGCCGCGCCTATGATTTCGTCCAGCAACTCAGGAAAACCCCGATCATCGTGAAGGATTCGCGCGGCTTCTTCACCAGCCGGGTGTTTTCCACCTATCTGAACGAAAGCCTTGAGCTGCTGGTGGACGGCATGGACCCGCTGGCCATCGAACAGGCGGCTGTCGATGCGGGCATGCCGATGCCGCCCTTCCGGCTGCATGACGATGTGATGATCTCGCTCAACCATGCCGCCTATGAAACGCACCGCAAGATCGACGCGCGGCTGGGGGTGGAGGACGGCTTTCCCGTGCCGAACCGCCCGCTGCGCCGCATCGCGCGCGAGATGACCGAACTGGGCCGTCCGGGGCGCAAGGCGGGGCGCGGCTTCTACGATTACATCGACGGCCAGCCGCCGAAGATCTGGGACGGCCTGTCGCGGTTCCGCGAACAGGACCACGACATCCCGCAGGCGGAGGCGGAGGACCGCATCCTCTATGTCCAGGCCATCGAAACGCTGCGCTGCCTGAACGAAGGCATCCTGCGCAACGAGGCGGAGGCGAACCTCGGATCCATCCTCGGTATCGGTTTTCCCCGCCACACGGGCGGCACGCTGCAATTCATCCGCGGGGTCGGGATCGAGCCGTTCCGCGCCCGCGCCGAGGAGTTGGCCGCGAAATGGGGCCCGCGCTTTGCCCTGCCCGACGCGGCCTATGACGTGCTGCGCGACGGGCGCGTGAAGGTCGCGTGAGGGGGAATGCCATGATCCGCCGCCGTCTCTTCGAGCCCGAACACGAGATCTTCCGCGACAGCGTGCGCCGTTGGGCGGAGGCGGAGGTCTATCCCCATTCCGAACGCTTCCGCGAAGAGGGGCAGGTCTCGCCCGAAGTCTGGCGCTCGGCCGGGGCGCAGGGGTTCCTCGCGATGTATGCCGATGAGACATACGGCGGGCTGGGGCTGGACGATTTCCGCTATGACATGATCCTGACGGAGGAGTTGTCGGCGCGGGAAAACGGGCTCTACATCCCGCTGCACAGCCGGATCGTGGCGCCCTACATCCACCGCTTCGGCACGGAGGACCAGCGCGCGCGGTTCATGCCGGGCATCGTGTCGGGGGAAACCGTGCTGGCCATCGCCATGACCGAACCCGACACCGGCTCCGACCTCTCCGGCATCCGCACGAAGGCGGAGGACAGGGGCGACCACTGGCTCATCAACGGGTCGAAGACCTTCATCTCCAACGGGTTTCTCTGCGGTCTGGTGCTGGTCGCCGCCCGCACGGGCACCGGGCGGCATGACATCGGTCTCTTCCTCGTCCCCGCCGACACCCCCGGATTTTCCCGTGGCCGGCGGCTGAAGAAGATCGGGATGAAATCGCAGGACACCGCAGAGCTCCATTTCGACAATCTGCGCATCCCGAAGGACAACCTGCTGGGCGACCCGAGGGGCGGCTTCCGCATGATGATCGCCAATCTGGCGGAGGAGCGGTTGATCGGCTCTGTCCAGTTTCTGTCGCAGGCCCAGCGGGCCTTCGACATCACGCTGGACTTCGTGCAGGGCCGCAAGGTCTTCGGCAAGCCGGTCGGGCAATACCAGAACTCCCGCTTCAAGATGGCGGAGATGCGCACCCGTCTGGATGCCGTGCAGGCCTTTGTCGACCATTGCGCACAGGAGCATCTCGACGGCCAGCTCACCCCTGAACTGGCGGCCGAAGCCAAGCTGATCGCGTCGGAGACGGAGGGCTTCGTCGTCGATGAATGCGTGCAGTTGCACGGCGGCGCGGGCTTCATGGAGGAATATGAGATCGCCCGCCTTTACACCAATGCGCGGGTCAGCCGGATCTACGCGGGATCATCCGAAATCATGAAGGAAATCATTGGCCGCGGGCTCGGCCTGGACGACCGTGTCCGTGGGGCCTGAGATCATCCGCGAGGAGGAGCGCGCATGAAACACCTTTCCCATTTCGCCAAACTCACCCCGGATAAGATCGCCTACCGGATGGCGCGTTCGGGCGAAACCATCACCTATGGGCAGCTCGACCGCGCCTCCAACCGCAATGCGCAGGCGTTCCGGGCGCTTGGCGTTGGCCGTGGCGGCCATGTCGCGCTAATCTTTGAAAACCGTCTGGATTTCATGGCCCTCGCCTGGGCCGGGCAGCGCAGCGGCGTCTTCTACACCGCGATCAGCACGCATCTGACCGTGCCGGAGATCGCCTATATCATCACCGATTGCGATGCGACGGTCGCGGTCCTTTCCGACACATTCGACCATCTGCTGGCGGAATTGCAGGCCGCCTGCCCGCAGACGCGCTTTTTCATCGCCGGGAACGGCACCGATCCGGCCACGGACTGGAACGCGCTTCTCGCCACCCTGCCGGACACGCCGGTCGCGGATGAGGCGGCGGGCGCGGATCTGCTCTATTCCTCCGGCACCACCGGGCGGCCGAAGGGCATCGTGCGGCGGTTCACGCCGCAGCCCGTCGACACGGTCATCCCCGCGCTGATGACCGTGCTGTGCGAAACCATGGGCGGGATGGGGCCGGACACCGTGCTCATCACCCCCGCACCGCTCTACCATGCCGCACCGCTGCGTTTCGCCATGATGGCGGTGATGTTCGGCGGCACGGCCATCCTGTCGGAGAAATTCGACGCCGAGGAGACGCTGGCCCTGATCGAGAAATGGGGCGTCACGCATGGCCAGTTCGTGCCGACCCATTTCGTGCGCCTGCTGAAGCTGGAGCCGGAGGTGCGCGCCCGTTATCGCCACGACCGGCTGAGGATGGCCTTCCACGCCGCCGCCCCCTGCCCGCGCGAGGTGAAGGAAGCGATGATCGACTGGTGGGGGCCGATCCTGACCGAGTTCTACGCAGGCTCCGAGGCGAATGGCGTGACGCTGGCCACGTCGGAGGACTGGATGCGCCATCCCGGCACGGTGGGCCGGTCGCTGACAGGGCCGATCATCATCGCGGATGATGAGGGCAACGAGCTGCCGCGGGGCAAGATCGGCGGTGTCTATTTCGACAGCGGCGTGCAGTTCGAATACCGCAACGACCCCGAAAAGACCGCCGCCGCCTATCTGCGCCCCGGCTGCGCAACCTTCGGCGACATCGGCTATCTGAACGAAGAGGGCTATCTCTTCCTGTCGGATCGCAAGGCCTACACGATCATCTCCGGCGGGGTGAACATCTATCCGCAGGAGACGGAGGACCTGCTCATCACCCATCCCGACGTTGCCGATGCCGCCGTCTTCGGCGTGCCGAACGCGGAAATGGGCGAAGAAGTGAAGGCGGTCATCCAGCTTGCCCCCGGCGTTCCCGCCGATGCGGCCAAGGCGCAGGAGATCATCGACTGGTGCAAGGGGCGGCTTTCCAACATCAAGGTGCCGAGGACGATCGACTTCCGCGCCGACATGCCGCGGACGGAGACGGGCAAGCTCATCAAACGGCTGCTGCGGGACGAATACTGGCCGAAATCGGCCTGAGAGGGGAACGGAATGGAGATCAACGGACAATCTGCGATTGTGACGGGCGGGGCTTCTGGTCTTGGGGGTGCGACGGTGGAGATGCTGGCGCAGGCGGGGGCCAAAGTCACCATTTTCGACATGAACGAGGAACTTGGGCGTGCCAAAGCCAACGCCGTTGGGGGCGCGTTCATCAAGGTGAACGTCACGGATGAGGCGCAGGTGGAGGCCGCCATCGCCGAAGCCGAGGGGCTGCATGGCAAGGCGCGGATCCTGGTGAACTGCGCCGGCATCGGGCCGCCCGGCAAGGTCATCGACCGCGAGGGGAACCCCCTGCCCCTCAAGGATTTCACGGCCATCGTCAACGTCAACCTCATCGGCACGTTCAACGTGCTCTCCAAATTCGCGGCGGCGCTGCATCGCGCCGACCTGCTGGGCGAGGAACGCGGCGTCATCGTCAACACCGCCTCGGTCGCGGCCTTCGACGGCCAGATCGCCCAGCCCGCCTATGCCGCGTCCAAGGCCGGGATCGTCGGCATGACGCTGCCCGTCGCGCGCGAACTCGCCCGCTGGGGCATCCGGGTGGTCACCATCGCTCCGGGGCTCTTCCTGACCCCGCTGCTGGCGTCGCTGCCGCAGGAGGCGCAGGAGAGCCTCGGCGCGCAGGTGCCGTTTCCGCCGCGGCTCGGCGATCCAGCGGAATATGCCCGCATGGTGGCCGCGATCATCGACAACCCGATGCTGAACGGCGAGACGATCCGCCTCGACGGTGCGATCCGCATGGCGCCGAGGTGACGCGCGCACGGCACTGAACCGCCCGCCCATCCGGGCGGGGAACCCATACCGGCCGCCCCGCGCGGCCCTCCCGGAGGAGAACATCATGGCAGAGGCCTATCTCGTGGAACTGGTCCGCACGGCGGGCGGGCGGCGCGGCGGCGCGCTGGCCGGGTGGCACCCGGCTGATCTGGGGGCGGAAGTGATCGACGCGCTGGTGGCGCGATCGGGCATCGACCCGGCGGTCATCGACGACGTGATCGTCGGCTGCGTAACGCAGGCCGGCGAACAGGCCTTCGCCTTCGGGCGCAACTGCGTGCTGGCCTCCAAGCTCCCCGACAGCGTTCCCGCCGTCACCATCGACCGCCAGTGCGGATCGTCGCAGCAAGCGGTGCAGTTCGCGGCCCAGGCGGTGATGTCGGGCACGCAGGACGTGGTCATCGCCATGGGCGTGGAGTCCATGACCCGCGTGCCGATGTTCTCCAACACCAAATTCCATGCGCGGGAAGGGTTGGGCATCGGCCCGTTCTCCGACCGGATCGCCGCGCGTTATGGCACGCGGGACTTCAGCCAGTTCCACGGCGCGCAGATGATCGCGGAGAAATGGGGCTTTTCCCGCGACGACCTCGACCGGTTTGCGCTGCAAAGCCACCGGCGCGGGCTGGCGGCGGCGGAGGCGGGGGCGTTCGACGCGGAAATCGTGCCGCTGGCCGTGGACGGCGGGTTCCACACGCGCGATGAAGGCATCCGCGCCGACGCCACGCTGGAGGCCATCGGCCAGGTGAAACTGCTGGAGGAGGGCGGCATGATCTCCGCCGCCAATGCCAGCCAGATCTGCGACGGCGCGGCGGGGGTGCTGGTGGTGTCGGAGGCCGCGCTGAAACGCTATGGCCTGACGCCGAAGGCGCGGATCGTGAACCTGACCGTCACCGCGGGCGATCCGGTCATCATGCTGGAGGAGCCGCTGCGCGCCACCCAACGCGCGCTGGAACGCGCGGGCATGTCCATCGCCGACATCGACCTTTACGAGGTGAACGAGGCCTTCGCCCCCGTCCCGCTGGCCTGGCTGAAGGCCACCGGCGCGGATCCCGACCGGCTCAACGTCAACGGCGGCGCCATCGCGCTCGGCCACCCCTTGGGCGCTTCGGGGGCGAAGCTGATGACCACGCTGGTCCATGCGCTCAAGGCGCGCGGGGGCCGCTACGGGCTGCAGACCATGTGCGAAGGCGGCGGCATCGCCAATGTCACCATCGTGGAGGCGCTCTGATGGCCATCCGCACGCGCATCACCGAAATGCTGGGCATCGACCACCCCATCGTGCAGGGCGGCATGATGTGGGTGGGCACGGCGGAGATGGCCTCCGCCGTCTCCAACGCCGGGGGTCTCGGCATCCTCACCGCGCTGACACAAGCAACGCCGGATGACCTGCGCCGGGAAATCGACCGCTGCCGCACGATGACCGACCGTCCCTTCGGCGTGAACCTGACCATCCTGCCGTCGGTGAACCCGCCTCCTTACGCCGACTATCGCCGCGCGATCATCGAGAGCGGCGTGAAGATCGTGGAGACGGCGGGTGGCAAGCCGCAGGAGCATGTGGACGACTTCAAGTCCCACGGGCTGACGGTGCTGCACAAATGCACCTCCGTGCGCCATGCTTTGTCGGCGGAGCGGATGGGGGCGGACATCATCTCCATCGACGGGTTCGAGTGCGCGGGCCATCCGGGCGAGGATGACGTGCCGGGGCTGGTGCTGATCCCGGCGGCGGCGGATCAGGTCACGGTGCCGATGCTGGCCTCGGGCGGCATCGGCGACGGGCGCGGGCTGGTCGCGGCGCTGGCGCTCGGCGCCGAGGGGATCAACATGGGCACCCGTTTCTGCGCGACGGTGGAGGCGCCGATTCATCAGGCGGTGAAGGAGTTCCTAGTCGCCAACGGCGAACGCGACACGAAGCTCATCTTCCGCGGCTTCAAGAACACCGGCCGCGTGGCGCGCAATTCGGTGTCGGAGCAGGTGGCGGAGATCGGCTCCCGCCCGGGCGCGGTCTTCGCGGATGTGCAACCGCTGGTCTCCGGCGCGAAGGGCCGCGTGGCGCTTTCCACCGGCGATCTGGACGCAGGGCTGATCTGGGCCGGGCAGGTGCAGGGCCTGATCCACGACATCCCCAACTGCGCCGACCTCCTCACCCGCATCATCGCCGAGGCTGAAGACATCATCCGTCACCGCCTCAGCCGCTTCGGGTAGCGTCCTCAGCCGTGGTGTAACCGGTAGTGGCCATCGGGATGTATGGTCGAGGTGGAGTCGACGCTTCGACCACGAACCAGCCGGAAACCCCGATGGCCAAGACCGGCATGGACTTGTCCGAGCTGCTGGCAACGCAGATCAGGAAGCATCACCGAGGCCGTTCTTCAGTTGGTCATGGGCTTCCGGCGAAAAGCGATCGATCCACTGGATCGCTCGGACGGATGTCGAAGGCATGATCGGCGCCCCTTGGGCTGAGCGCAGCGGCGAGCGTTCCACGAAGCGCAGCGGCTACCATGATCGCGCACCAGATATCCGGCTCGGTACCCGGAACCCGCGGCTGCTGAAGCCGAGTCAGGGCAGCTACTTCCCCGGCTTTCTGGAAGCTCGCAAAACTTCCGAACAGGTTTCGGGGGCTATGAGCCAGGAAGCCACGATGAGCCTTTCCACCCGCCGCGTCGATGATCTCGTCCAGGTCATGGGAATGAGTGGCATCTCGGAAAACACCGTCTTGAAACCGGGCACGGAATGGGCCGGTCCAGAAAAATCGCTCGGATCGGTTTCCCGGTGAAGGAGGGGCGCGTCGGCGAATTTCTGAGCCGACCGGCGAATGACCTCATGTCTGGCGCGACGCCCCTTGCCTGCAGATGCGCCAGGGCAGACGAACCCTCTCGGTGGTTACCGTAATCGCCATCGCCGCCAAATACCGAGGGTCGCAGGGAAATCATTGGCGCGGGGTGGGTCTTCCGAGGTCGAGACGGTCCTGCTCTCGCTGAAAGCAGTCTGGATCGAGGAGTGCCGCGGGTATGGGAGTTCGGATTTCCCGAACTTTCTAGAGATCGGACCGAGCTGAATTTTGTCGAGACAAGCAGAGTTTTCTGCGCAACAAAATAAGCTGATGATTTTTGCGGCCCTCGGAGCACCGAAGATTTATGCAAATGCAACGCTCCGGCCCGATCTGGGGAGCAGCCTGGGGCAAGCACAGCCCCATCCTTGGGCATCATCATCTCGGGCACCATTGCGCCGATGTCGCTGCGGTCTTTCAGTTGCTCCTTTCAAGCCGTGTATCGACCCACTGATTTTCTGCTCATGCTACAAGGAGACAGGTAGCGATGAGTGTGAGTATGGACGACGGCGTCAAACGGTGGACTGCGAAGCGCAAGACAGCGCTGGTGATCGAAATCATCCAGGGCAAGACGACGGTGGCGGAGGCGAGCCGGTCGTTCGATCTGTCGCCCTCTGAGATCGAGGGCTGGGTTGATGACGCGAAGCGGGGGATGGAGAATTCGCTGCGGGCGAACCCGCTCGACATCCGCGAGCAATACGAGAAGCAGTATAGGTTCAGGATGCATTGATTTTGTGCGCACAGCATGATTCTCGGCTTCGAAAACGGAGCGGTGACATGAGCAATCTCTACTGGCTGACCGACGTGCATATGGCACGCTTGGCCCTTTCTTCCCCAAGCCTCATGGTAAGCCTCGGCTCGATGACAGGGGGGTTTTGAGCGGTATTATCTTCATCAATCGCAATGGCTTGCGTTGGCGGGATGCTCCTGCCGCCTATGGTCCGCACAAGACGCTCTACAGCCGGTGGAAGGGGTGGAGCGAGAAAGGCATCTTCGCCCGGATGATGGCAGGTCTGGCCGCTGAGCACGGCGAAGAGAAGACCGTGATGATCGACGCGACATATCTCGAGGCCCATCGAACGGCGACCAGTATGGCCGCCAAAAAAGGGGATCTGAACTGCCCCGGGTTTGCCGGAGGCTGATTTTGGTGAGTTATGCGGCCATGGGTTCAGTTTCCAGAGCTGCGTGGCAGTTGGCCTCGGCTTCTGCTG
>NZ_DAMDHB010000041.1:0-31933 GCF_032102465.1 Haematobacter sp. | reverse complement strand
CGCAGCGCTCACACGGGGCGGCCGCGCCTGAGGCCAGCCGGTCGCCAGATGCCATGCATGGCCCGCGCGCAGCACCGCCGCATCCGCGCCCGCCCGCCCGATGAGCTGCATCCCCATCGGCAGTCCCCCATCGCCGAAGCCCACGGGGACAGAGAGGGCGGGCAGGCTCGCAAGGCTCGCGGGGATGACCACCTCCATCCAGCGGTGATAGGTGTCCATCTGCCGCCCCGCCACGGTCTCCGGCCAGCGCCACTCCGCCGGGAAGGGCCAGACCTGCGCGGAGGGCAGCACCAGCAGGTCGAACCGCTCGAACAGCCGCGCCGCATGGGCATACCAGCGGCTGCGGACCACGCTGGCATCATAGGCGGCCACGGCGGAAAGGCCCGCGCCGCGCTCCACCTCCCAGATGGTTTCCGGCTTGGTCAGGCGGCGCTTTTCCGGGTCGCTGGCGAGCGCGGCCTTGCTTCCGGCCGAGAGCATGGCCCGAAGGGTGATCCAGGAGTCCCACAGTTTCTCCGCCGGGAACGGCGGGGGAAGCGGCTCCACATGGGCGCCCATCGCTTCCATCTGCCGCAGTGCCGCCTCGCACAGCGGCAGGATGCCGGGTTCCATGGCATAGGCCCCGCCCCAGTCGCCCAGCCAGCCGATACGAAGTCCGGCGATCCCCCCGTCCAGCGTCGCGGCCCAGTCGGCATTCGGGCGCGGGAAGGGCTTTTCCGGGTTCTCGCCCGCGATCACGGTCAGCAGGCGGGCCAGATCCTCCACGTCGCGCGCCATCGGCCCGTTGGTGGCGAGCGTGGAGAAGAACCCGTCCCCCTCCGCCTCATCCGCCACAAGGCCCCATGTCGGGCGGAAGCCATAGACGTTGCAGAAGGCCGCGGGGTTGCGCAGTGACCCCATCATGTCCGATCCGTCCGCCGCCCAGACCATGCGCGCCGCCAGCGCCGCCGCCGCACCGCCAGAGGATCCGCCCGCGCTGCGCGACAGGTCGTAGGGATTCAGCGTCGTGCCGTGGACGGGGTTGAACGTATGGCTGCCCTGCCCCCATTCGGGCACGTTTGTCTTGCCGGTCAGGATCGCGCCCGCCGCCCGGATCCGCTGGGCAAGCAGCCCGTCCTTCACCGGAACATGCGTGGCATGGAGCGGTGAACCCCAGGTGGTGCGGATCCCTGCGGTGAGCGCCAGGTCCTTGATCGCGAAGGGAATACCATGAAGCCATCCCTGCGGCGGCGTATCGTCCAGCGCCCGTGCCTCCGCCATCAGCACATCCGGCTCGCGGGGGGAGACGATGGCGTTCACGCTTCCGTTCACGCTGTCGAGCCGCGCCAGATAGGCCGCCATCACCTCGGAGGGTGCGACGGATCGCGCATGGATCAGCGCCGACAGGCGGGTGGCGGACAGTTCGGTAAGTTCCATGTCGATGCGATGCCTTCTCTTTTCGGTCGCGTGCCGTAGCCGGTGTCAGATGAGCCTGAATCCGCCGCGCCGTCCAGCCCGGCGACGCGAAGGCTCTGGCCATATACCGCTCGCTGCCGCGCGGGGGGGAAGCGGTCCCTCCTTGGGAGGCTGACGAAGTGGTATGCCGATGCGCGGTAAATCGGCCCAGAATGGCTGGATTTCCGGGTGGATTCTTCAGATTGCGGACGATTTCCCCTCCAACGCAGACCTGTAGGGCGGCGGACGGGCCGCATGGGGATCCGCATTCCCGCGCCGGAACGTGCCTTGCCGCCAGAGCGCGCAAGGGGAAATCTTTGACGGGTCGGAACAGCCGGACTCTATGCATTCCCCGCGTGCCAAGGCGAAGCCGACGGATGCCCCAAGGCATGGTCCGCGGAACAACTCCCCGAGCGCGAGGCGAAGCCTCCTCCTTCCGGGAAGGCTCCATGATCTGCGATATGCAGCGCCGTCATGCGCCGTCATGCAGCGCCGTCGCGCAAGTGCGAAATCCCGCGCGATGACCGAGGGTGGCCGCGTGCATCCTGATCCCTCGCACATGAAGGCGAGACCGATACCGGCCCGCAGCCGGTGAGAGCAGCCCGCTCCATCCCCCGCGCGCGGGCCAAAGGGCCCGCCAGCTTGGGTTCACGACCCTCGCCTCCGCCATCCCCCGCGCGTGTGGGCGAAAGCGCGCATCTTGTCGTCGGCGAGGGTCTGTTCGGCGCCATCCCCGCGCGTGTGGGTCAAAGCCATTGGAGATCCACCCCTCGCGCCTGTCCGTCGGCCATGCTCACGCGCGCGGCCAAACGCCAGACAGAAGATACGCTATCCATGCACATCAGCCACCCCCCGCGCGTACGGGCCGAACCGGATCGTACCGCCAACGCTGCCAGCCAGAAGGCCCATCCCCACGCGTGCGGCCCAAGCTGCCTATGCCAGGTTCTATGCCGCGCGCTCCGGGCCATCCCCACGCGCGTGCGCCCAAGCCGCGGCAGCGGGAGGACGGCCATGGATTTCGAAGCCACCCACACGCGTGCGGACCAAGCGCATGGACCGGCGGGAGGAAGTCATCCGCTACGCCATCCCACACGCGCGCGGGCCAAGCTGGATGTCGTGTCCATCACCACCCCCAACGCACCGCCATCCCCCGCGCGCGCGCGGACCAACCTCCGTATTCGGAGGCTGGCGCCTTGTGACGGGCCATTCCCCTGCACGCGCGGACCAAGCCTATGAGGCATCCTTGGCGTTCCCATCCAAGAACCATCCCGCGCGCGCGGACCAAGCGCTTCATGCGCTGGGGCCATTCCTGCAGCGGCGCCATCCCCCGCACGCGTGGCCAAAAGCTTTGACATCGCGTTCGGCCTATGGACCCGCAGATGTTCTCCCGGAGGATATCACGCCCGCGGTGCAGCTTGGACGCCGCTTGTTCCAGAGCAAATGGTAGGTGAGCGGCATGTCAGGAACCGCGGCATGTCCTTCTACCGGGAATGCCGGAGCTCCTGACACGGTCGCCACCACAGCAAGGGATTTGCCCCTACCGCGCGGCGGGCAGCCGGTTATCGCGATGGATGCCGTCAGGCCGTGGCAGCCGTATCCACGTCGCCCTTGTAGGAGTCTTTCAGGCTGGCGAGGTTCAGCAGCATCGTTGCTGCGGGCGCCGTCGTCCCGGGGCGGTAGATGGCGGAGCGGACCCACATGCTTTCCGTTCTGCGGCTGCCCGACAGGGCGACCACCTCCCGCGCGACCTCCAGAGGCTCGCCCACGAAGATCGGGCCGTCCAGCAGCCGGATCTCCTGATCCGCGAACAGGCCGATGGCGGGGCCGCGCACCGGGAAGGGATCCTGCTTGTTGGTGTAGCAGAACAGCACGCTCAACATCTCGAAAGGGATCACCGCCTCGCGCCAGGTCCCGACGGCACCCCGGTAGGCCGGCGACGGTTCGGTGATGCGGGACAGCTTCTCGGCCAGGCTGAACGGGTAGAGATGGCCCATGTTCTGATCGAAGCCCATGGAAATGGGGCGGCGGGGCGTCTGCATCCCCACCCGCACATCGGCGAGGATCCGCGCGCCCTCCAGCGGCGGTAGCGTCGCCATCCGTTCCTCCAGCGCCGAAACCGGATGATCGGGGCCGACGGAGAGGCTGCCGCGCAGGATCTCCGTCCCGTCCTCCCGCTCCATGCGGATCTCGGCCTTGTCGGGCGCGACCTGCCGCGCCATGGCGCGGAGCCGGTCACCCTCGAACGCGGGGTTGCGGAAATGCGCGGAGATACAGCCCGCCGCCAGCCAGCGGTCTCCGAACAGGCGCACGGCCAGCGGGTCGAACTGGCTGAAATGGGTCGGCCCCTCGATCGTGCCGCCCTTGAAGCCCAGTGTCTGCGCCGCGCGGTCATCGTGGATGGAGGCGTGGCCGTCATAGTTCTGGGCGGAGAGCATCTGGACAGGCGCGCGAAGCGGCCCTGTCAGCCAACCATCGGTTTCGGTCAGCGGGGTGGGAAAGAGGCTGGTCATCTCATCTCCTTGCAAGGATTGTCCGCCGGCTGGTCTGGATCTGTCCGCTGGCGGGAATGGGGCGGGAGGGCGCGATGCGGCGGGGCGCCATGGCGGCGGAGCGGAGATCCCTCCCCCCTCCGGTTTCCGTGGGGCCGACATACCGGCGCGGCGCCTTCCCCCTTGCCGAAGGCAGGGGCCGCACACGGCTCCGGGCCGCCGCGTCCCGCGGATCGAAGCACGGCCGCGAAGTGAGGCGGCTTCCGCAGGCAAAGGCTCCGGTCAGACGTTGACCGGCACAGGGGATGGCGGAGTGCGCTCACCTCCTGCCACAGCCGGACACACCCTTTCAGACTGGCACACCCGTTGAGACTGGCGTGCCCCTTCGGACTGCCACGCCCCTTCACCGGGTCGCGGTCGCTCGACAGTTGACGCAGAGACCCGCCACGGCTCCATCGCCCGCCGGGCGCGAGCACCGGCATCGCCAGAGCCGCCATCAAGATCCGGCGGGTTCGGGCATGGGCAGGAACTGGGGCAGATCGGTCTTGCGGACCTTGCCCGTCGGCGTGAGCGGCAGGGCGGCGATCACCACGATCTCCGGCACCTTGTAGGCCGCGATACGCTCGCCCAGCCAGCCCGCAAGCTCCGCGGCGGAAACGCGGCCCCGGTGCTCCTCCTTCAGTTCGACGAAGGCCACGGGCACCTGGCCCTTCTCCGCATCGTCGCGCCCGATGACGCCGCTGCCGACGACGGCGGGGTGCTTGCCCAGCAGGCCCTCGATCTCCACGGGGAAGATGCTCATGCCCTTGACCTTCAGCATCTCCTTGCGGCGGCCGAGGTAGTGCAGGAACCCCGCGCTGTCGATCACCCCGATATCGCCGCTGTGCAGCCATCCGCCCCGCAGCGCGGCAGCGCTCTCCTCCGGCTTGTTCCAGTAGCCCTTGAGCAGCGCGGGTGTCCGCACGACGATCTCCCCCTCCGTATCCGGCGGCAGGATCTCCCCGGTGTCGAAGTCGCAGATCTTGAACTCCGTCCCCGGTATCGGCAGACCGACGAACACCGGCTGCGCCTTCAGATCGTAGTCGTCGTCCTGCATGCCGGTGGTGAAGGTGTTGGAGGTATGCGTCTCCGTCATCCCCCAGCTCGATTCCGCGAGCGTCGTGCCGGTCAGCTCACGCCAGCGCTGGCGGTAGTCCACGTTCAGCTTCTTGACGAAGGAGGTGACACGCAGGCGTTTCAGGCAGGACAGGTCGAACTCCCCGAAGCGGGGGTGGTCCATCAGCTCCACCGCGCCATCGACCATCATCGCCATGCTGGTCACCCGGTAGCGGTCCACCGCCTGCATCACACCCAGCGGATCCCAACGTGACAGCAGCACCAGAGGCCGCCCGGTCACTGCCGGAAACACCAGCGCCGCATTCTCCCCCGCGATCCAGAATTCGGGGAAGTAGCTCAGGAAGATCAGTGTCCGGTCGCCCGCCATGGCGACGGACCAGTTGGCGGCACCGGTATAGAGCATGTCGCGCTGTGTGTGGACGCAGCCCTTGGGCATGCCCGTCGTGCCGCCCGTATAGTTGAGCGCCGCGACCCCATCCAGATCCGCGCCGCCGACACGCTCCTTCGGGGCGGAGCGGACGGCGGGCAGGAACGGCTCCGCTCCCGCCATCGGCGCGGGCGGCTGGCGCACGAAGCCCGGCACGTTGAATGCGGGTTCCTCCGGGACCAGTTCCGAGAGGCTGGTGGCGAACACCTTGCGCAGCCGGGTTTCCGCCCGCACCTCATCGACGACGGGCAGCAGGGTATCCTGCGCGACGATCACCTCCGCGCCGGAATCGTTGAGGTGGTAGGCAAGCTCATAGCCCTTGGAGAGCGGGCTGATCGGCACATGCACCGCACCGAGCTTCAGGATGCCGAAGAACGCGATGTGGAACTGCGGACAGTTGGGCAGGAAGACCGCCACCCTGTCGCCCTTGCCGATGCCAAGGCCCTTGAGAAGATTGGCGAACCCCTCGCTCAGCCGGTCAAGCTCGCCCCAGGTGATCTCCGTCCCGTAGTAGATGAGCGCGGTCTCCGCCGCCTGCGTATCGCCCCAGTGGCGCAGATAGTCGGAAAGCGGCCGTTCCCCCAGCGGATAGGTGATTTCGGCGGGTATGTCCCTCGGCCACGACTTCGCCCGTCGCGCGGCCAGATCGGCCAGATATCCGGTTTCGTCTATCGTTGTGCTTGGCATCTCATTTCCCTTGTTCGGGCGCACGGTTCGGCTGGATGGTGGCAGCTCCCGCGTCACGGCGGGTCCGTGCGTCAACTCATGCGGGGGGCCGGAGGGCCGCCCGCCCCTCTCTCCCCGCCCCCTCCTCCCGCGCGTCTCACTGCTCGCGGGATGTCGGATCCAGCGCCTCGCGCAGCGACTCGCCGAGAGCGTTGAACGCCAGCGCGGTCACGAGGATGGCGATGCCCGGCGCATACATCTGGGCGGGTGCGATCTCCATGTAGAGATAGGCGCGCGCCAGCATGGAGCCCCAGCTCGAATCCGGCGGCTGCATGCCGAGGCCGAGGAAGCTCAGGCTTGCTTCCGCCAGCAGCGCCACGGCCATCAGCATGGTCATCTGCACGATCACCGGCTGGATCGCGTTGGGCAGGATGTGGTGAAGCAGAATGCGCGGGGTGGATGCCCCGAAGCAGCGCGCGGCGTCCACATACAGCTCCTGCCGGAGCACCAGCGTCCGCGCCCGGACGAGCCGTGCAAGCTGCGGCGCAAAGACGATCCCCACGGAGATCATCGCATTGGTCAGCCCGATACCGAGCGCGCCCGTCACCGCGATGGCGAGCACGATGGACGGGAAGGACAGGAAGGTGTCGATCACCCGGCTGATGATCGTATCCGTCCAGCCGCCCGCATAGCCCGCGATCAGCCCGATCGGGATCCCCAGCAGCGCGGCGACACCGACCGCAAGGAACGAGGCATAGATGGAGGCGGAAGCGCCATAGACCAGCCGGCTGAAGATGTCGCGGCCAAGGTCGTCGGTGCCGAGCAGGTGCGTCATGCTCGCCGGCTCCAGAATGGCCATGTAGTCCTGCGCCGTCGGATCGTAGGGCGCGATCCAGCGGGCCAGCAGCGCCGCCCCCACGATGATCGCCAGCGCGATTGCCGACAGCAGCGTCCGGGTGTCGTGGCGCAGCCAGTTCCATACCGGCTTCCACCGGGTTTCCTGCCGCATCGGAGTGGTGGAAATATCGGTCATTTCTGGCTGATCCTCGGATCGAGAACGCTATAGAGCATGTCGGTGACGAGGTTCACGAGGATCACCGTCACCACCATCACGAGCACGATGCCCTGCACGACCGGGAAATCCCGCTGCAGCGCCGCATTGACGATGGAATTGCCCATGCCGGGGATGGCGAACACCACCTCCACCACCACCGTGGCGGCGAGCGTGCGGTTGATGAGCAGGCTGATCACGGTCAGCAGGTTGACGCTGACGTTGCGCAGACCGTGCTTCCACAGGATCACCGCCGGGGACAGGCCCTTGGCATGGAGGGTGCGGACATATTGCGAGGACAGGATCTCCGTCAGGGAGCTGCGAAGCTGACGGGACACCTCGGCGATGCCGCTGGAGGCGAGCGCCAGCGCCGGCAGCGTCGAATACCAGATCGCCTGCCAGATGTTGTCGAGCGGCGAGACAAAGCCCGTCGCCGGGAACCACATCCGGTTCAGGGCGAAGGTCGCGACGAAGATCATCGCGATCCAGAAGTTCGGCAGCGCGATCCCGATGGAGGACAGCGTCATCACGAACCCGTCCAGCCGCGAACGCGGGCGGCTCGCCGCGAGAATGCCGAGCGGCACCCCGACCAGGATGGACACGACGACCGCGTAAAGCACGATGAACAGGGTGTTCGGGAACACGCGTTTCACCGTTTCCAGCACTGCCTCGCCCGACAGGAGGGAGTTCGACAGATCCCCCGTGACCGCATGGCCGAGCCAGGACAGGTATTGCACGATGAACGGCCGGTCGAGGCCGTAGAGCGTGCGGATCTCCTCGATCCGTTCCTGGGTGGCATTCTCACCGGCGAGGGTGATGGCCACGTCGCCGGGCAGGAGCTTCATCAGCGTGAACACCATGAAGGTGGCGAGGATGAGCACCGGAATGGATTGCAGGAGCCGGTTGACGATGATCCTGCGGTGGACCTTGGTCAGCATGGGCGACCTCCGCTGTTGGGCCGCATGTCGGGATCACCCGACACGCGTGACCGCGTTGAACTTCGGCTTGCCGAGCAGGTTGGCGGTGAAGTTTTCCACGCCCTCGGCGTAGGCATCGACCTCGTAGCGGACGGTGAGCGGGATGGAGATGGCGGACTCCGCCCCGAGCTTCTGCGCCGTGGCGAGGGCGGCCTTCCGCTCCGCCTGATCGGCGGTGGCGCGGCTGGCGGCGATGGCGGCGTCGAACCCGTCGGGAGCCGCGACCTTGCCGGTGTTGAAATAGGAATTCTGCGAAAAGACCAGGTCATAGGACATGCTCGGGTCCGGGCGTCCCGTCCAGGCGGACAGCAGCGCATCGCCGATCTTCTCCGGCCCGAAGAAGCGCCCGGAGGATTCCGCGATCGGCGCGTTGGTGAACCGCCCCTTCACGCCGATCCGGGCAAGCTGGCTCATGATGACTTCCTGCCGCTGCACGGAGGCCTGATCGGGATAGCCGCGGAAATCGAGCTCCAGCCCGGAGACACCCGCCTCCTTCATCAACGCCGCGGCCCTGTCCGGGTCATGGGCGTTGAGGGTCTGAGGCTCCGCCGAATAGGCCCAGTGCGTCTTGGGCAGAAAACCATAGGCCGCCTCGCCCACACCGGCCTGCGTGGCCAGCAGGAAGGCATCCCGGTCGATGGCGAGGCTCAGCGCCTGCCGCACGCGGGGGTCCTGCAACGGCCCGCGCCCGGCGTTGAGATAGATGTTGTAGATATAGAGCGTCGGCGTTTCCATCAGCGTCAGGTTGGGCGTGCGCTTGATGATGGGGATCTGGCGCTCCGAAAGCTGGTAGCAGATCTGCGCCTGCCCCGACTGAACGGCGCGGAGCCGGGTGGTCGGTTCGGGCACCACCAGCAGTTCGATCTTGGCCACGCCCGGCGCGCCCTGCCGCCAGTAGCCGGAATAGGCCTCGCCCGCGACCCGCTCGCCATCGGTCCAGCCGGTGAATTTCCACGGACCCGCACCCACGGGCGCGCGGTCCACGCGGCCCCCCTCGGCTTCGCTGAGCGCCTTGGGGGAAATCATCATGCCCGCACGGTCCGACAGGATGAGCGGCAGCGCGCTGTCGGGCTCCTTGAGGTGCAGCGTCACCTGCAGCGGGCCGGTCACCTCCACGCTCTCCACCGTTTCCAGATCGGCGCGGATGTTGGAAACCTGCGCCTCCCTGCTGCGGTCGAGGTTGAGCTTCACCGCCTCGGCATCGAGCGGCGTACCGTCGTGAAAGGTCACGCCCTCCTGCAGGTCCAGCACCAGCGTCTTCGGGTCGGTGAAGGTGAAGGCCCGCGCGAGCCCGGGAACAGGTTCCAGCGTGTCGGGCGTCCAGTCGATCAGCGTGTCGTAGAAGTTGAACAGGAACACGTGATCTGAGCCGGAGCCGCCCGTCGCGGGATCAAGGCTCGACGGGTTGGCATTCGCGGCCACCGTCAGCGTGCCGGTCGTCGCTGCCCGCAAGCCCCCCGGCAGACCGATGGCGCCTATGGCCGCCGCGGCACCCATGCCGATCAGGATCTGACGGCGGCGCATGTCGGGAAGCAGCCGGGCGATTTTGCGGCGTTCCTCAGTGGTGAAGTTCATAGGACACCCTCCCCGGTCTCCTCCGGCCGCGCTCAGGCGGCACCGTTTGACTCTGGCCCGCCGCCTTCAGGCGGCGACCGTGAAATCGAGTTCGCCCGCGAAATGGCAGGCGACGAACTGTCCGGGCCGCATTTCCCGCCATTCGGGCACTTCCGCCGTGCAGCGCTCCGCCGCGAAGGGGCAGCGCGTGCGGAAGCGGCACCCGCTGGGCGGCGAAATGGGGCTGGGGATTTCCCCCTTGAGCTGCATCCGGCGCGAGGTGCGCATCGCGGCGGGCAGCGGCTCCGGCTCGGCCGAAAGCAGCGCGGCGGTATAGGGGTGGAGGGGCCGGTGGATGACATCCTCCGTATTCCCCAGCTCCATGAACCGGCCCAGATAGGTGACCGCGATCCTGTCGCTCACATGGGCGACAACGGAAATATCATGCGCGATGAAGGCGAAGGACAGGCCAAGGTCGCGCTGCAACGTGTTGAACAGGTTCAGAATCTCGCCCCGGATCGACACGTCCAGCGCGGCCACCACCTCATCGCAGACGACGAATTTCGGCTCCAGCGGCAGGATGCGGGCAATGTTCACCCGCTGCTTCTGCCCGCCCGAAAGCTGATGGGGATAGCGCTCGGCGAGATCGGCGCGAAGCCCCGCGCGGTCGAGCGACTCCATGGCCTTGCGCCGCATCTCCTCCCGGCTCATCCCGCCCTTGATGACCATCGGTTCCATCAGGCTTTCAAGGATGGTCTTGCGCGGGTTGAGCGACGCGTTCGGGTCCTGGAAGATGATCTGATAGCGCCGCCGCCGCTCCCGGTATTCCCTGCGCGACAGGCGGCGGAGATCGTCGCCTTCATAGAGGATATCGCCCTCCGTCGGCTCGAGCAGTCCGGCCAGCGCCCTGCCGATGGTGGTCTTGCCGGAGCCGGATTCGCCTATGATCCCGAAGGTCTCCCCCGCGAGAACGGAGAAATCGACCCCGTCCACCGCCTTCACCGTTTCCGTGCCGCCGTTGACGGGGAAGCGGATGCGCAGGTTGCTGACCTCGATCACCGCGTCCCGTGCCGCTGTCATGGTGGTGTCCCTCATGCGACGGCTCCTTCCAGGTCGAGATCGCGCTGCCGCCAGCAGCGGGCCATCCGGTCCGGGCCGGACGGCTCCAGCGTCTGCGGCCGCTCGCATCCGGCGCGGGCAAAGTCGCAGCGCGCGCGGAAACGGCATCCCTCCGGCATCTGCGCGGGGGCGGGCACGCGGCCCGGGATGAACGCCAGTTCCCCCCGCTTCTGATTCAGCCGCGGCAGCGACCGCAGCAGCCCCGAGGTATAAGGATGGCGCGGTTTCAGCAGCACGTCATCGACGGGCGCATCCTCCACTATCTGTCCGGCATACATCGTCAGCATCCGGGTGCAGGTCTCGGCCACCACGCCAAGGTCATGGGTGATGAACAGCAGCGCCGTCCCGGCCTCCTCGCTCAGGCGGCAGAGCAGGTCCATGATCTGCGCCTGAATGGTCACGTCCAGCGCGGTCGTCGGCTCGTCGGCGATGAGGAGTTTCGGACGGCAGATCAGCGCCATGGCGATCATCGCCCGCTGGCGCATGCCCCCGGAAAGCTGGTGCGGATATTCGTCATACCGCCGCTCCGGGGCAGGGATTCCCACGTCGCGGAGCGCGTCGATCGCCGCGGTGCGCGCATCCGTCCGGCTCGCGTCGCGGTGGAGGCGGTACGCCTCGCTGATCTGGTCGCCGATGGTGAAAACCGGATCGAGCGCGCTCATCGGTTCCTGAAAGATCATCGCCATGCGGTTGCCGCGCATCTGCCGCAGTCGGCGGGGCGGCATGGTCAGGACGTCCTCTCCCTCGAACATGATGCGGCCACCCAACCGGGAGGTGCGGGGCAGCAGGCGCAACAGCGACAGGCCGGTCACGGACTTGCCGCAGCCGCTTTCCCCCACCAGCCCCACGCGTTCGCCGCGTTGTATGGTGAACGAAACATCCTTGGTGATCTGCACGGCGCCAAAGGCGATGCTCGCCCCCTCGACGCTCAGCAGCGGTGTATCCGCTTCCTTGCCGGTAACCGGACGCGCCGCGGCATCGGGCTGCGCATAGGCAATGGTCATGATCCCCCTCCCCTGCAATCGCGACCGCGGATCAGTGCCGTCCGGCCGAGGGCCGGCCTGCTCCGGGTATTTGCCGGAGGCGGCAGATGTCGCAGCGGTCGTTGCATGGCAATCCTCCCCGACGGCGCGCGCCCTCCCCGGCGCATACCGTGTCAGGTGACAGAAACACTCGGATCGTCAACTGTCAACAACATACCTATCAGTAACCTGTCATTTGTCAGGATTCCGCCTGGAACAAAGAAAGGGGGCGATTGCTCACCCCCTTTTTCATGCCGTTGCCACTGTCTGATCGATGCTTTAGCCGGCCTCGAACCGCCGGGTTGCCGCAAGACGGGCAAGGGCGCCATCCCTGCTTTCCTCCAGAATGATGCGCAGCCGGGCTTCCGCCGTCAGCGTGTCCCCTGCCGCGATTGCCTCCCAGACAGCGGCCATCTGCGCCGCCCGACGCTCCCGGGCCGCGGGGGTGGCGTAGTCGAGCGGCTTGCGCCAGATCGTTGTCCAGAGCGTCTGCTCATTCATTTCGCGCATGAGCTGCACCACGAGGTCGTTGCCGCTCGCCCTGGAGATCGCGTGGACGGCGCGCGTCATTCCGAACCCGAAGGTCAGGTGCGTGCTTTCCTCATCGGCCGCGATGAGGGCCAAATCCTCAATGCGCGCGCGGACTCTCTCCAGCGCCTCCTCCTCCCTGTCCCGCTCCCCCAAGGTGCGGACGGCAAGGCAGGACAGCGCCATGCGCACGTTGAACAGATCGGTGATGGAGGCGAGAGAGATCGGCAGCACATGGGCGCCGCGCCGCGGCGTGATGTCGATGAGACGCCGTTTCTGCAGGATGCGGAAAGCCTCCCGCACCGGGCCGCGGCTGACGCCGAACTGCTCCGCCACCTGCTGTTCCACCATCCGCTGTCCGGCGGTGAAACGACCGTCCACGATCATCACGCCGCAGGTATCGGCGATCTGCTCGGGGATGGTCTTCGGGCTTCTCAGAAGCGTCAAGGTCATGGTGGATCATCTCCGCAGGCCGAAAGGCGGATGCATCGCACCCGCCTTTCAGAAGCATCAACAGATCGCGCCTCAAGTCAATTGCCAATTGTCAACAATTGGCAGCGTGGCAGCCGCCCGGCCTACCAGGTATCGACGAAGGGCCGCTTGCGCCCCGACAGCGGCGGGCGCAGCTTCACCGAACGCAGTCCCGCGAGGATCCATTCCCGCGTCTCCACCGGGTCGATCACCGCGTCGATCTCCAAGCTGGAGGCGACGGAGATCGCCTTCCCCTGCTCCCGGTATTCCTCGAGCAGCCTGTCGTAGAGGCGCTGTTTCTCCTCGGGGTCGGTCACCTCATCAAGCTCGCGCCGGAAGCCCAGCCGCACGGCGCCTTCCAGCCCCATCGGGCCGAACTCCCCGGTGGGCCAGGAGACGGTGAAGAAGTTGTCGTAGGTGCCGCCGCCCGCCATGCTCATCGCGCCCAGCCCGTAGAACTTGCGCAGCACGACGGTGAACAGCGGCACGGTGATCGAACGGCCCGTCACATACATCCGGCAGACATGCCGCACGAGCGCAGTCTTTTCCGCCTCCGGCCCCACCATGAAGCCCGGTGAATCGCAAAGCGACACCAGCGGGATGTCGAACGCGTCGCAAAGCTGCATGAAGCGTGAGGCCTTGTCCGACGCATCCGCGTGAATGGCGCCGCCCAGATGCTTGGGATTGTTGGCGATCACGCCGAAGGGCTTGCCCTCGATGCGGATGAAGGCGGTGACGATGCCCACGCCGAACTCGCGGCGCAGTTCCAGCACGGAGCCCACGTCGGCGATGGTTTCCAGCGCGTCGCGGACCTCATACACGCGCAGGCGGTTCTCCGGCACGACATGGCGCAGGCGGCGCTGGTCGGGGGCCTCCCACTCCGCAATATCCCCCTGGAAATAGGAGAGATACTGGCGCACGACGCGGCAGGCCTCCGCCTCGTCCTTCACGCGGATATCGACGACGCCGTTCGCGGTCTGCACGTCGATCGGGCCGATCGCCTCGGGCGGATAGACGCCAAGGCCGCCGCCCTCGATCATCGCCGGACCGGCCATGCCGATATTGCTCGTCTCATCCGCGATGATCACGTCGCAGCACCCCAGTAGCGCGGCGTTCCCGGCAAAGCACCGCCCGGACACCACGCCGACCAGCGGCACCTGCCCGCTCAGCCCGGCGAAACGGGAGAAGGTGCCGTTGGAAATCCCGGCGTAGGTCGCGCGTTCCGTGTCGCCCGGGCGCCCGCCGCCGCCTTCTGCGAACAGCACGACGGGCAGGTTCCACTGCTGCGCCACATGCAGGATGCGGTCGAGCTTGCGGTGATGCCGCTGCCCCTGCGTTCCGGCCAGCACGGTATAGTCGCCGACCGCAAAGGCGCACCGCGCGCGGTCCGCGCCGAAGGCACCGCCGTTGACCGTGCCGAGGCCGGTCAGCATCCCGTCCCCGGTCGTGTTGCGGATCAGATCGTCGAGCGGGCGGCGTTGCCGCTGTGCGGCGATGGCAAGCTCCCCGTATTCCACGAAGGTGTCCGGGTCGCAGATCTGCGCGATGTTCTCCCGCGCGGTCTGCTTGCCCTGACGGTGCCGCTTGGCCACCGCGTCGGGGCGGTTCTCGTCCCGGCCGAAAGCCCGGCGCTGCTCCATCTCCGCCAGATCGTCGCGGATATGGTCGAGGTCGAGCGCCGCATCCTTTGCCTGTTCCTCTGCCCCGCCGTCCGCCGGCTCAAGGGCGAGGAGCATTTCGCCAAACATCACCGTCTGGCCCGCACCTGCGCCCACCGCCACGACACGCGCCGCGCAGGGGGAGGACACCACATGCTCCATCTTCATCGCTTCGAGGATGGCGAGCTGCTGGCCCGCCCGGACCTCGTCGCCTTCCTTCACATCCATGGAGACCACGGTGGACTGCATGGGCGCGCGCACCGGCTCCGCCCCTTCAAGCACAAGCTCCGGCGTCCGCGCCGTGGCGGCGGCGGCATCCGCTGCATCTGCCACCGGCACGTAGGCTTCCGCCGCCTGCGCGAGTTCGGCCGCATGCGCTTCGATGAAGCGCGTGGTCACCGCGTTGGCCTGCACCTCCGGCCGCGCGATCAGCGCGCGCAGCCAGGGGATGTTCGTCTCAACCCCGTCGATACGGAATTCGGCCAGCGCCCGATCCGCCTTGCGGAGCGCGACGGACAGATCCGTCGCCGTGGTATGGACGATGACCTTGGCCAGAAGGCTGTCATAGCTGGCCGATGTCCGGTAGCCCGCCCGCGCAAAGCCATCCACGCGCACGCCCGGCCCGCTCGGCGGTTCATAGCGGGAGATGACGCCCCCCGTGGGCAGCGCGCCGCCCGTGGCATCCATATGCTCCATGTTGACCCGCGCCTGCACCGCATAGCCGCGAGGGCGCAGCCCCTCCTGCGAGATGCCGAGGGAAGCCAGCGTCCGCCCCCCCGCGATGCCCAGTTGCAGCGCGACGAGATCCTGTCCGAAGACCTCCTCCGTCACGGTGTGTTCGACCTGGATGCGCGGGTTGGCCTCGATGAAGAACAGCCGCTCTCCCGGCCCCTCGCCCATCAGGAACTCGAACGTGCCGAGGGAGCGGTAATCGACGCTCCGGGCCAGTTTCAGCGCCCGCTCCGCCAGCGTCTCCCGCTCCGCGGCGGAGAGCGACGGGCTGGGCGCCATTTCCAGCACCTTCTGATGGCGGCGTTGCAGGGTGCATTCCCGTTCGCCAAGCTGAACGCAGGCGCCGGTGCCGTCGCCGAGGATCTGCACCTCGATATGCCGCGCGGCGGGCAGGAACTGCTCCACATAGACGTTCGGATCGCCAAAGGCCGCCTCCGCCTCCGACCGGCAGCGTTGCCAGGCCTCCGCCACATCTTCCGCCCGCTGGACGATGCGCATGCCGCGCCCGCCGCCACCGGCGATGGCCTTGATGAGCATGGCCGCGCCTGCGGGGAGCGCCGCGAAGAAGCTCTGCGCCTCCTCGAGCGACGTGGCCCCCAGCGTGCCTTCCAGCACCGGCACGCCCACTTCGCGCGCCCGCGCCTTGGCCGCGATCTTGTCGCCCAGCAGCGCGAGCGCCTCCGGCGTCGGCCCGACGAAACGGATGCCTGCCGCGTTCACCCGGCGGGCGAATTCCGCGTTCTCGGCCAGAAAACCGTAGCCCGGATGGATCGCGTCCGCGCCCGCCTGCTCCGCCGCCGCGATCACCGCGTCCATGTCGAGATAGGCGCGCACGCCGGTGCCCGGAAGCGCCACGCTCTCATCCGCGCCGCGCACATGCAGGCTCTCGCGGTCATCGGGCGCATAGACGGCCACGGTCACGATGCCCAGCTCCGCCGCGGTGCGGAAGATGCGCAGCGCGATCTCCCCCCGGTTGGCGACGAGCAGCTTGCGGACGGGGGTCACGGGCATCATGCGGGCACCTGAAGATTTATGGTCATGGTCGGCTTCCTCGAAATGGCTGGTGGTCCCGGTTCGCCGGAGCGCCGGGGTGCGGGAGCAGGTCGCTTCCGGTCGGGGGCCGTGGCCTCATCCGACCGGGACGTTAAGCCCGGTGATCCTCATGTAACCCCCCTGTCTTCCCCCTGTCAGCCGTTCGCGCGGGGGCCATTCAGCCTCCACCGAGAATTACTGACACTTGTCAGGTTAGTCTTTGCCCCCCTGTCGGTCAAGCTGTAAACCGGACGCCGGCAACAAATGGCTTGCGAGGCTGACATTTGTCAGCTTACCGTGGCGCCGGGCATCATGGTGGTCCATGACGGAAGCCATGACGTGATACATGACGGGAGCCGCGGGCCGGAGGAGGGCCGCCCTCCCTGCCCGTGGCGGGCTGACAGGGGGAGGAACCGGATGGACAGGTCTGCAGGGATCGGGCCGCTCGCAGGGATCACCGTGGTGGAGACGGGACCGGGCGTGGCGGGCGCATGGTGCGGACGGCTGCTCGCCAGCCTTGGGGCGGAGGTGACGGTACTGCCCCCATCCGGCGGCGACCCCCTTGCCGCGCGGGAGGAGATCCCGGGCGACGCGGCCACCCGCGGCCTCGTTCACGAGTGGCTGATGGCGGGCAAGCGCCTGGGCAAAAGCACGGGCGAAAACACGGGCGAAAACACGGGCACCGGCAATCGCACCAGCACTGGCACTGGCACCAGCACTGGCGCGGGCCGCAGTACGGGCCGCGCCACGGGCACTGCCACCGGCGACAGCACGGACACGCCCACCCCCATGCCCGCTGACACGCAGCTTGGCACGCCTCCTGCTCAACCGGACCTTCTCATCATCGGGGAGGATCATCGTGGCACGCCTTCCGTGACGCCCACACGGGGCACGGTGCGGCTTTCATGGTTCGGCGCGTCCGGCCCCTATGCGGCGTGGCAGGGCACGGATCTGGTGGTGCAGGCGCTTTCCGGCGTCCTCTACCCGACAGGGCCGCAGGATGGCGCACCCCGCCCGCTGGGCGATCTGCACTCCGCCCTGCTGGGCGGTGTTGCCGGGGCTGCGGCGGCGCTGACGGCGCTGCTGGCCAGGGGGCCCGCCCTGACCCTGGATGTCAGCATTCTGGAAACCGCGCTGCTGCTCGGGGAGTTGCAGGTCGCGGATGTGGACTACTACGGGCGTGCGGTGCCGCGCGCAGGGATCAACCGCTTCTCCCCCACCTGCCCGCTCAGCATCCACCGCTGCCGGGAGGGATGGCTCGGCGTCACGCTGATCACGCCGCAGCAGTGGGACGCGTTCTGCCGGATGATCGGGCGGGCCGATCTGGCCGAGAACCCGGATTTCGCGACCACCACGCTCCGCGAGCAGCGCGCGGATGCGGTGGAGGCCGCCATCGACGCAGCCCTTCCCGCGCGAACAGCGCAGGAGTGGGCGGAGGAGGCGCGGCGGCTCCGCATCCCCGCCGTGGTGGTGCCGGATGCGGCGGGCATCCTTGCCAACCCGGTGTTCGCGGAACGCGGGGCGGTGGCCCCGGTACGTGTGAGGGACAGGGTGCTCGACGCCCCCGCCTCCCCGCTCCATGTCGCCGCGCCGCAGGGAGAGGGGCAGGCCCCGCCGCCCCGCTCCACCGCCGAGGCGCCGCTCGCAGGTCTGCGGATCGCGGATTTCTCCATGGGCTGGGCCGGGCCGCTCGCGACCCGCATCCTTGCCGATCTCGGGGCGGAGGTCATCAAGATCGAGGCGGGCCGCTACCCGGACTGGTGGCGCGCGACGCAATGGACACCGGAGGCCATTGCCGCCCGACAGTTCGAGAAAAGCCACCGGTTCGCCGCGATGAACCGCGGCAAGCGGAGCGTCAGCTTCGACCTGACCACGCCGGAGGGCGCCGATCTCGCCCGCCGGCTGGTCGCCGAAAGCGATGCGGTGGTGGAGAACCATGCCGCAGGCGTCATCGCGCGGCTCGGTCTGGGCTGGGAGGTGCTGTCCGAGGGGCGCGACGATCTGGTCATGCTGTCGATGTCCGCCTTCGGCACCGGCAACCCGCTGTCCGACACGCGGGCCTACGGCTCCACGCTGGAACAGGCGTCGGGCCTGCCGAGCTTCCGGGGGGAGCCGGGGGAGCCGCCGGTGCTTGGCCATGTCGCCTATGGCGATCCGGTCGGCGGGCTTTACGGGGCGGTGGCGCTGCTGGCCGCCCTCCATCATCGGCAGCGGACGGGACGGGGCCAGTGGCTGAACCTGAGCCAGGTGGAGTTCCTGCTGCCGTTTGCCGCGGCCCCCGTGCTGACCCGTTCGGCCACGGGGCGGGAGCCGCTGCGGCCCGGCAACGGCCATGTGTCCCTGGCGCTCCACGGGCTTTATCCCGCCGCAGGCGACCGCTGGATCGCGATTGCCGCCGACGAGGGGCAGCGCCGCGCGCTCTCCCGGCTGACCGGTCTGACGGAAGCGACGCTGGCGGCTACCCTCTCCGCATGGACGGCGCCGCAGGAGGCGGAGCCTCTTGCCGCGGCGCTTCAGGCCGCAGGCATTCCCGCCGCGCCCGTCCGCACCCCGGAGGAGGCGATGGCGGACCCGCATCTCGCCCTGTCCGGCAGCTACCACGACACCGAGCGTCCGCATCTCGGCCGGCAACGTCAGGTGGGCCTGCCCTTCCTGATCGACGGGCGGCGGATGCCCTTCCGCGGCACCGCGCCGCTGCTGGGGGGCGATACCGAAGCCGTGATGCGGGATATCCTCGGCGAGGGCCGCGCCCTCTACCATTCCGCGCTGGACCGGGGCATCGTGAGCCTCGAACCCACCACATTGCGAGGCGCCCATGGCTGACATCCCCTCCCTCACCGACCGTCTGATCCCGTTGCAGGGAGCGGAGAACGTGCGCGACCTTGGCGGCTATGCCCTGGCCGGGGGCGGGACGACGCAATGGCGGCGGGTGCTGCGCGGCGACGGGCTGCACGGGCTGACGCCCGGGGATCTTCTCAGCCTGCACGATCTGGGCGTGCGCAGTGTCATCGACCTGCGCGGCCCGGCGGAGCTTGCCCGCCAGCCCAGCCCCTATGCGGCGCGGGCCAGTACCGCCGCCAATACCGCCGCCAGCATCTCCGCCGGTACCTCCGACGGTATCAGCTATGCCAACGTCCCGCTGTTCGAAAAGCTCTCGCCCATCGACATGGCGGTGTCCGAGGGGAGCTACACCCTTCTGGGCCGCTATCTGGAGGCCATAGACCAGTGCGGCACCCGGATCGCGGAAGTCCTCACCCGCATCGCCGTGGCGGAGCCGGGCGTGGTTCTGTTCCACTGCACCGTCGGCAAGGACCGCACCGGCCTGATCGCCGGCCTGCTCCTGTCGCTCGCCGGGGTGGCGCCGGACACGGTGGTGGAGGATTACGCCCTGACCGAGCGCATTGCCGGCCCCTTGCTTGCGGGGTTCCGGGTGGCCGCACTGGAACGGGGGCTGCCGCCCGCGCATGTGGACGAACTGCTCTCCTCGCCGCCCGCGGCGATGGCGGGCGTGCTCGCTCACATCGACGCGCGGTATGGGGGCATCGCCACCTATCTCACCGCCAATGGCGTGGACGCCGCCATGCAGGAGCGCCTGAAGGAGCGGCTGACACGCTGATCCCTCTTGCGCGCCGGGAATGTCTGATCTAGGTCAGGTAAAATTACCGGACCAAGGTCAGACAAATGCCGTCAGCCGTCGCCCGCATCCGCCGCTTCCATCGGGCGGTGACCCGTGAAACCGGGGCGCTGGATACCTCCTTTCTGGGCCGTGGACGGCCTCTCGGCCCCGCGCGGGTGCTGAACGCCATCGGTCAGGGGATGGAGGAGATCGGGGAGATCCGCAGCTATCTCAACCTCGATTCCGGCCTGATGAGCCGCCTGCTCCGTCAGCTGGAGGCAGAGGGCCTGCTGGAGACCCTGCCGGATCCGGCCGATTCCCGCCGCCGCCTCGCCCGGCTGACGGAGGCGGGACGGCGCGAATATGCGGCCTATGAGGCGCTGTCGGACAGGCAGGCGGCGGAGATCCTCTCCCGCCACCCCAGACCGCAGGCATTGCTCGCGGCCATGGACCTCGTGGCCTCCGCGCTGGGACGTGACAGCATCACCCTTGCCGAAGTCTCCCCCCGCGACCCGCGCGCGGTGCATTGCCTGCAGTCCTATTACACGGAGCTGGGCCAGCGGCTCGCACAGGGGTTTGACGTGACCCTCTCCGCCGACCCGGAGGCGCGCGATATGGAGCCGCCGCGCGGCACGTTCCTCATCGCGCTGTCGGACGGTCTGCCGGTCGCCTGCGGGGGCGTGAAGGGCACCGACAAGGGCTATGCGGAGGTGAAGCGCGTCTGGACGGATCCCTCTGCCCGCGGCCTCGGCCTCTCCCGGCGGATGATGGCGGCGCTGGAGGAGCGCGCCCGTGCGCTTGGCATCCTTACCCTCCGGCTCGACAGCAACAGCGCGCTGCACGAGGCGATCGCCCTCTACCGTTCCAGCGGCTGGACGGAGATAGATCGCTTCAACGACGACCCCTATCCAGATCATTTCTTTGAGAAAACCCTGCGCGATTCCTGAACGCTACCGCCCCGCTTGGGAAACGCCGCACGTTTCCACCGCCCCCCGGCATCCTCCCGCCGGACATTTTCGGAGGCCCGGCGCGTGCCGCTTGCCCGCCGTCACTCGGCCAGATAGCCGCGCAGCGTATCGACGAATTGCAGCGTCGGGCGTTCCTGCACCCGCGCGCGCCGCGTCACCAGCATGAGGACATTGGGCCGCATCGCCGGGTCCAGCAGCGGCACGTGGATGAGCCGCCCCTCCGCCACATCCATCGCCACGTCGAAGGCGCTCAGAAACGCGATGGCCTCGCCCGCCGCCGCGATCTCCCGCATGAAGTCGATGGAGTTAGACTGAAACTGCGGGCGGAAGCTCAGGTTCGCTCGCAGGAGCGCGTCGCGGATCGTACGATGCATGACCATCGTCTCATCCGCCAGAACGAGCGGATAGCCCGCACAGTCGCCCGGGCGGAGCCGTTCGGCACGGGCCAGCGGATGCTCCGGCGCCACCACCGCGCCCAGAGGCGCGTCATACCGGTTGAGCACGGCAAGCTGCGGATCGTCCGGCAGGTTGTAACCCAGCCCCAGATCGGCCTCCCCCTCCACCACGGCGCGCACGATGCCGGGGATGAAGGTGACGCCGCATTCGATCCGCACCCGCGCGAAGCGGGTGGCGAACTCCCGCACCGCAGCGGCGACAAGCCCGCTCGCCAGCCCGTTCATGGTGACGAGCCGCACCTCCCCGCCGCGCATCTCGCGCATGTCCTCCAGCCGTGATTCGAGCGCGCGGTAATCCCGGAGAGTCTGCCGGACATGGGTGAGCAGCGCCTCCCCAGCGGCGGTGAGCTTCATCCCCCGCGGCAGGCGCTGAAAAAGCTGCACGTCCAGCATCTCCTCCAGCTGGAGGATCTGGCGGTTCACGGCGGTCGGCGAAACATTCAGCCGTTCCGCGGCCTTGCGGATGGATCCTGCCCGCGCGACCTCATCCAGATAGCTCAACAAACGCCCGTGCAACATGGATGCCCCCTGTCCCGGACGCTAAGCAGCACCGCGCGGAGCGTCAACCAAATGTTTACAGGCATGGCAGATCTTGCTGCTTTTCCTCAGCGCTTTCGGGCCGCATAGCTCAGGTAACAAAAAACACGATCCAACAGAGAGACCGCCATGACCCGCCATTTCCGCCCCGTCCTGGGCGCGCTCCTGCTCTCCGCCGCCACGCCCGCCCTTGCGGGCGAGCCCTTCACTTTCATGACCTCATGGTTCGCGCAGGCGGAACATGGCGGCTTCTATCAGGCGCTGGCCACCGGTCTTTACGAAAAGGCGGGGCTGGACGTGACGATCCGCATGGGCGGGCCGCAGGTGAATTCGATGCAGCTTCTGCTGGCGGGAGAGGCGGATGCCTATTCGGGCTTCGATTTCCAGATCCTGAACGGCGTGTCGCAGGGCCTGCCGCTGGTGGCCGTGGCCGCGGTGTTCCAGCACGACATGAACGGCCTCGTCACCCATCCCGACGTGACCACGCTCGACCAGATCGGCGACCGGACGGTGATGATGGCGACGTCCGCCCGCACCGCCTGGTGGCCGTGGCTGAAGGCGAAATACGACCTCTCCGACGATCAGGTGAAGCCCTACACGTTCAATATCCAGCCCTTCGTTGCAGACAGCCATGCGGTGCAGCAGGGTTTCGCCTCCTCCGAACCCTACGGGCTGACGCAGCTCGGCATCTCCTACAACTTCCTGCCCTTCTATGCAGAGGGCTACCCGCCCTATGGCGGCACCATCACCACCCGGCATGATGTGCTGGAGAAGCGGGAGGATGCGCTCCGCCGCTTCGTCCGGGCCTCCATGGAGGGCTGGAAGAGCTACCTCGCCGACCCGGCCCCCGGCAATGCGCTGATCCGGGCGGCCAATCCGAAGATGACGGAGGATCAGCTCGACTTCGCCGTATCCCATCTGCGGGAGATGAACACGGTCGGGATGGAGGATGCGGCGCGCCACGGCATCGGCACGATGAACCCCGACCGCTGGAAGGCGAGCTACGACTACATGGTCGGCGCGGATCTGCTGCCCGCGGCCACGGACTGGCAATCCGCCTTCACCACGCGGATCATCGACGAGATCAACGTCCTGCCGAGCCAGTGAGGGAGGGTCCGATGCAACCCGCCCATACGCACACCGCCAAGAAGGCCCGGATCGCGCCGCTGCGGCGTGGACGAGCCGCGAAGGCCCCGGCTGCGGCCGGCCTGTCGCTCAGGGCCATGCCGACCGTCCCGGCCCCCCTTTCCCGTCCCTGGTCCCGGCCCTTGCCCGCCGTGCGGGCGTGCCCGTCGGCCCGTCGCCCGGCAAAAGCCCGGCCACGACCCGTGCCAGCCAACCGCAATCCCTGCGCCTGCCGCCGGGAAGACGCCTGCCTGCGAGGGATGCCATGATCGCCGCCATGCCGAAGCCGCCCGTCACCTCCATCCACCCTGAAAGCGCCCAACCGGTCATCGAAGTGCTCTCCGCCGAAAAGAGCTTCGGCACGCGGCGCGTCCTCTCCCCCATCGACCTCACCGTGCATGAGGGGGAGGTCGTGACGCTGATCGGCCCCTCCGGCTGCGGGAAATCGACGCTGTTGAGCCTGATGGCCCATCTGGCGGAGCCGACGGACGGGCGCATCGCCTGGTGGCGCGGCGGCTATGACCGGGTGGGGCAGCCCGGATGCAACCTCGGCATCGTGTTTCAGGATGCGACGCTGCTGCCCTGGGCGCGGGTCATCGACAATGTGCGCCTGCCGCTCGACCTTGCCCATGTGCCCAAGGCCGAAGGCAATGCGCGCGCACAGGCGGCGCTGGAGCGGGTGGGGCTGAAAGGGTCCGAGCGTCTCCACCCCCGCCAGATCTCCGGCGGCATGAAGATGCGCGTCTCCATCGCCCGCGCGCTGGTGGCGGAGCCGGATGCGCTGCTGATGGACGAGCCCTTCGGTGCGCTCGACGAATTCACCCGCAACCGGCTCGACAGCGACCTGCTGGCCCTGCGGGCGGAGCGGAACCTGTCGCTCGTCTTCGTCACCCATTCGATCTACGAGGCGGTGTTCCTGTCCTCCCGCGTTGTCGTCATGGCGGCCAATCCCGGCCGCATCCATGCCGAACTGACCATCGACGAACCCTTCCCGCGGGCGGAGAGCTTCCGCGTCTCCACCCGCTTCGCCGAATACTGCGCCGAACTCACCCGCCTGCTGGGCGAGGCGTCCGGGCTGGACCCGGCTGGAGACGTGACATGCCGCTGATGAAGAACGAAGTCTTCCTGCGCATCGCAGGTCCGCTGCTCGTGGGCCTCCTGATCGTGGCAGTCTGGGAGCTGGCCTGCCGCCTCTGGGCCGTGCCGGTCTATATCTTCCCCAAACCCACCGATGTCGCGGCGAGCCTTGTGGATCAGGCTCCCGTGCTGTTCGCCGCGCTGTGGACGACGCTGAGGATCACGCTCATCGCCTTTCTCTGCGCGGTGGTGGCGGGGGTGCTGCTCGCCGTGCTGTTCGTGCAGAGCCGGTTTCTGGAGATCTCCCTCTTTCCCTATGCGGTGCTGCTTCAGGTCACGCCGATCGCGGCGATCTCTCCGCTCATCATCATCCTGGTGAAGAACACGGAGGCGGCGCTGATCCTCTGCGCCTCCATCGTGGCGCTGTTCCCGATCATCTCCAACACCACGCTGGGGCTGAAGTCGGTGGATCAGGGGCTGGAGAACCTGTTCCGCGTCAACCGCGCGAGCAAGTGGCAGACGCTCACCCGGCTGAAGATCCCCGCGGCGCTGCCCTATGTCTTCGGCGGGTTCCGCATCTCCATCGGGCTGGCGCTGATCGGCGCGGTGGTGGGGGAGTTCGTGGCGGGCACCGGCGGCTCCGGCGCGGGGCTGGCGTATCAGATCATGCTCGCGGGGTTCCAGCTCGACATCCCGCTGATGTTCGCGGCGCTGCTGCTCATCACCGTCACGGGAGTGCTGCTTTTCATGACGATGGTGGGCGTCTCCCGCCTCGTCCTCGGCAGCTGGCACGAAAGCGCCCGCTGACCGCACGACCCTTTCTCAAGTCAACTGAACGCCTCGGGGCGCGCGTGCGCGTGCGTGCGCTCGGCCCCGCCATGCCAAAGGACAAGCCATGAACCTCGATGCCTTCCAGTCCGAACTCCACGACATTCCGCAGACCACCGATACGCTGACGGTCAAGCGCAAGAGCCGCGACATGACCACCGCCTTCTCGCCCATCATGCGCGATGAGCTGAAGGACCGCTTCGCCGATATGGTGATCTCTCCCCGCACGAAGGACGACGTGATCCGCATCGCCCGCGCCGCCGCGCGTCACAGGGTGCCGCTGATGCCGCGCGGGGCGGGCACCTGCAACTGGGGCCAGGGCATCCCGCTGGCGGGCGGCGCGGTGCTGGACATGACCGGGCTGAACCGGCTCGTGCGGCATGAGGGCCATACCGTGCGGGTGGAGCCGGGCATGATCTGCCATGACATCGACCGCGCCACGCAACCCAAGGGGCAGGAGCTGCGGATGCATCCCTCCACCCGCTATTCCACCATCGGCGGCTTCGTCGGCGGCGGGCATGTCGGCCTCGGCTCCTGCACCTGGGGCATCCTGCGCGATCTGGGCAACATCCAGCGGGTGGAGGTGATCTCCGTGGAGGAGGAGCCGCGGGTGGTGGAGTTGAAGGGGGCGGATGTGAACCGCGTCCACCACGCCTACGGCTCCAACGGCATCATCACGGAACTCGAATTCCCGCTGGCCCCCGCCTATGGCTGGACGGAAGCCATCGTCGATTTCGCCGATTTCCTGCGCGCCTGCGACTTCGGCATCACGCTGAACCGCACCGATGGCATCGTGCCGAAGATGGTGGCGATGAACGAATGGCGCTATGCGAAACTGTTCACCCAGACCGGCCTTGGCGGCATCCTGCGCGACGGGCGCCATACCGTCCATGTGATGATCGCAACCCCGTTTCTCGAGGCATTCGAGAGCCTCGCGGCCGATTTCGGCGGCACCATCGTTTACTCCGGGCCGGAGGGTCAGGGGCCGTTCGGCAAGCCGCTTTACGAATATTCCTTCGGTCATGCGCGGATGAATGCGATCAAGGTGGACCCGACCTTTGTCGCCAATATCGGCGTCTTCCCGCATGACCGGCTGATGGACTCCATCGCCGCCTGCCATGAGAAGTTCCACGACCTCGGTCCCATGCGCTTCGACATGAAGCGGATGGACGGGCATCTGACCGCGCAGGGCTCGCCGCTCTTCCACTATGAGGGGCCGGAGCAGATGGCCCGCGTCATCGAGATGATGCAGGAGGAGGGCGTCGCCGCCGCCAACACCCACACCATGCATGTGAAGGAAAACGGCATGAAGCCGGTGGATGACGCGGAGCTGGCCTTCAAGGCGGAGATGGACCCGTGGAACCTGATGAACCCCGGCAAGATCACCGCCGCGCAATCTGATATGAAGGGCAAGGGCGTGGCCCTGCCCACTTCCGGCTGGAGCTACCGCCGGGCCTAGCAGGCCGCTGAAAAGGCCGTCAGGTGTGCGCTGAGCCGGAAATCGTTCGCAATCCAACGAAATCCAGCCGGGAATCTGCGCACCCTGGACCATTCCGGGGCAGATTTCCCGATTTTCGGAGCACAAGCATGAGACGCCGGAATAGCAGCCTGTCGAACCCCCGCGGGCTTCGCGCGTGGCACCCGACCTGCCGCCCTCACGGCCCGGCCTTGTGCAAAGTCACCAACGGCCACGGCATGACCCTCAAAGGGATCCTGCCGCCGGTGCGGAACAGTCGGGCGCTCCTCCCGGCGGTACCGGATGACCCTCCGCCCGGCCGGCCGGTGCAAACTGCCCACCCGGCTTCCGGCCTGGCAGACCCTGCCCCCGTCATGGGGCCAAAGCAATGAACCCGCGCCCTTCCGGCGCGGGCCTGTCCCCGACCACGTCCTGAAAACGGTGAGCCTGCCATGACCTCCTTCCTCCGTCCCGGCCTTGCGCCCCGGCTGATCCGCAACGCGCGCCTTCCCGTGAGCCTGGTGGAGGGGGCACGCCTCTCCCCCGACCGGGAGGGGCTGGCGCTGGCCGATCTCCTGCTCGACGGGGGGCGCATCGCCGCGATCCGGCCCGCCGGGGAGGAGCCGACGGGCGATGGCATCGACATGCGCGGCGGGCAGGTCTGGCCGCTGTTCGTCGATCTGCATACCCATCTGGACAAGGGGCATATCTGGAACCGCGCGCCCAATACCGACGGCACCCATGCCACGGCCGCCCGCACCGTGGCGGAGGACCGCAAGGCCCGCTGGCGGCGCGACGACGTGGCGCGGCGGTTCGACTTCGGCCTCCGCTGCGCCCATGCCCACGGCACCGGAGCGATCCGCACCCATCTGGACAGCTATGAGCCGGAGCAGGCGGCCACCTCCTTTGCCGTCTTCCGCGACATGGCCGCCGAATGGCGCGGGCGGATGGTGCTGCAACCCGTGGTCATGGCGCGGCTCGACCACTATGCCGGCGCGCGGGGGCGGGAGCTGCTGCGGCTCGCGGCGGAGACGGGCGGCGCGCTCGGCGGGATCCTGAAGATGGACGCGCCGACGCCGGAGGGCATGGATGCGGGTCTCGACCGGCTGATGACCCTCGCAGAGGCGGAGGGGCTGGATATCGACCTGCATATCGACGAGACGGACGACCCTGCCTCCGGCCAGCTCGAACGTCTGGCGGAGGCGGTGATGCGCAACCGTTTCCGCGGGCGGGTCACGGCGGGACACTGCTGTTCGCTGTCGATGCAGAGCGATGCGGAAGCCGCCCGCGTCATCGGCAAGGTGGCCGAAGCGGGCATTGCCATCGTGACGCTGCCGATGGTCAATCTCTACCTTCAGGGCCGCACGCCCGCCTGCTCGCCCGCCCGCACGCCGCAGTGGCGGGGCCTGACGCGGGTGCATGAACTCTCGGCCGCGGGGGTGACCGTCGCGGCGGCCTCCGACAACTGCCGCGATCCGTTCTTTGCCTATGGCGACCATGACGTGATGGAGGTGTTCCGCGAATTCACCCGCATCGCCCATCTGGAGCTCGCCTATGGCGACTGGGTGGGGTCGGTCACGCGGAACCCGGCGCGGGTCATGGGGGTGGCGCAGGGGCGCATCGCACCCGGAATGACCGCCGACCTGATCCTGTTCCGCGGCCGGGGGATGAGCGAGCTGCTCGCCCGCCCGCAGTCCGACCGCGCCGTGCTGCGGCAGGGGCGTGTGGTTGAAACCACCCTGCCCGATCACGCGGAACTGGACTGTCTCAGCGAACCGCAACCCGTGTGACAGGTGAGATGCGAAGTGCTCCCCCGACATCGGGACGACCGCAGCCCGCCCCAGCCCCGGTCCCGTGGCCCCTCGCGGGGACACCGCCACGCTGAACCGCCGCCCGTATGAACCGCCCGCCCATATGAAACGCCTGTCCGTATGGAAACCGCCTGCCCGTGTAAAACCGCCAGCCCGAACCAGATCCGAGGAGGACCGCCGATGCTGATGACACCCCCCGCCGCGCTTGCGCTGCGGCTGACCTTCGTGACGCCTGACGGCCCGCGTGCCGTCACCGCCCGTCCCGGCACGACACTGATGGAGGCCGCGCGGGACGCGGGACTTCCGGGTATCGTCGCGGAATGCGGCGGGGCCTGTGTCTGTGCGACCTGCCATGTTCATGTCGCGCCGGAATGGCAGGCGGTGACCGGCACGCCCTCGGCGACGGAGGCGGAGATGCTGGATTTCGCGGTGGATGCCGATGAGACCTCCCGCCTGTCCTGCCAGATCCGGCTGACGGCGCAGATGGACGGTCTCACCGTGCGTGTGCCGGAGCGTCAGGCATGAGCGGGCTGACACTGGAGCAGGCGGACCGGCTGGCCAGTCATGCCCTTGCCGAAGGACGCAGGCGGGGGTTTGCGCCGCTCGCCGTCGCGGTGCTGGATCAGGGCGGCAACACGATCGTCGCCAAGCGGGGCGACGGCGCGGGACATCTTCGCATCGCCATCGCGGAGGGAAAGGCGTGGGGGGCGCTTGGCCTCGGCCTCAACACGCGGGACATCGCGGCGCTGTCACGCCAGATCCCGCAGTTCGTGGCCGCTCTCGCCGCGACATCGGGCGGGCGGGTTCTGCCCTCTCCCGGTGGAGTGATCCTGCGGGCGGGGGAGGAGGTTCTGGGCGCCATTGGCCTGTCGGGCGATACCGGCGACAATGACGAGATCTGCGCCCTCGCCGCGCTGGAGGCCGAAGGGCTGACGCCCCAGCCCGCCCGGTTCTAGCAGGCTGCTGAAAAAGTCCTGAAGTGTCATGCCTATGTGCCGGAGATCGGAAATCGGCCCGGAAACGCCGGAAGTATATGGATTTCCGGCTGGATTTGGTCAGATTGCGAAGGATTTCCGCTCCAACACAGGCAAAAAAGCCTTTTTCAGCAGTCTGCTGAGCGGGACGCCGTCCGCCCGGCACTGCGCGCGGGGGGCGCGCCCGGACCTGTTCGGAGGCTGCCTTGACCGCCTCCTGCCCACAGCCTAGCATCCCCTGACGTCCGTCCGGGCGTCCGGCGCGGAGCGAGGCGCCGGAGGGGGAGAGAGGGAGGATCGGCTTGCAGGGCAAGGCGATGACGGCCGCAGAGGCCCGCGAGTTCACCTGGAACATTCCGGCAAGGTTCAACATCGGCACGGCGGTCTGCGACCATTGGGCCGCACGCGATCCCGCCCGCACCGCCATTCTGGAGGTCGGGGAGGACGGCACGGCAACGGCGCATGACTATGCCGGCCTGCTTGCCCGGAGCGCCCGACTGTCCCACGCGCTCGCCCGTCGCGGCATCGCCCTCCACCGGCCGGGAGAGGCAGGCGACCGGGTGGGCGTGCTGCTGCCGCAGTCACTGGAAACCGCGCTGGCCCATATCGCTGTGATGCGGATGGGCGGCGTGTCGCTGCCGCTTTTCACGCTGTTCGGGCCGGAGGCGCTTCTGCACCGGCTGCGCGACTCGGGCGCGCGGGCGGTGGTGACCAATGCCACCGGGCTGGGCCTGCTGGCGGGGATCGTCGGGGAGCTGCCGGACCTGCGTCTTGTGCTCTGCAAGGACAAGCCGGCGGACGCCTCCCTTCCCGGGGTGGAGGTGGTGGATTTCGATGCCGCCTGCACGGGAGAGCCGGACAGCTATCCCGCCGCCGACACGGGCGCGGATGATCCCGCCGTCATCATCTATACTTCCGGCACCACCGGCAGTCCCAAGGGGGCGCTGCATGCCCATCGCGTCCTGCTCGGCCACCTGCCGGGGGTGGAGGTGAGCCACAACCTGTTCCCGCAGCCGGGCGACCGGATCTGGACGCCAGCGGACTGGGCATGGATCGGCGGCCTGCTGGATGTGCTGATGCCGGGGCTTTACCACGGGGTGACGGTGGTTGCCTGCCGCTTCCGCAAGTTCACCGCACAGGCCGCCTTCGATCTGATGCGAAACCACGGCATCCGAAACACCTTCCTGCCCCCCACCGCGCTGAAACTGATGCGGCTGGAGGCGCCGCCCGCGGGGCTCGCGCTGCGCTCCGTGGCAAGCGGGGGTGAGCCGCTCGGCGCCGAGCTGCTGGACTGGGGGCGGCAGGTCTTCGGCACAACCATCAACGAATTCTACGGCCAGACGGAATGCAACATGACCGTCTCCTGCTGCATCGGAATGGAGGAGCCGCTACCCGGCGCCATGGGCCGCGCCGCGCCGGGTCACACCGTGGCGGTGATCGAGGGCAAGACCGGGGCCGCCCTACCCGTGGGGGAGGAAGGCGATATCGCCGTCCGCGCCCCGGATCCGGTGATGTTTCTTGGCTATTGGCGCAACCCGGAGGCTACGGCGCGGAAGTTCGTGGACGGGCCGGAGGGCACGGGGCGCTGGCTGCTCACCGGCGACAGGGGCAGGCAGTTGCCGGACGGCCGGTTCGTCTTTGTCGGGCGGGATGACGACGTGATCTCCTCCGCCGGTTACCGGATCGGACCGGCGGAGATAGAGGACTGCCTCCTCACCCACCCCGCCGTGCATCTGGCCGGCGTGGTCGGCCAGCCGGACGCGGTGCGGGGCCATATCGTTGCGGCCTTCGTCACGCTGGCGGAGGGGCACGCGCCCTCTCCCGCGCTGGCGGAGGAGATCGCGCGGCATGTGGGCCAGAGGCTCGCCGCCTATGAATACCCCCGGCGCGTGCATTTCATCGACGACATGCCGATGACCACGACCGGCAAGATCATCCGTGCGGACCTCCGCCAGCGGGCGGAGCGGCTGGCGGCGGAGGAGCGGCAGCCCGTCTGAGGAGACCCGCCGTCTGATGTGACAGTTAGCAGGTGGCTGAAAAAGGCTTTCTGGCCCGCGTTGGAACCCGGCCTGTGTTGGAACCCGGCGCCTGTTGGAACGGAAATCCTTTCCGTGGCGTCAAGGCTCAGGCCGTGCAGGCTCTGCAGAACCAGCATGCGGAACTTCAGCACCACGTCCGTTGACGGACGCCCGCCCTTCGTGCCAGCCCGACCACCGGCGGCGCGCTCGAGGATCGGACGGAACATCTCGAAGTCCAACGTCGTCGAAGTCTACCGTCGCGCTCAGGACTTCAAGCGGATCGCCGCCAGCGGAAATCTCCGAAAGCCGATCTTCGACGCTCCAAAATCCCAACGGCCGCGACATGCCAAATCCCCAACCATTCCACTCCTGTCAGTGAATCACGACCCCACCGTCAAGGCGAGAAGTTTCCGGAGCCGTCCTGCTCATTACCGCGCTGACGCGAAGGGGATGTCGCCGTGGCGGAGACTTTCCCCACATTGCTGAAGAGCGCCCCGAAACCGCAAGTTTTGGCTCCGACCGGACCGATTTTCCGGCTTTCAATGCAAGCTGGGTCGATGTCCGGCTTTTTCAGCAGCCTGTTAGAGGCGGCGGCCTTGCGCCGGAGCTGCCGACGGGGCCGCATTCGGGGCGGCGGTCGGGGCGGCAGCCCGGCGCGATGCTTGAAAGCCGTGTCCTGACAGACTGCTGAAGAAGTTATGACGTCTCATGCCTGGACCTGGAAATCCAAAAATCGGCCCCGGTACGCACCGAAATCTCTGGATTTCGGGCTGGCTTTCGTCAGATGGCGAA
>NZ_DAMDHB010000040.1:0-31983 GCF_032102465.1 Haematobacter sp. | reverse complement strand
GGGCCAGCCGCTCGGCGGTTCGCGCCTCGTCCTCTGCATCCGTCTCCGCCCGCACCGTCGCGCGGCGGGTCGCCGCCAGCCGCGCCGCCTCCGACGGTTCCTCCGCCGCCACCGTGACCGGCTGGCGCAAGGCGACCCGCAGGTATCCCGCCGGGTTGCGCACCCCGCTCCGTCCCGCAACCGCCGCCAGCTTCTCCGAGATCACGTCCTCGCCATGCTCCCCGATCCACTGCCGGGCCAGCCGGTCGGAAATCCCCTGCCCCACCAGCCGCTCATAGACCGGGCTGTGCCTGAGCCCCTCGCCCTCCTCGGCGTCGATCACGCCGAGCTGCGGGTTCTCCCGGATCAGGAAGCGCAGCTCCGCGACTGCGCGGCCCTTACGGTGGAACTCCGGCGTGATCTCGATGTTGGAGGTGCGGTTGACCTCCTCCACCGCCGGGCGGATCACCTTGGCGTTCAGGTGCTTGAAGGTGCGGTAATAGTCGCTCTCCTCCACCCCCATCAGGCGGCGGAACGTCTCCAGCGGCCACCATCCGGTGCTGCCCGTCCGCACGAAGCGGTAGCAGTTCTCATAGAGCGCCAGCCGGTGCCCGGATGTGAACCGCTTCTGGATGTTGAGGTTGATGAGCGCGAAGACCTTGGGGTCGTGCAGCTTCTCCGCCAGCGCGGGGGAATAGGCGTATTCGCAGATTCCGCCCTTGAGCTTGGCATAGGAAAGCAGCGAGGAAACCCCCCATTCCTGCCGCCCCTTCTCGTCCAGCATGTCCCATTCGGCCACCGTTTCCGCCAGCCCGCGGAGCGCATCGCGGAGCGTCGCGGTATCGTTCGAGTTGTAGCCGATCATCAGCGAGAGCGTGCGCGCGTCGATCGTGTGCTTGGGCCGGGTGATGAGCGTGTCATAGGCATTGAGCAGCAGCACGTTGGACAGCTTGCGCTGCAACAGCGTCAGCTTGCCGGAGACGTGGATCGCCGCCACGTTCTTCTTGACCGACTGCCGGCGCAATGCGCCTGTGAGCCGGTCGCTGGGAAGCGTGTCGCCCGATTGCCTGTCGGGCCCGCGGGGAGCGAGGGTGCGCTGCATCACGGTATGCCGAGCCTCTGGTCTGCTTGCTGCCATCGATTCGCCACCTCTCGCGGGCGGCTATGGCGGGACTATCCTGCCAAGGGCACCCCGCCGCAAGTCATTTTCGGGTACCTTTCGCCTCCCTGACGTATTTGCCGCGCCATCTTGCTCCTGTGCCCTCGTCCTCCCGGAGTTGGCGACTTCCCTATCGCGTCCCGCAAACGGGTGCTTTTTTTTGCCGGGCCGTGATTTCAAAGGCACCCATCTGCGGGGGCGACATCTCCGTCCCGTCGTCGCATTCCGTCCGCCTCCCGTCCGCGGCCTCTCTACGGTGCCCCCTCCCGAAAACGGGTGCCTGACCGGCCAGGCCCAATCGCGTCAGCATCCGATATTCCTCCCGAAAACGGGTGCCTTTGTGGTTCGCACGCACCGTAGTGGCCAAGCGGCGCTCGCAGAAGGAGATGCGCCCCGTAAACGGGTGCCTGTCCTCCGCATCCAGCCCATCGAGCATCCTGCAAACGGGTTCCTGTCCCGGCACCGACCGTCCTGAAAACGGGTGCCTTGCGGGATAATCGCAGCAAATACTGCTGGAATGCCATGTCTCCTGCTTCATTCCTCCTCTCCCCGCATTCGGATACCCTCCGTCCCGCATTTCGGTACCCGGCTCCCTGCTTTCAGATACCTTTCATCCCGTAGCATGGTCCCCGTCGCCCGATAATCCTTTGGTTCAACGGCATTTATTCCACGCAAAGCTTTCAAAGTAGTGAAAGAAATCAAAGCGCAGCGTGCGCTTGAATGATACAATATTCATGGTTTTCAGCACAGGTTTCGCGGCGAAACCCTCTCTCCTGTTTGCAGCGGAGAATTGATGTGCGATAGTTTTGCGCATGACAGCCGGAATGGCGCACATGAGGCGGGAGCAGATGAGCAAACGACCCGAGACACCGTTACAACCCTATCAGAACATAGATCCGGCCCGCGCGGCAAGCCGTCTGGGCGGCCCGGTTGATACCGCCCGCTTCGCCAAGGCAGCAGCCTTCTGCGCGCGTGGACGGGATGACCTTGCCCGCCGCGGCTACGCGCCGGACGGGCGCAAGCACCTGCGGAAATTTTCCCTGTGGGAGATCACGCGCTACCTGATCCCCGTGGCGGCCGCGCATCTGCGGCGTGTTCTTCGCGCGAACCCCGATCTTCCTCAGGGCGAGGGCGACGCGGGCTCCAAGTGGTTCACGCTGGAAGAAGTGCTGACCCTGCGCGACTTCTTCGCCAAGGAAGGCTCCGCATCCAAGGAGTACCGTCCGTTTCGGCCGGAGGGCCTGCCTGCCAAGGTCGTGGCGGTCGCGAATTTCAAGGGCGGTTCGGGAAAGACGACCACCGCCGCCCATCTCGCCATGGCAGCGGCGCTGGATGGCTATCGGGTGCTGGTGATCGATCTGGATAGCCAGGGCTCCATGACCTCGCTGCTGGGCGGTGTGGTCCCTGACGAGTGGAAGACGGTCTTTCCCCTCATCGCCAGGGATTACGCCCAAGCCATCGTGGCCGAGAACGAGGTCCGCGCCGCAAGCGGCGCCCCTGCCCTGCCGCTCGATGAAACCCTGACGGAAGCGCTGACGGTTTCGCCGCGAAACCTCATCCAGTCCACTCATTGGCCGAACATCGACCTGATCGGCGCACAGCTCAACCTTTACTGGGCGGAGTTCCAGATCCCCGTCTGGCGCATGGGGCTGCGCTCCTGGCCGCTCTGGGATGCGTTGGGGAATTTCCTGAATTCGGACGGGATTCTCGACAGCTACGACATCGTGTTCCTCGATACGCCGCCTGCGCTCGGCTACCTCACCATCAACTCGCTGGCGGCGGCGGATATCCTGCTCGTGCCGCTTGGCGCATCCTTTCTGGAGTTCGATTCCACCGGCCGCTTCTTCGACATGCTGTATTCGACCTTTGCCTCCATCGAGGAAGGTGAGAATGCGCAGCGCAGGATCGCGGGGCTGCCGGAGGTAAAGTTCGAGTGGGATGTCGTGCGCGCCATCGTCACGCGGTTCGACGCGAGCCAGCAGACCGACCTTGCAAATGTCATCCAAGCCTATTTCGGCGACTTCATGAATGCGTATCGGCAGGAGTTCACGGCGCTGGTCGGCCAGGCCGGCGAGCAGATCAACGGCATTTACGAGGCGGATTACCGCGAGTTCAACCGGGACACCTATCTGCGGGGCCGCGAGGCTTTCGACCGGACCTATGCGGAGTTCAAGGAACTGCTGATCGGCTCCTGGTGGCGCGACATGCAGATGGCGAAGGAGGAGGCGGAACATGGCGAAGCGCAGGAAGCTTGAGGCGCCGGATGCGGCGGAGCTTGCGGCCCTCGAGGTAGGTTTCGCCGCGAAACCTGTGCCCGACCGGTTCGGCATCACCGTGCCGCCCATCGCCAGCGTCGTGGCGGAGGCCGCGCGACTCAGCGAACCCGGCACTCCTGAACAAAGGGTAAAGGCAGCGCGCGATGCGTCCGACGCGGGCGCGTGGCGGGAGGCGGTGGAGCAGGGCCGCATTGTGGAGAACCTGCCGCTTGCCGCCATCGCGCTCGACCATATCGTGCGGGACAGGATGAGCGTCTCCCGCGAGGAGATGGAGGAGCTGAAGGCATCGCTCCGCGCAAGCGGCCAGCGGCTCCCGGTGGAAGTCGTGCCGGTGGGCGACGGGCGCTACGGCCTGATTTCCGGTTGGCGGCGGGTCACGGCGCTGCGGGAGCTGGCGGAGCACGGCGGCGTGCAGACGGTGCGGGCGATCATTCGCGGCGCGGACGACTCGGGGAGCGCCTATGCGGCGATGGTGGAGGAGAACGAGGTCCGTGCCGCGCTCACGCCCTATGAGCGGGGCCGTATCGCGGTGATCGCGGCGGAGCAGGGCGCGTTCCGTGCGCCGGAGGAGGCGGTGGATGCGATCTTTGCCGCGGCCTCCAAGGCAAAACGCTCAAAGATCCGCAGCTTCGCGCTGGTGCATGAGGAACTGGGCGATCTGCTGGCCTTTCCGACCGACCTTTCGGAGCGGAACGGGCTCAGGCTGGCGCAGGCGATCCGCAACGGCCTTGGCCCGGAGCTGCGGGAGGCGCTCGGCTCCGGCATGGGCGCGGATGCCGCGCAGGAATGGGCGCTGCTGGAACCGGTGGTGCAGCAGGGCGATGTGCCGGTAAAGCCGGAGCGGGGCGGCCGGCCGAAGCGGGAGAAGCTGCCATCGGCGCGGGAGAGTCTTGCCAACGGCATCACGCTCGAATGTCAGCGGCTGGATGACGGGTTCAGCCTGCGGCTTCGGGGGCGTAATGCGGACAGCCAGTTGATGTCGCTCCTGGCGGAGGAAATCCGGCGCTTGCTGGAGCCGATCTGATCCCATAAAGTTATGACCATGATGTTGGTCATAATGGAGCGGAGATGCGGATATCGGTCGCGGATGCCAAGGCGCGGTTTTCAGACCTGATCCGCCGCGCGGAAGCGGGGGAGACGGTGGAGCTGACCCGCTACGGCCGCCCCGTGGCCCGGATCGTCGCGGCCGGGCAGGGGGCGGAGGTGCCGCTGATCGGGGCGCTGTCGGGCCGCATCCTGTGGCGGCTTTCGGAGGAGGACGCTTCGGAAGCGCCGGGCGCAGAGGCCGACCGTGACCCGCGTGGGAGCGGCGGAGCGGGCGCGTGAAGGCCTTTCCCGATGCGGAGGTGCTGCTGGCGGCGCTGGCGGAGGAGGGGCTCTCTGCGCGGCACAGGGCGGCGCTGGCAGCGGCGGAGGCGGTGGTGGTCAGCGCGGCTGTGCTGTGGCAGATCGAAGGCTGGCGCGCGGCCGGAGCGTTGGAGATCCGGGGAGATCTGGCCGATACCCTCCGCCGCGCGGGATGCCTTATGCTGGCGGTCACGGCGGAGCATGTCGCCGCTGCAGGCGCGCTGGCGAGAGGGCAGGGGCGCGCCGCTGATGAGAGCGACAGACGGGCGTCGGGCAAACTGGGGCAGGGCAGCGGGGAAAGGGACAGTGGCCGGTCGGCGAGGAGGTCGTTTGAGCGGGAGCCGGAGCTGCGCTGGATACCGAATGCCGCGTCCCTTCTGCCGCCCCTCCCCCCGCTTCTGGCGGTGCAGGCGCGGGCGGAGGGGCTGGTGATCCTCTCCTCCGACCGGGTGTATCGGCTCTACGATGTGGAGTGGCTTTGAGCCCGGCCCTGAGGCCGGGCGTGCCGCGGCGGATGCAGGCCCGCTACGCTTTCGACAATGCCACCACCGGGTCGAGACGCGAGGCGTTCCGCGCCGGGAGGTAGCCGAACACCACCCCGATCAGCGTGGAGGAGAGGAAGGCCGCCACGATGGAGGCGGGCGAATAGATGAGCGTGAAGGTCGTGCTCACCAGGCTGAAGACATAGCCGAAGGCCAGCGCCGCCGCCACGCCGAGGAACCCGCCGATCAGGCAGACCAGCACGGCTTCGATCAGGAACTGCTGGAGGATGTCGCCCGCCCGCGCCCCCACGGCCATCCGCACGCCGATCTCGCTCACCCGTTCGGAGACCGAGACCAGCATGATGTTCATCACCCCGATCCCCCCCACGACCAGCGAGATCACCGCGATGGAGGCGATGAGCAGGGTCAGCGCCTGTGTCGTCGCGGTGATGGTCTGCCGGATGTCGTCGGTGTTGAGGATGAAGAAATCCTTGGTCCCGTGCCGCTGGGTGAGAAGCTGGGTCACGGCCTGCTCGGCAAGGTTGGTATCGACCGCATCGGCCACACGCACCGTGATGCTGCGCAGCGAGGTGGAGCCGAGAAAGCGGGACTGGACGGTGGTATAGGGCAGATAGACGGAGAGGTTCTGGCTGGGCCCGAAGCCCTGCTGGACCTGCACCACACCGGTGATGCGCACGGGGACGTTGCCGATGAGCACGACCTTGCCCACGGCATCGCCATCGGGGAACAGGGTGACGAGGGTGTTTTCGTCGATCACCGCATCCTGCGACAGACCGGCCACGTCGCCCGCGTCGAACAGCCGCCCCGCCACGAGTTTCGCGCCGCGGGCATCGAAGAACTGCTCCCCCACGCCGTTGACGAGGGTGGAGACCTCCGTCGCGCCGTAGCGGATGGTCTTGGAGGTGGAGACGGTGGGCGTGACCGCGGCCACGTAGGGCTGGAGCGACAGGGCCTGTGCATCGGAGACGACGAGCGTGGTGATCCGCCCGGAGCGGGTATCGCCGAAGTCGCGCCCGGCGAAGATCTCCAGCGTGTTGGTGCCGAGGCTGGAGATGTTCGCCAGCACCTGCTGCCGCGACCCCGCGCCGAGCGCCACCACCGACACGACGGAGGCGATGCCGATGATGATGCCCAGCATGGTCAGGAAGGTGCGCAGCTTGTGCGCGTTCATCGCCGTCAGGGCCATGAGGAAGGCTTCGCGGAGGCGCGTGGCCAGCATCGCGGGGCCGGCGCGGCGGGAGCGCGCAGGGGCGGGGAGAGGATGGGCGGGGGGATCGGCGGGCGGCAGATCGGCGGGGAGGGGCCCGTCTGGGAGAGGACTGCCGGGATGTTGCCCGCGGGAGAGTGGTCCATCGGGGGGAGGCCCGCCGGGGAACGGACTGCCGATCTCAGCGAGGGCAGGGGGGGTGACGCGGCCGGTCGGGTGGTCGCCGATGATCTCTCCGTCGCGGATCTCGATGATCCGCTCGGCGCGGGCGGCGATGCCGGGATCATGGGTGACGATGATGACGGTCCGCCCCTCCGCATGGAGTTCGTCGAGGATGCGCAGCACTTCCTGACCGCTGGCGGTGTCCAGCGCGCCGGTCGGTTCGTCGGCGAGGATCACCTCGGCCCCGTTCATCAGGGCGCGGGCGATGGAGACGCGCTGCTGCTGGCCGCCCGAAAGCTGGTTCGGGCGGTTGCGCACCTTGTCCGCGAGGCCGAGACGGCCGAGAAGCGAAGCCGCACGCGGCTCCCGCTCCCCGCGCGCGCGTCCGGCATAGATCGCGGGCACCTCCACGTTGCCGAGGGCGGTGAGTTCGGGCAGCAGGTTGTAGCGCTGGAAGATGAAGCCGAAATGCTCCCGCCGGAGGGCGGCAAGCTCATCGGGCGAAAGCTGCGACGTTTCCCGGCCGGAGATGCGGTAGCTGCCGGAGCTGGGGCGGTCGAGGCAGCCTAGAATGTTCATCAGCGTGGATTTGCCGGAGCCGGAGGCGCCGACGATGGCCACCATCTCTCCCCGCGCGATGGTGAGGTCGATGCCCTTCAGCACGGCGACCGTGCCGTCGCCGGAGGGGTATTCGCGGGTGACGCGGGTCAGCTCTATCAACGGTTCCTGCGAGGCGGGAGGCGCGCCCCGAGACCGGGTGAGGGCCGGGGGGCGGGGCGGTGGAAGAGTCGGCGGGCGGGCCTGTGGCGCGGCATGTCGGGCCATGTCCTGCGGTGACGGATGGCGCGTGGCTTCGGGGCCATCCTCCGTCCGGGGAGAGGCATCCTGCGGGTGGAGGAGAGGCTCGTCGTGCCGCGGCTCCGGGCGGGGCGCGGTGCCGCCCGGCGAAGGCGTCTCGGTGGAGGGCGGGGGAGCGGGCGGGTTAGCGGGCGCGCCTTGCGGGTTCTGTTGCGGGGGGAGGTGGGTATCCTGTGCCATCGCCCGTGCCTCAGAAGCCCATGGGGCCGCGCGGACGGCGCTGGCTGCCGTCGCCCGCCACGCCCGCCGCCGTGCCGGTGACGACGCGGTCGCCCTCCTGCAGGCCCGAGGTCACCTCTGCCGTCACCTTGTCGTCCAGCCCGATCTCCACCTGACGGCGGGAGACGCTGCCGTCCGCCGCCTGCACCTGAACGGAGCGGCTGCCATCGGCCCGTGGCAGGCTCACTGCGGCGGAGGGGATGGTCAGCACGCCCGTGGCGCGGCCCAGCACGATGTGGACCTCTGCCGTCATGTAGGTGCGAAGCCGCCCGTCGGCATTGTCGATATCGAAATTGCCGAAGTAGTAGATGGCGGAGGTGGAGGATGTGGAACTGCTGGCGGAGGTAGAGGTGGAGATTGCCCGGTCGCTGGTGATGGATTCCGGCGCGGGGTCTATGGTTTCGAGCTTCCCTTCATAACGGCGGCCGCTGTCGCCCAGAACTGAGAAATACACGTCCTGACCGGGGGAGACCTTGAGGATGTCGGCCTCCGAGATCTCCGCCTCCACCGTCATCCGGTCGAGCTGACCCAGCACGACAATGGTGGGGGTGGACTGATTGGCGTTCAGCGTCTGGCCCTGCTGGCTGGTGACGGCAAGCACGGTGCCGTCGATCGGCGCGGTGATCCGGGTATAGCCGAGGTTGGTCTGGGCATTGCTGACGGCGACCTTCCCCTGTTCGATCTGGGCATCCAGCGCGGCGATCTGGGCATTGGCCGTGTCCACGTTGGCGCGCGCGGTATCCACATCCGCCTGCGAGACGGCGCGGCGTTCGTAAAGGCCCGACTGCCGGGTGAGCGTGATCTCCGCCAGCCGGAGGGAGGCCTCCTTTTCGACCCGCTGAGCCTGGGAGGCGGCGAGTGCGGCCTCCGCCGTCTTGAGGGCGTTTTCCTGCGTGCGGCTGTCGATCTGGGCGATGAGGTCGCCCGCCCTGACCGTCTGGCCCAGCGTCACATCGACCGAGGTGATGCGGCCCGAGACCTGCGAGCCGACTGCCACCAGCCGCGCCGGGCGGAGCGTTCCGGTGGCAAGGACCGTCTGCTCTATGTTGCCGCGCACGACGGTTGCGGTCAGCACCGCGGGCTGCGCGGGGGTCTGGCTGCGTTGCCAGAACCACCAGGTGGCGCCGCCGGCCAGCAGGCAGAGCAGGAGAAGGAGGAGGAACCGTCGCGGGCGGGGGAGGGTCATGGTCTGGCGTATCCGGTCAGGAGCTGGTCGTTCGCCATTGCAGAGCGGGCGGGACGCTGCAACACGGCGGGGAATTTCTGGTCTGTCATGTGGCCTGTTTCCGGCGGTTTTCCTGCGGGGGAGCCGCATTCTCTCCCTGCTTCAACGCAGGTGTCGCCGCTTTCCGTCGGATAGGGGCGGTCACGAAGTGGCGACGGGCGTGCAAGGCCGCTGCCGTGCCGCCGCAGGGCCGCCGCGCGGGTGCCGGAGGGGGTGCGGGAGCGCGGGGCGGAGTTGCGGGAAGGGCCGGGGGCGCGAGGCCTTGCAGAGCGGGCTGCGTCGGGGAGGGAGGGGGCACGGCGTGGTGGCGCGGGCCGGCCGACGCCGGGGGGCATTGCGTATTCGGGGGCATTTCGGGGACGCACGCAGGGAGGGGATTGGCGCGCGGCCCGCGCGCGGCTAGGATGCCTTACAAATGTCAGGAACGTGGAGGAGAGACATGCGTGCAGTGTTGAGCAGGGAACCCGGTGGCCCGGAAACGCTGGTCGTGGCGGAGACGGCGGATGCGCCCGCGCCGGGGCCGGGGGAGCTGACGATCCGCGTCCATGCGGCTGGGGTGAACTTTCCCGACGCGCTGATCATCGAGGACCGCTATCAGGTGCGTCCCCCGCGCCCCTTTTCGCCCGGTGCGGAGGTTGCGGGCGTCGTGGAGGCTGTCGGGCCGGATGTGACCGGTTTCGCAAAGGGCGACAGGGTGATGGCCTTCCTGACATCCGGCGGCATGGCGGAGCAGGTGACGGTGGAGGCGTGGCGCTGCCATCCGCTGACCGAGGGCATCGGCTTCGTGGAGGCGGCGGCGCTGCAGATGACCTATGGCACCGCGCTCTATGGGCTGCAGGAGCGGGGCGACCTGAAGGCGGGGGAGACGGTGCTCGTGCTGGGTGCGGGCGGTGGCGTCGGGCTGGCGGCGGTGGAGCTTGCCGTGGCGGCGGGCGCGCGCGTCGTCGCGGCGGCCTCCAGCGAGGAGAAGCTGGCGCTGGCCCGTGACCGGGGAGCGGAGGGCGCGGTGCTCTATCCCGCCACGGTGGGCGGCGACCGGGAGGCGGGGCGGGCGCTCGCCAACGCGTTCAAGGAGGCGATGCCGGACGGGGCGGATATCGTGTTCGACACGGTGGGCGGCGGCTATGCGGAACCGGCGCTGCGCACGCTGGCCTGGGGCGGGCGCTATCTGGTCGTGGGCTTTCCGGCGGGAATCCCGTCGATTCCGCTGAACCTCACCCTGCTGAAAAGCTGCGATATCCGGGGCGTGTTCTGGGGGGCTGCCGTGCGCCGGGACCCGGCCGCGCATCACCGCGCCATGGACGAGCTGCTGGCGCTGCATGCGCGGGGCGCGGTGAAGCCGCCCGTGGCCGATGTCCTGCCGCTCGACCGGGCGGGAGAGGCCATCGCGCGGCTGTCGGGCCGGGGCGTGACGGGCAAGCTGGTGCTGGAACTGGCCTGACCTTTTGCGGCGGCGGCCGCGAGGCAATGGTTGTCATGAAGAAGGGGGGACGCATCGCTGTCCCCCCTTTTTTGCTGGCGGTTCGGATTTTTCGTTCACGTGCGCCATGCCTGCCTTCGGCGGCTGGGTGGCATTCTTGTCTGCCGTTTGTGCCTGGCGTTTATGCTTGGCGCTCGTGTCCGGGCCTGGGGCATTCGCGACGTGGTGCGTGACGGGTGCGGCCGCTTTGGTCCCGGGGCCGGGGAGGTGACTCGCCGGGTTGCGGAAGGTCCGTTACGTGGAACGATTCGGGCTGCCCAGTTTTCACGCTTCTGCCTTCAATTTGGAAAAATGCCGGTTCCATTGGGGGAAATGGCGCTAGGTGAAGGACGTGGGAGACCACATGATGGTCCTTTCCAGCGAATATCTGCATTGCCTCTCTTGCATGGCTCGCTGCGCTCTGGCTAAGTAACGCTGCGGCGCCCCGGAGGGAAGTGGAGGCGGTGTCGCAGCAGACAAGATGGAGAGGCGCCGGGCGATCCGGCGGATGGAGCGCGACGTCCCGGCAGGGCGGTTGCGAGGGGGGGAATATATGCAAAGACTACTGATGACGGCGGCCATCTGTGCCCTGACGGCCGGCCCGGCGCTGGCCGAAGTATCCAACGGCAAGGTCAAGATCGGCATCCTGAACGACCAGTCGGGCGTCTATGCCGATTTCGGCGGCAAGGCCTCCTTCGAGGCGGCGAAGATGGCGGTCGAGGATTTCGGCGGCAAGGTTCTGGGCGCGCCGATCGAAGTGGTCACGGCGGACCATCAGAACAAGCCCGACATCGCCTCCAACATCGCGCGGCAGTGGTATGACACCGAACAGGTGGACACGATCATGGAACTGACCACCTCCTCCGTGGGGCTGGCGGTGCAGGCGCTGAGCCTGGAGAAGAAGAAGATCACCATCAACACCGGCGCCGCCACGGCGGAGCTGACCGGCAAGCAGTGCACGCCCTACGGGTTCCACTGGGCCTATGACACCCATATGCTCGCGGTCGGAACGGGCGGGGCGCTGGTCGATGGCGGCGGCGACAGCTGGTTCTTCCTGACGGCGGATTATGCCTTCGGCTACAGCCTCGAGGAGCAGACCACCCATGTGGTGGAGGAGAAGGGCGGCAAGGTCGTCGGTGCGGTGCGGCACCCGCTGGCCACGACGGACTATTCCTCCTTCCTGCTGCAGGCGCAGTCTTCCGGTGCCAAGGTGATCGGGCTGGCGAACGCGGGTCTCGACACGCAGAACACCATCAAGCAGGCGGCTGAGTTCGGCATCACCGCGGGCGGGCAGAAGCTCGCCGCGCTGCTGTTCACGCTGGCGGAGGTCAACGGCCTCGGGCTGGAGACGGCGCAGGGGCTGAACCTGACGGAAAGCTTCTACTGGAACCGCAACGACGCGAGCCGGGAGTTCGGCAAGCGGTTCTTCGAGCGCACGAAGGTCATGCCGAACATGGTTCAGGCGGGCACCTATTCGGCGGTGCTCTCCTACCTGAAGGCTGTCGAGGCCGCGGGCACGGATGAGACCGAGGCGGTGGCCAAGAAACTCCACGAACTCCCGGTGCATGACGTGTTCAGCGAGAACGGCCATGTCGGCGCCAACGGGCGGCTCATCACCGACGCCTATCTGATGGAAGTGAAGAAACCCGGCGAAAGCGACGTTCCGTGGGATTACTACACGGTGAAGGCCACGATCCCCGGCGCGCAGGCGTTTGCCGATCCGGCGAAATCGGGCTGCCCGCTGGTCAACTGACCGGGTGATGCGACGGGTGTGGCCGGACTGTCCGGCCCGCCCGATCCGGTTGGGGAGACCGGATCGACATGACAGGTCACGGAACTTCATGGAGGGTAGGATGAAGATTCACGGTTATGCGGCTTCCGTCGCCGTCGCAGCATTGCTCGCGGCAGGGCCGCTCGCGGCGCAGGGCATCTCTGACGGCAAAGTCAAGATCGGCATCATGAACGACCAGTCGGGCGTCTATGCCGATGCCGGAGGGCGGACGGGCGTCGAGGCGGCGCGTCAGGCGGCGGAAGACTTCGGCGGCACGGTGCTGGGCGCGCCGATCGAGATCGTTGCTGCCGATCACCAGAACAAGACCGACATCGGTTCCAACATCGCGCGGCAATGGTATGACACCGAACAGGTGGACACGATCATGGACCTGCCGACCTCCTCCGTCGCGCTGGCGGTGCAGGCGCTGAGCCTGGAGCGGGGCAAGGTGACCATCTCGGTCGGCGGCGGTTCCGCCCTCATCACCGGGGCGCAATGCACGCCGCTCGCCTTCCAGTGGGCCTATGACACCGAGATGCTCTCCCGCGTGGTGGGCGGAGCCCTGGTCGAGCAGGGCGGCGACAGCTGGTATTTCCTGACTGCCGACTACGTGTTCGGCCACAGTCTCGAACAGGCGACGACCAAGGTCGTGGAGGGGAAGGGCGGCAAGGTGCTCGGCGCGGTCCGTCATCCGCTGGCCACGACGGACTATTCGTCGTTCCTGCTGCAGGCGCAGTCTTCGGGCGCCAAGGTGATCGGGCTGGCCTCTGCCGGGCTGGACACCGCCAATGCCATCAAGCAGGGGCAGGAATTCGGCATCACGGCGGGCGGGCAGAAATTCGCGGCGCTGCTGTTCACCCTGGCGGATGTGCGCGGGCTTGGCGCCGAAGCGGCGCAGGGGCTTGTGATGACGGAGAACTACTACTGGGATCGGAACGACGAGTCGCGCAGGCTGGGCGAGAAGATCAAGAAGCGGGTCGGCGTCTATCCGAACATGCTTCAGGCCGGCGTCTATTCGGCGGTGATGCAATACCTCAAGGCCATTGAGGCCGCAGGCACGGACGATGGCAAGGCGGTCGCGGCAAAGCTGCACGAAATGCCCGTGAACGATGACTATGTGCAGGGCGGCAAGGTGCTGCCGAACGGGCGCATGGTGAGCGACGTGTTCCTGCTGGAGGTCAAGAAGCCCTCCGAAATGTCGGGGACCGAGGATTTCTTCAACATTCTCGCCACAGTGCCGGGTGAACAGGCCAATGTGAGCGCGAAGGACAGCGGCTGCCCGCTGACGCAATAAGACGTTCAACCAAGGGGAGGGGAGAATGAAAAACACACTCATGACCGGCGCTGCGGCGCTTGCGCTCATCGCCGGTTCCGTTGCGGGGCCCGCCGCTGCTCAGGAGGCAAAGATCTCCGACGGCAAGGTGAAGATCGGTGTCCTGAACGATCAGTCCGGCGTCTATGCCGACACGACCGGGCGCACCTCCTATCAGGCCGCGCTGGTCGCGGTGGAGGAGTTCGGGGGCACCGTTCTGGGCATGCCGATCGAGGTCATCACCGCCGATCACCAGAACAAGCCCGACGTGGCATCGAACATCGCGCGGCAGTGGTACGACACCGAACAGGTGGACATGATCACCGACCTGCCGAACTCCGCCGTGGCGCTGGCGGTGGTGGGGCTGTCGAAGGACGCCAAGAAGATCACCATGGTCACCGGCGGCGGGGCGGCGGACATCTCCGGCAAGGCCTGCACGCCCTACAACTTCCACTGGGCCTACGACACGACGATGTTGTCCAACGTGGTGGGCGGCGCGCTGGTGGCGGAGGGCGGCGACAGCTGGTTCTTCCTGACCTCCGACTATGCGTTCGGCCACAACCTCGAGGCTTCGACCACGAAGGTGGTGGAGGAGAAGGGCGGCAAGGTGCTGGGCTCCGTCCGCCATCCGATCGGCACGACGGATTACTCCTCCTTCCTGCTGCAGGCGCAGGCCTCCGGCGCGAAGGTCGTCGGGCTGGCCTCCGCCGGGCTGGACACGCAGAGCGCGATCAAGCAGGCGTCGGAATTCGGCATCGTTCAGGGCGGCCAGCGGATGGCGGCGCTTCTGTTCACGCTGCCGGAAGTGCGGGGCATCGGCGTGGCGGCCGGGCAGGGGCTGGTGCTGGCGGAATCCTACTACTGGGATGCCAACGACATCTCGCGCGAGCTGGGCGAACGGATCAAGGCCAAGGCCGGGGTCTATCCCAACATGATCCATGCGGGCACCTATTCGGCCGTGCTTCAGTATCTGAAGGCGATCGAGGCCGCGGGCACGGACGACCCTGACGCGGTGGCGGCCAAGCTGCACGAGATGCCGGTGAAGGACTCCTTCACCCAGAACGGCGTCGTCTGGCCGAACGGGCGGATGGCGAGCGATGTCTATCTCATCGAGGTGAAGAAGCCCGAGGAGATGAAGGGCGATTCGGACTTCTACAACATTCTGGCGACCGTTCCGGGGAAGGATGCCTATCCTGATCCCAAGACGACCGGCTGCCCCTTGGTGCAATGACGATGGTGGCGATGCAGCAGGCACAGGACGATGCCCGGGTGGTTCTTACCGCCCGGGGCTTGGGCAAGGACTTCGCGGGGTTCACCGCGGTCAACAACGTGGATCTGGACGTTCGTCACGCCCGGATCCACGCGCTGATCGGGCCGAACGGCGCGGGCAAGACCACGGTGTTCAACCTGCTGACGAAGTTCCTTCAGCCCACGCGGGGCAAGATCGAGCTTCTGGGCACCGACATCACCGGCACGCGGCCCGACAGGATCGCGCGGATGGGAATGGTGCGGTCGTTCCAGATCTCGGCGGTGTTTCCGCATCTGACGGTGCTGGAGAACGTGCGTGTCGCGCTTCAGCGGCCGGCAGGGCTGGCCACGCAGTTCTGGCTGCCGCTGTCCGCGCTCGACCGGCTGAACGGGCGGGCGGAGGAGCTGGTGGAGCATCTGGGGCTCACGCCCTACCTGCACACGCGCGCAGCAGACCTGTCCTACGGGCGCAAGCGCGTGCTGGAGATCGCGACGACGCTGGCGCTCGACCCGCAGGTGCTGCTGCTCGACGAGCCGATGGCCGGCATGGGGCAGGAGGATGTGCACATGGTGGCCGACATCATCCGCGAGGTGGCCAAGGACCGCGCCGTGCTGATGGTGGAGCACAACCTGTCGGTCGTGGCCGACATCTGCCACCACGTCACGGTGCTCCAGCGGGGCGAGATCATCGCCTCGGGCGATTACGAGACCGTGAGCCGCGACCCCCGCGTGCGCACGGCCTACATGGGCACGGAGGACTAGATGGCCGCGCTGCTGACAGTAAAGAACCTGCAAGCCTGGTATGGCGAGAGCCATGTCCTTCACGGCGTGAACCTGCATGTCGATGAAGGCGAGATGATCTGCATCCTCGGCCGGAACGGCATGGGCAAGACGACGACGCTGCGCACGATCATGGGCATCCTGCGGAAGCGCACGGGCGAGATCACCTTTGCCGGCCAGAACCTGATGGCCATGCCGCTCTACAAGGTGGCGCGCACGGGCATCGGCTTCGTCCCGGAGGAGCGGGGCATCTTCGCCACGCTTTCGGTGGAGGAGAACCTGCTGCTGCCGCCGGTGGTGGCGCCGGGCGGCATGAGTCTCGACGAGATATACGACCTGTTCCCGAACCTGCTGGAGCGGCGCAACTCGCCCGGCACCAAGCTGTCGGGGGGCGAGCAGCAGATGCTCGCCATGGCGCGGATCCTGCGCACGGGCGTGAAATGCATCCTGCTGGACGAGCCGACGGAGGGTCTGGCCCCCGTCATCATCCAGCGGATCGGCGAGGTGCTGGTGAAGCTCAAGGCGCGCGGGATGACCGTGGTGCTGGTGGAGCAGAACTTCCGCTTCGCCTCCAAGATCGCGGACCGGTTCTACCTGATGGACCACGGGCAGATGACGGCGGAGTTCCCCGTCTCGCAACTGGCCGACAAGATGGAACTGCTCAACCAGGAGCTGGGGGTCTGACATGACGACAATCTTCGGCGTGCCGATCCAGGCACTTATGGGCCAGTTGCTCATCGGCCTCATCAACGGCTCCTTCTATGCGCTGCTGTCGCTGGGGCTGGCGGTGATCTTCGGTCTGCTCCGGGTCATCAACTTCGCGCATGGCGCGCAGTACATGCTGGGCGCGTTCGTGGCGCTGCTGCTGCTGACCAAGCTGGGGCTGAACTACTGGTTCGCGCTGCTGCTTGCCCCGCTGATCGTGGCGGTCTTTGCGGCAATCATCGAAAAGACCATGCTGTCCCGGCTCTACAAGCTCGACCACCTTTACGGGCTGCTCTACACCTTCGGGCTGGCGCTGGTGATCGAGGGGACGTTCCGCTACTTCTTCGGCGCCTCCGGCCAGCCCTATCCGGCGCCGCCGCAGCTGACGGGGGCGGTCAACCTCGGCTTCATGTTCCTGCCGATCTATCGCGGCTGGGTGATCGTGGCCTCGCTCATCGCCTGTATCGCGACATGGGTGCTGATCGAAAAGACCAAGCTCGGCGCCTATCTGCGCGCGGCGACGGAAAACCCGGTGCTGGTGCAATCCTTCGGGGTGAACGTGCCGCTGCTGCTGACCTTCACCTATGCGCTCGGCGCGGGGCTGGCGGCGCTGGCGGGCGTGCTGGCCGCGCCGGTGTACCAGGTCTCGCCGCTCATGGGTTCCAACATCATCATCATCGTCTTTGCGGTGGTCGTCGTGGGGGGGATGGGCTCCATCCTCGGCGCGATTGTGACCGGCTACATGCTGGGCATCGCCGAGGGTCTGACCAAGGTCTTCTACCCGGAAGCCTCCAACATGGTGATCTTCGTCATCATGGCCATCGTCCTGCTCCTGCGCCCGGCGGGACTTTTCGGAAAGGATGCCTGACATGTCCGCACATGGTTCTTCCGTTCCCGCGGCGGCGTCCGTCGCGGTCCACCCCCGGGCCAGCGCGATCCGCATCGGGCTTCTGCTGGTGCTGCTCGCGCTGGCGTTGGCCGCGCCCTTCTACGTCTATCCGATCTTCGTGATGAAGCTTCTGTGCTTCGCGCTGTTCGCCTCGGCCTTCAACCTGCTGCTCGGCTATACGGGGCTGCTCAGCTTCGGCCATGCGGCCTTCTTCGGTGGGGCGGCCTACTTCACCGCCCATGCGGCGAAGGTCTGGGGCTTTTCGCCGGAGCTTGCGATCCTGACCGGGGTCGCGGGGGCGGCGCTGCTGGGGCTGGTGATGGGTGCCATCGCCATCCGGCGGCAGGGCATCTACTTTGCGATGATCACCCTCGCGCTCAGCCAGATGTTCTTCTTCTACTGTCTGCAGGCGCCCTTCACCCATGGCGAGGACGGCATCCAGTCCGTACCGCGCGGCCATCTTTTCGGGGTCATCGACCTCAACCAGCCGCTCAACATGTATTACTTCGTGCTGGCGGTGTTCCTGATCGGCATGGCGATCATCTGGCGGTTCGTGCATTCGCCCTTCGGCATGATCCTGAAGTCGATCCGCGAGAACGAGAACCGGGCGATCTCGCTGGGCTATTCGACGGCGGGCTACAAGCTCGGCGCTTTCGTGATGTCGGCGGCGCTGTCGGGGCTGGCGGGCGGTCTGAAGGCGCTGGTCTTCCAGTTCGCCACGCTGACCGACGTGGCCTGGCAGATGTCGGGCGAAGTCATCCTGATGACGCTGCTGGGCGGGATCGGCACCTTCCTCGGTCCGGTGTTCGGTGCGGGGCTTGTGGTGACGCTGCAGAACTACCTCGCCACTTCTGACTTCCCGGTGACCATTGTCACGGGTCTGGTGTTCATGGTCTGCGTGCTGCTGTTCCGCCGCGGCATCATCGGGGAGTTCTATGCCTCCCGCATCGGCCGGAGCCTCGGGTTCAAGGCCGAGAACTGAGCTTTTCGAGAGGGGGGCCAAGACCCCTGCAAGAAGGGGGCCCGTCGTGGGCCCCTGACACGCGCGAGAAGGGAGGCCGTCACGGCCCCCCGGACATCTGATCCAGACAGCCCAGCCAGAGAGTCGAGATGGAAGAATACGACTATATCGTCATCGGCGCGGGATCGGCGGGCTGCGTTCTGGCCAACCGGCTCTCCGCCGACCCGAGGAACCGGGTGCTGCTGCTGGAGGCCGGGGGCAGGGACAACTACCACTGGATCCACATTCCGGTGGGCTATCTCTACTGCATCGCCAACCCGCGCACCGACTGGTGTTTCCAGACGGAGGCGGTGCCGGGGCTGAACGGGCGGAAGCTGGGCTATCCGCGCGGCAAGGTGCTGGGCGGGTCCTCCTCCATCAACGGCATGATCTACATGCGGGGGCAGGCGGCGGATTACGACCACTGGCGGCAGCTCGGCTGCACCGGCTGGGGCTGGGACGACGTGCTCCCGGTGTTCAAGCGGCAGGAGGATTTCTACAAGGGCGCCTCCGACCTGCATGGCGCGGGCGGCGAATGGCGGGTGGAGAAGGCGCGCGTGCGCTGGAAGGTGCTGGACGCCTTTCTCGACGCGGCGGTGGAGGCGGGCATTCCGCGCACCGACGACTTCAACACCGGCACGAACGAGGGCGGCGGCTATTTCGACGTGAACCAGCGGTCCGGCATCCGCTGGAGCGCGGCGAAAGCCTTCCTGCGGCCCGCGATGAACCGGCCCAATCTGCGCGTGCTGACGGAAGCGCAGGTCAAGCGGCTGCAGGTCGAAGGTGGCGAGGTGACCGGCGTGGTCTATGACCATGCAGGTCAGGAGAAGGTGGCGCGCGCGCGGGCAGAGGTCGTGCTCTCGGCGGGCGCGGTCGGCTCCCCGCATATCCTGCAACTCTCGGGCATCGGACCGGGGGAGGCGCTGCGCGATGCGGGCATCGACCCGATCCGGGAGGTGGCGGGCGTTGGCGGCAACCTTCAGGATCACCTGCAACTGCGGCTGGTCTATAAGGTGACGGGCGTACCCACGCTGAACGAAAAGGCGTCCTCGCTGTTCGGCAAGGCGTCGATCGGGCTGGAATATGCGCTAAAACGCTCCGGCCCGATGTCGATGGCGCCGAGTCAGGTGGGGATTTTCACCCGCTCCGGCCCGGAAAAGGCGACGCCCGATCTGGAATACCATGTCCAGCCGGTGAGCCTCGACAAGTTCGGCGACAAGGTTCACCCGTTCCCGGCGATGACGGCGAGCGTCTGCAACCTGCGCCCCGAGAGCCGGGGAGAGGTGCGGGCGGTGAACGGCGACTATCGCAGCCCGCCCGCGATCCGGCCCAACTACCTTTCGACCGAGGGCGATCTGGAGGTGGCCGCGCGCGCGATCCGGCTGACGCGCAGGATCGCCAGCCAGCCCGCCTTCGCGCAATACCAGCCGGAAGAATATCGTCCCGGCCCGGACTACCAGAGCGACGCCGACCTGCGTCGTGCGGCGGGAGAGATCGGCACGACGATCTTTCACCCGGCGGGCACGTGCCGCATGGGCGGGGACGACGGCTCCGTCGTGGATCCCCGGCTGCGCCTCCGGGGGATCGGCCGGCTTCGGGTGGCGGATGCCTCTGTCATGCCGACGATCACCAGCGGCAATACCAACTCTCCGACCATCATGATCGCGGAAAAGGCTGCGGCGATGATCCTGTCGGACAACCGCTAGCAGGCGGCGGATCCGCGCGGGAGCGCAAATCCTTCGCGATCCGGCTGTAGATCTGCAGAGCTCGGATCTTTCCGGGGCCGATGTCCGGCTGCCAGCGCCTGAAAATGACACTTCGGGATCGTTTCGGCGGGCTGCGGGCTGCGTCGGCGTCTTTGCGATTTTTCATGACGCAGGGGGCACGCGCGGGTGCCTCCGCCGCCTTTGGCTTCCGCAATCGCCCGCCACGCTGCGCCATTTGGGAGCTTCGCGCGGCGGGCGATTGCTCTCCTCCGCGACGGGGGAGGGGTCGGTCTGTGCCGCGCTCCGATCGCGGCAGGCTCATAGAACGGATCAGGCCCGGCCAGCGGGATGGCGCCCCCTCCGCGGGCGTGTCCGGGGTTTCGGAAGAAAGGCGGGGCAGCGGTGCGGGGCGGGTTGACTTCGCCCGCGCTTCGGCGGCTCATCCCCTGAAACGCCCGGAGGACAGCATGACCGATTTCGACCGTGAAGTGGAAGAGCGGCTTGTCCGCTATGTGCAGGTGGACAGCCAGAGTGACGAACGCTCGGAGAGTTCCCCCAGCACGGCGATCCAGCTCGACATGGCGCGGCTGCTGGCGGAGGAACTGCGCGAGATCGGCGCGGCGGATGTGACCATCACCGACTATGGCGTCGTGCTGGCCACGGTTCCCGCCACTCCGGGAGCGGAGGGCGCGCCGGTCGTCGGGCTGCTCGCCCATGTGGATACCGCGCCTGCCTATAACGCGACGGGGGTGAAGCCGCGCGTTCACCGGGGGTACAACGGCGGGCCGATCACCTATCCGGATGCGCCCGATCTGGTGTTGTCGCCGGAGGTGTCGGCCTATCTCGGCACCAAGATGGGCGACGACATCATCACGGCGAGCGGGTCCACGCTGCTCGGGGCCGATGACAAGGCGGGGGTGGCGATCATCATGACGGCGGCGCGGCATCTGCTGTCGCAGCCGGAGATCCGGCACGGCAAGCTGCGGCTGGCCTTCACGCCCGATGAGGAGGTGGGGCGCGGCGTGGACAGGCGGCTGCCTGCCGATCTGGGCGCGGACTTCGCCTATACGTTCGATGGCGCGGGGTTGGGCGAGATCGAGTATGAGAGCTTCTCGGCGGACGGGGCGATCGTCAGCATCACCGGGGTTTCGGCCCATCCCGGCTGGGCCAGGGGCAAGCTGGTGAATGCCCTGCATCTGGCGGCGAAGCTGGTGGCGCTCCTGCCGCAGGCGACGATGACGCCGGAAGTCACGGAGGGGCGGGAGGGGTTCCTGCATCTCTACGAGATCACCGGCACGGCGGCCAGGGCGGAGCTGCGCTTCATCCTGCGCGACTTCGAGCTGGAGGGTCTGTCGGCCAAGGGCGATCTGCTGCGGCAGGCGGCCGCCGCGGTGCAGGCGACGGAGCCGCGGGCGCGGGTGGTGTGCGATATCCGGCCGCAGTATCGCAACATGCGTTACTGGCTGGAAAAGGACATGACCCCGGTGGAGATCGCCCGCGCCGCCGTGCGGGCCGAGGGGCTGGAGCCGGTTTCGGTGCCCATCCGCGGGGGCACGGACGGCTCGCGCCTGACGGAGATGGGCGTGCCCACGCCCAATGTCTTTACCGGGATGCAGGAGATCCACGGCCCGCTCGAATGGGTCAGCGTGCAGGATATGGCGGCGGCGGTTCGGGTCTGCCTGCGGATTGCGGAAAACGCGGCGGGTGAGCCATCCGCTTGACGCGGACGAGTATTGTTGACAATAATACTACGATTTGTCGCCCTGAGGTGGCAACAGGCGGGATCAGCGGAACGGTCGGTCCTGCAGAATCGGCCGCGCCGCTGCGGCAGGAAGGATGAAGACCATGACTGATATCGCCGCGCAGCACGCCGAGCCGCGGATCGAGCGCATCCGCCACGAGTTGAAGCGCCGTGACCTGATCGTGGCCCGGACGGAGCGGCTGACCCCGCATATGCAGCGCATCACCCTGACCGGGGCGGAGCTGGAGGGGTTCTACAGCGCCGCGCCGGACGATCACGTGAAGATCATGCTGCTGGGCGAGGGCGAGCCGCAACGGCGGGATTATACGCCCCGGCGCCATGACGCGGCCAAAGGGGAGCTGGTGATCGACTTCGCTTTGCACGAGGCGGGGCCGGCGACGGACTGGGCGCTCTCTGCCGTGGAGGGGTCGGGGCTGACCATCGGGGGGCCGCGCGGGTCGCAGGTCATTGCGGGCGATATCGACCGCTGGCTGCTGATCGGGGATGAAACCGCATTGCCCGCGATCGGGCGGCGGATCGAGGAGATGGCGGCGGGCACGCCCGTTGCCGCGCTCATCGCTGTGCCGGGGCCGGAGGACGAGCAGAGCTTCGACACCGCCGCCACGACCGATATCCGCTGGATCCACCGCCCTGAGGCGGAGGCCGTGCTGGCCGAGCGGCTGCTCGCCCCGCTGCGGGAGATGGAGCTTGGCCCGCGCTGCTTCGTCTGGATCGCGGCGGAGGCTTCGGTGACGCGGGCGCTCCGCGCCTATCTTCTGGAGGAGCGTGGCCTGCCGAAGCACTGGGTCAAGGCCTCGGGCTACTGGGTGGCGGGCGCTGCCGATGCGGTCGAGCATTTCGACTGAAGCCCTGCGCGACGGACATCGCGCCATGTCCGCTTCCGGCGGGATGCTCTCCGCTGGCGGTAGAGGGCGGGGCGTCGCCCCCACCGCGCGGCGGGTGTAGGCGCTCACAAGATCCACGTGCTATCACACACAGCCCGGATCCCCGGGCGCGCTGAGATCGGTGGACGAGATGCTGATCTTTCCGCCCCGTCCCCGCGCGTGCGGAGGCGCTCTCACAGGCCGCTGAAAAAGGCTTTGGTGTGCGTTGGAGCGGAAATCGTTCGCCATCTGACGAAATCCAGCCTCCGGGCGTTTCCGGGCCGATTTTCCGATTTCCGGCGCATAGGCATGAAACTTCAGGACTTTTTCAGCAGCCTGCCAACCCGGCGATCCCCAGGGCTGACGCAGGGTCGGTTCTGCGTGTTTGGGAACGCCAACAGGCTGCTGAAAAAGCATTTGGGGGTTACGCTGAGGCGGAGACCTTCCCCACATCGTTGAAGAGCGTCCCGGAAACCTCAAGCTTTGGCCGGAACCGGACCGATTCTCCGGCTTTCAACGCGAGGCCCCGTCGATATCCGGCTTTTTCAGTAGCCTGCTGAAGGTTACTCATGGTTTCGCCATCCTTTGTCGTGCCCGCTCCGCCCGCGCCTGTGGGCTACCCGGGGTGGATGGGGCGATAACGCGAAATAGGTCCGCTCCATGCGGGGGCGCGGAGTTGGACGTCTTCTGCGCCAAGGTCACGGATCTGCTCATCGAGAGCGGGAGGCGCTGACGCGTGCTGGATCAGCGCTCGCCGGAATGGATCTGCTCCGCGCGCAGAGGGTGCGGAGGCAAGTGCGGCCGATCAGGCTGCCGTGCGCATATCTCCTCCGCGCGCGGGGGGCGGAGGCGCCCCTTTCCGGCTGATGGGCCGTTGGCGCCAAAGTCTGCTCCGCGCGGGGGGCGCCGTTGCGATAACCGCAGTACTTCTGCCCGGTCGGGTCCGCTCAGCTCGCGTGGCGGCGGTCGTTTCTGGCGGAATCCGCTCCGCGAGTGTGTGAGGCGCTCCCTCTTCGGCATATCGCCGGCTCCGTTACCCGCTCCATGCGTGTGTGGCGCTTTCACATTTTCACCACGGCATTGGGTCGCCCTGCTCCGGGCGATGGGGCGACCGCCCTGGCGGACTGCGCTGGCGTATGACCGGCGCAGGTCCCCGATGGCGGCGTTTTGCCGTCCGGCCATCGTGCCGCCTTGCGTCCCCGCGCCCTTCGCTGTCATGGAGAAGGGGAGAGCCAAGGAGACCGCAATGACACCCATCGACCCTGCCCGCCGTATCGCGCAAGCCATCGCTCGCGACATATCGGCCCGGCCCGATCAGGTGGCGGCGGCGGTGGCGCTGCTGGACGGCGGGGCCACCGTGCCTTTCGTCGCGCGCTACCGCAAGGAGGCGACCGGCGGGCTTGACGACACGCAGCTGCGCACGCTGGCGGAACGGCTGGCCTATCTGCGGGAGATGGACGCGCGGCGGACGACCATCCTCGGCTCCATCCGCGATCAGGGCAAGCTGACCCCGGCGCTGGAGGCGGAGATCGCGGGCGCGGAGACCAAGGCCGCGCTCGAGGATATCTACCTCCCCTACAAGCCCAAGCGGCGCACCAAGGCGATGATCGCGCGGGAGAACGGGCTGGAACCGCTGGCCGATGCGATCCTTGCCGACCGGCGGGCCGTTCCCGCCGAACTGGCCGCGGGCTTTGTGAGCGAGGCCGTGCCGGAGCCGAAGGCCGCGCTGGAAGGCGCGCGCGACATCATCGCCGAGCGGCTGGCGGAGGACGCGGCGCTGATCGGGCGGCTGCGCGACCATCTGCGGGCGGAGGCGCGCGTCGCCTCCCGCGTGGTCGAAGGCAAGGAGACGGCGGGCGCCAAGTTCTCCGACTATTTCACCCATGTGGAGCCATGGAAATCCGTCCCCGGTCACCGCGCGCTGGCCATGTTCCGGGGCCGGAACGAGGAGATCCTGACGCTCGACCTCGAGGTGGACAGCGAGGCCGCGCCGGGGCAGGGCCGGGCCGAGGGGATGGTGCGCGCGGCGCTGGGGGTCGCGGGGCGCGGGCCGGGCGATCTGTGGCTGTCGGACGTGGCCGGCTGGACGTGGCGGGTGAAGCTGCGCACGACGCTTTCCATCGACCTGTTCGGGGAGCTGCGCGACCGGGCGGAGGAGGAGGCGATCCGCGTCTTTGCCCGGAACCTGCGCGATCTGCTGCTTGCGGCGCCTGCGGGCGGGCGAGCCACGCTGGGGCTGGATCCGGGCATCCGCACCGGGGTGAAGGTCGCCGCGGTCGATGCGACGGGGCGGCTTCTGGAGACGGCGACGGTCTATCCCTTCCCGCCGAAAAGCGACCTGCGGGGCGCGCAGGCGGTGCTCGGGGCGATGATCGCGCGGCATGGCATCGACCTCATCGCCATCGGCAACGGCACGGCGAGCCGCGAGACGGAGAAGATGGTCGCCGATCTGCTGGCCGGACTGCAGGGCAAGAAGCCGATGAAGGTGGTCGTGTCGGAGGCGGGGGCCTCGGTCTATTCGGCCTCGGCGCTGGCGGCGGAGGAATTTCCGGGGCTGGACGTGTCGCTGCGAGGCGCGGTTTCCATCGCGCGGCGGCTGCAGGATCCGCTGGCGGAGTTGGTCAAGATCGAGCCGAAATCCATCGGCGTCGGCCAGTATCAGCATGACGTGAACGAACACCGGCTGGGCCGCGCGCTGGACGGGGTGGTGGAGGATGCGGTGAACGGGGTCGGGGTGGACTTGAACACCGCCTCGCGGCCGCTGCTTTCACGCGTGGCGGGGATCGGGCCGGGGCTGGCGCAGGCCATCGTCCAGCACCGGGACGAGAACGGGCCTTTCGCCAGCCGGAAGGAGCTTTTGAAGGTCGCGCGCCTTGGCCCGAAGGCGTTCGAGCAATGCGCGGGCTTCCTGCGGATACGCGAGGGGAAGGAGCCGCTCGACGCTTCCGCCGTGCACCCGGAGGCCTATGATGTCGCGCGCCGGATCGTCACGGCCAGCGGGCGCGACCTGCGGGCGCTGGTGCGGGAGCCGGAAGCGTTGCGGCGGCTGGACCCGGCGGAGTTCACCGACGCGCGGTTCGGCCTGCCGACGGTGCGGGACATTCTGGCGGAGCTGGAGAAACCCGGCCGCGACCCGCGCCCGGAGTTCCGCACCGCCACCTTTGCCGAGGGGGTAGAGACGATCTCCGACCTCAGACCGGGCATGCGGCTTGAAGGTGTGGTGACCAATGTCGCGGCCTTCGGGGCCTTTGTCGATATCGGCGTGCATCAGGACGGGCTGGTCCATGTGAGCCAGCTTGCCGACCGGTTCGTCAAGGACCCGCATGAGGTGGTCAAGGCGGGGGATGTCGTCTCTGTCCGGGTGACGGAGGTGGATGTGCCGCGCAAGCGGATCGGTCTGACGATGCGGAAGGACAACGCGGGGGCGGAAGCCGGGCGCGAGCGGTCTGCGGAGCGGAGCGGCGGGGGTATCGGCGACCGGGGCACGGGGGAAAGGGGCGCGGGAAGCAGGGGGAAACCGGGCCAGAACGAGCCGCGCAAGGGCAGTCCGTCGGATGGCAAGAAGGCCGGCAGCCCGCGGAGCGGCGCGGCGGATCGCGCAGACGGCGGGGGCAACAGCGCGCTTGGCGCAGCACTGCTGGAGGCGATGAAGCGGAAGTGAGCCTGCGCGCGCGCCGTTAGCGGGCGGCTGGAAAAGGCTTTTGGCCTGTGTTGGATTTGGCCTGTGTTGGAGCGGAAATCGTTCGCAATCTGACGAAATCCATATGCTTCCGGGCGTTGCCGGGCCGATTTTCCCATTTTCGGCGCATAGGCATGACGCCTCAGGACTTTTTCAGCAGCCTGATAGGGGCCGGAGTCAGGCGGTTGCGGGGCGGGTGTCTTCCGCCGTGGCGCGGATGGAACCGGGGCGGTCGACTTCCACGGTGGCGTGGTCGATGCCGAACCGCTTCCGCAGATGGGCGCTGACGCGGGGCGGCAGGTCCAGCGGATCGACGCCGGGCGCGGGCGTGACGTGGAGCGTCGCGACGATGGTGGTGTCGGTCAGGGTCCAGGCGTGGAAATGCGCGGCCTCCGCCACGCCGGGGATGCGCACGGCTTCGGCCAGAACTTCACCCGGATCGAGGTTCTTCGGGGTTGCCTGCAGCAGCACGAGCACGGAGTCCTTCACCAGCAGCCAGGCCGAGCGCAGCACCAACAGCGCCACCAGAAGCGAGAGCAGCGGGTCCAGCGGCATCCAGCCGGTGAACATGATGCCGATGGAGGCCGCGATGGCGCCGACGGACCCCAGAAGATCGCCCAGCACATGCAGGAAGGCGCCGTGCAGGTTCTGATCCTGCTGGCCACCGCGATGCAGGATCAGCGCCCCCGCGATGTTGACCAGCAGGCCCACCACGGCGACCGCGAGCATCGGCCCGGCCAGCACCTCCACCGGCTGGCGGAAGCGCAGCACCGCCTCCCACGCGATCCAGCCGACGAGCAGCAGGAGCGAGCCGCCGTTCACCAGCGCCGCCAGCACCCTGACCCGGTGGTAGCCGTAGCTGACCCGCGCATTCGCCGCCCGCCGCGCAACCCGGTAGGCGACAAGCGCCAGCAGCAGCGCCGCCGCGTCGGACACCATGTGCCCCGCATCCGCGATAAGCGCGAGCGAGCCTGAAAACAGCCCGCCCACCACCTGCACCAGCGCGTATCCCGCCGTCATCAGGAAGACCACGAGGATCCGCTTCTCGTTGGAGCGTGTCACCGCCGGCGCGTGGGAATGGTCATGGGCTTCGTGCCCGTGTGATCCGTGTGATCCGTGCCCGTGCGATCCGTGGTCATGTGCCGCGTCATCCTTTGCGGTGTGGCCTGTCTTTGTGGAGCGGGTTGCCTGCTCCAGGGTTGCCTGCTCCGGGGCTGCCGCTCCGGGGTGGCCTGCTCCGGGGTGTGGCGAGCCGTGATCGTGATGCCCGCCGTCCGCACCGGAGGCGTGTGTGTCTTGGCCGTGCTCCCCATGGTTGTGCTCCCCATGGTTGTTCACCCCGGTGTGGACCGGGGGATCGCCATGGGCAGGATGCGGACCGGGATCATGGGCTGCGCCGGTGCCTGGCTGCGCTGCGGCGGGGTCGGGGCGGGTGCCGCCAGAATCGCCGCCGGGATACCCCGGCTCATCGGGAGAGAGAGGAGATGCTGCTCCGTCGGCTCGGCGATCCTGATCGGTCATCTGTTCTGCCTTTTCCTTCGGGCGCGCGGCAAGGGTAAGGCGGAGACGGAGGGCGTCAAGGGCGGCGATCCGCTTGCCGGAAAAGAGCCGCAAAAGACCTGATCACGCGCGCAGACGTGATCGGGATGGACATTTCGTCGCATGGCCCCTCGCACCGCAGGAGATAGCTTCCCGGCAAGATACGAATGTCCGCGCCGGCCGCTGCCGAAAGCGGCCCCGAAATGGGCTCGAAGTGGGTCGGGGACGGTGCGAAACCTTGCGAATACAAACGGATACAATTATCGCCACCACACCGCCCCGAGAGGCGGGACAGAACCGAGGACAGCCATGACCACTCCCGCCACGCGACGCGGCCTCCTGCTCGGGGCGCTCGCCATGCCGTTCCTCGCGCCCGCGCTGGCGCGCGCGCAGGAGCCGAACGTCCGCTCACCGAGCCACCGGCGCAACATCTCCAGCTTTGTCACCCATCGCTGGCAGGACCATTTCGCCACGCTGGGCAAGGGAGTGATCGTCGCCGACCTCACCTCCCGCGCCGTGCATTTCTGGTCCGGCGACGGGCTGGAATACCGGATCTATCCGAGTTCCGTGCCGATGAGCGACGAACTGACCCGCACCGGCTTCACCGAGGTGGTGCGCAAGCGCGTCGGGCCGGACTGGACGCCGACGGCCAACATGATCGCGCGGGATCCGAGCCTGCACTACATGCCGCCGGGGCCGGACAATCCGCTCGGCACCCATGCGCTCTATCTGACGTGGCCCGCCTATCTGATCCACGGCACGCAGGATACGCGGAAGATCGGGCGGCCGTCCTCCTCCGGCTGCGTCGGCCTTTACAACGAGCATATCGAGGAGCTTTACGCCCTCGCGCCGATCGGCACGCAGGTGCGGCTGCTCTGATCTCAGGCGAAGGGGACGGCGATGGTGGCCGCCACCGCCGCCTTCCACTGGTCATAGCGGCTGTCGCGTTCCCCGGCCGCCATCTGCGGCTCGAACCGGCGGTCGAGCGCCCATGTCCGGGCGAATTCCTCCTGTCCCGGGCAGAGGCCCGCCCTCTGCCCCGCGAGCCATGCCGCACCGAGGGCGGTCGTTTCCAGCACCTCCGGCCGATCCACCGGCGCGCCGATGATGTCGGCCAGAAAGGCCATCCCCCAGTCCGAGGCGGAAAGCCCGCCATCGACGCGCAGAACGGGCGGGGTTCCCGAACCGGCCCAGTCGGCATGCATCGCTTCCATGAGATCGCGCGTCTGGTAGCCCACGCTTTCCAGCGCGGCCCGGGCGAATTCGGCGGGGCCTGATGCCCGGGTGAGACCGAAGATCGCGCCCCGCGTCTCGGGCTTCCAGTAGGGCGCGCCGAGGCCGGTGAAGGCGGGGACGAGGATCAGCCGCTCCGCCGGGTTGGCGGCCTCGGAAAGGGGCTGTGTCTCCTCCGCCCGCCGGATGAGGCGGAGACCGTCGCGGAGCCATTGCACGACCGCTCCGGCGATGAAGATCGACCCTTCCAGCGCATAGGTTGTCTGTCCGTCCAGCCGGTAGGCGATGGTGGTGAGCAGGCGGGAGCGGCTGGCGACGGGCGTGTCGCCGGTGTTCAGCAGCGCGAAGCAGCCGGTGCCGTAGGTCGCCTTAACCATGCCGGGGGAGAAGCACGCCTGCCCGATGGTCGCCGCCTGCTGATCGCCCGCGATGCCGAGGATGGGGATCGCGCGGCCCAGCAGATCCTCCCTCACCATCCCGAAGTCGGCGGCACAGTCCCGCACCTCCGGCAGCAGGGAGAGGGGGATGCCGAGCAGGCCGCAGATCTCTTCATCCCAGCGGTTTTCATGGATGTTGTAGAGCATCGTGCGTGCGGCATTGGTGGCGTCGGTCGCATGCACCGCACCCCCCGTCAGCCGCCAGACGAGGTAGCTGTCCACCGTGCCGAAGGCGAGTTCGCCGCGCCGGGCGCGTTCCCGGGCGTCGGGGAGCGTGTCCAGCAGCCAGGCGAGCTTCGTCGCCGAGAAGTAGGGGTCGAGGATCAGGCCGGTCCGCTCCGTCACCAGCCGTTCATGGCCCGCGTCGCGGAGCCGGGCGCAGCTTTGTGCGGTGCGCCGGTCCTGCCAGACGATGGCGTTGTGCAGGGGCTGGCCGGTGCGCCTGTCCCAGAGCAGCGTGGTTTCGCGCTGGTTGGTGATGCCGATGGCGGCGATGTCGGCGCCGGTCAGCCCGGCCTTTTCCACCGCCTGCCGCATGGTGCCCGCGACCGTCAGCCAGATGTCGCCGGGATCGTGTTCCACATGGCCCGGAGCGGGGAAATGCTGGGGAAACTCCTCCCGCGCGATGGCGCGGATGGCGAGGTTGCGGTCGAAAACGATTGCGCGCGACGAGGTGGTGCCCTGGTCGATGGCAAGGATATGGGTCATGACGGTCCTCCCCCCTGCCATCTAGCCCGGTCCCGCAGCCTGTCGCCAGTAGTGTTTCCGCGCGGCCTGACCGGCAACATGGGTCGGTGGCCACGGGTTACCGGCCATGTGCGTCCTCCTTCGCCTCGAAGCGCGCGGCTTGCGATGCGGCCCGGATCCCTTCGGCCCGTTTCCCAGCGGCAGGGGGCGTCATGTCTCGATGAACTGCTCATCTTCCGGCCGGAACCGCTGACCGCCGTCTCCGGCAACACGACCTCCCGGTTCGGCTGGCGGCGGGTGCGCTTCTCCGCGCTGCGCACGCATGGGCCTGAGCGGATCAACGCCGGATGGTAGCGCGACGATCCGGCCCGGCGGGCGGGCGGACGCGATTACTGCCGGGTCGAGACCCGCGAGGGGCCGCGGCTCTGGCTGTTCCGCAGCCCGCGGGCCGCGGCCGGGTCGGTGGCCTGGTTCGCGCAAGGAGTCTTCGTGTGACCGCCTATGCCGAACTGTGTGTGACCTCGAACTTCACCTTCCTGCGCGGGGCGTCGCATCCAGAGGAACTGTTCACCCGCGCCGCGGAGCTCGGATTGTGGGCAATCGCGATCACCGACCGCAATTCCGTGGCCGCAATTCCGTGGTCGGCGTGGTGCGGTGCGCGTTGGGCCACGGTCAGGGCATGTCCCTGCGACCCTGCCGCCCGGTAGCGAACCCGCGTTTCTTCTTCCCTTTGGGAAGCATGCTGCTGTCACGTCGCTGGGTTTACGCCGGTGGTTTGCCGACAGCCCTCCTTCGCGGGGCAAAAGCCTGCAGAGCCGGGAGGGTGATCGGCCGTTCATGCCTGCGTTCCCGAAACCCTCCCTCCCTCCTCCGCGGGGCGACCATCGCGAAGATCCGGCCCTGAGGCGTGGCTGCGACCCCGCCTTTTACATCGTGCCCGTTGCTTCAGGCCGTGCAGTCCTTACGCTGTGCCAGTCCCTGGGCCGTGCCCATCCTTCAGACGGTGCCCGCGTTCAGACGGTGATTGCGCGAGGTGATGGACATATCGGGCTGACTTCCGGCTGACGACCGAGCCTCGCGGGGATCGCCGCCGCCGGACAGGCGCGGTTTCCGCAGCCCGGTGGTGGCGCTTAACAGGCGGCTGAAAAAGGCTTTTTGGCCTGTGGTGGATTGGAAATCGTTCACCATCTGACGAATTCCAGCTGGAAATTCATATACTTCCGGGCGTTCCGGGCCGATTTTCAGATTTCCGGCGTATAGGCATGACATTTCAGGACTTTTTCAGCAGCCTGTTGAGGGATTGCGGTGGGCGGTCGCCATGGGTTGCGGTTCCCACGCGGCTCGGCCAATCTCGCGCCATTGTCACGGGGAAAGCGCATGATGGAAGCCACGGGGACCGATATCGACATCGGCAAGTTCTGGAAAACGCTGGGAGAGCGGGCGACAGGGGCCACGCTGGTCACGGCGGATGGCGCGGAGGGCTGGACCGGCTTTCTGGGGCTGTCGGCCTCCCATGTCTCTGCCGCCCCTCCGGTGATGCTGGTCTCCATCGACCGCAAGACCTCCGCGCTGAGCGGGGTGCTGGAGAAGGGGCATTTCGCGGTGAACTTCCTGCCTGCGAGTGAGGGAGCGCTGGCGCAGGCCTTCGGCGGCAAGGGGGAGAAGCTGTTCGAGGAGGGCCGCTGGGAAACCTTCGTCACCGGGGCACCTGTGTTCCGCGAGGCGCTCGGCGTGTTCGACTGCCGCGTGTCACAGGTGGTGGAGGAGGGCGATGTCTCCATCGTGATCGGCAGGGTGCAGGGGGTGCGGGCGCGGGGCGAGGGAGCGCCGCTCCTCTTCTTTCGCGGCAGGTTCGAAGGCTAGCCCGCGAGCCTTGTCAGCGCGGGGCCGACCAGCGCCGCGCCCGAGCAGAACAGCAGGCCCACGGCGAGCTGCCGCATGCGGGCCGGGGTAAGCGGCGGCGGCCAGCGGCGCGCGG
>NZ_DAMDHB010000039.1:22538-35178 GCF_032102465.1 Haematobacter sp. | reverse complement strand
GCGGAACGGGCGGGCGCGCGCGCCGCACGGGCCGCGGCGCTTTCGGCGAAGCGATCCACCGGACCCTCGCCGATCGCCTCGGTCGCACCGAGCTCGATCTGCCATTCCAGCAGCGCGAGGGCCGTCTCGTGATCGAGCGATTCCAGCATGTCCCTTCCCTACGCCGCGCCGCGTGTTGGGTAAACTCCCTTGTGAGGCCCCGGCGCCGCCTTGCCCGCCCGCCCGCCCTGCCCTATAAGCGGGCAGGCAGCGAAGGGGGCACGCATGACGTTCCGGGCGAAGCATCTCTTGGGTATCGAACCCCTGCACCCCGAGGAAATCCGCACCGTCCTCGACCTGTCCGACAAATATGTGGAGCTGAACCGGCGCACGGTGAAGCAGTCGGACGTGCTGGCGGGGATGACCCAGATCAACATGTTCTTCGAGAATTCCACCCGCACGCAGGCGAGCTTCGAACTCGCGGGCAAGCGGCTCGGGGCCGATGTGATGAACATGGCGGTGTCGCAATCCTCCGTGAAGAAGGGGGAGACGCTGATCGACACGGCGCTTACCCTGAACGCCATGCACCCGGACCTTCTCGTGGTGCGGCATCAGAACTCCGGCGCGGTGGACCAGCTTGCGCAGAAGGTGAACTGCGCCGTGCTGAACGCGGGCGACGGGCGGCATGAGCATCCGACGCAGGCCCTGCTGGACGCATTGACCATCCGGCGGGCGAAGGGGCGGCTCCACCGGCTGACCATCGCGATCTGCGGCGACATCGCCCACAGCCGAGTCGCGCGGTCCAACATCATCCTGCTGGGCAAGATGGAGAACCGCGTCCGCCTGATCGGCCCGCCGACTCTCATGCCCACGGGGGTGCAGGAATTCGGGGTGGAGGTATATGACGACATGAAGGCCGGGCTTGCCGATGCCGATGTGGTCATGATGCTCCGGCTCCAGAAGGAGCGGATGGACGGAGCGTTCATCCCGTCGGAACGCGAGTATTTCCACCGCTACGGTCTGGATGCCGAAAAGCTTTCCCACGCAAAGGAAGATGCCATCGTCATGCACCCCGGCCCGATGAACCGGGGGGTGGAGATCGACGGCACCATCGCCGACGACATCAACCGCTCGGTCATTCAGGAGCAGGTGGAGATGGGCGTGGCCGTCCGCATGGCGGCGATGGACCTGCTGGCCCGCAACCTGCGGGCGGAGCGTGGGCGGCAGGCGGTGGGTGAGTGGGCCTGACACAGGGCGCTTCCGCCTCCGGCGGCTGGGAAGGCATATTGGAACCGGGAGAGCGGGTTCTCTGGCAGGGGCAGCCCGAACCGGGGCTGGACCTGTCGCGCGCCTCGCTGGGGCGGCTCGCCTCGGCATTGCCGCTGGTGATCTTCGGCCTCGTCTGGATCGCCGTGACGGTGGAGGCCGGGGGGGATGACCTCATCGCCCGGCTGTTTCCGCTGTTCGGCGTGATGATCCTGCTTGGCGGGCTGTGGCATGGCGGCCTGCGGCTTCTCTGGGAGGCATACGTTCTGCGCCACACCGTCTATACGCTCACCGACCGGCGCGCCTTCATCGCAACCGACCCCATGGGGCGCAAGCGACTGAAATCCTGGCCGCTGGATGAGATGGTGCTGCTCGACTACGACGGAGAGGTGCCCGGCACGATCTGGTTCGGGCAGCAGTTCAACTCCAACCGCCCCGGCCGCCGCCGCATCGGCTTTCAGCGGATCGCCGAGGCCCGCCGCGTCCATGACATGATGCGGAAGATCCGCGCGGGCGGCGAGATCCTACGGCCTTGAGGACCGGCACTCAATCGCTGGGGTCGGGTTCGAGGATGGACGGCGGACCACCGCGGGGCGGGATGTCGCCAAGCCCCCTCCCCGGAGCAGCGGTGCAAGGGCTTACGAGCCTTCGCCGAGATGCCGAGGGCGCGGTCGCTGCCCGCATTCGCCGGGAGATCGGCGCCGCCTCAACCGACCGGACCATGGACCCGCGCGATCCGGGGCGCTATGGAAATCCACGCGGCGCGATACCGCGGGCGGATGCAGCAACGCCGCCACGGCGAAATCGCAGATCGCGCGGGCAAAGGCGCGGCGTGAAACCGTGCCGAACCGGCTGCGGGCGCGCGCCATGATACAGCGGCTCCCAGCCGCAAAGAAATGACGCGGCATGATGCTGCGACGGAAACGGAGGCGGAGGCTGCCATGACCGAGGCGAACGAAGCTCTGACAGGGGGCGGCGCAGCCCTCGCCGCACCGCCCGCCAACAGCGGCGCGGGCCTGTTGCTCACCAATGTCCGGCTGGTCGATCCCGAGGCGGGCGAGGTGCGGCCCGGCACCATCCGCATCGCGGAGGGCCGCATCGCCGCCGTGGACGGGCAAGACCGCACCGGCGAGACGGTGGACGCACGCGGCCTGCACCTTGCCCCCGGCATCGTCGATATGGGCGTGAAGGTCGGGGAACCGGGCGAGCGCCACAAGGAGAGCTTCCGCTCCGCCGGTCTGGCCGCCGCCGCGGGCGGGGTGACGACGATGGTCGTCCGGCCCGACACCAACCCCGCGATCGACAGCCCGGAGATGCTGGAATTCGTCACCCGCCGCGCGGCGGAAGTCTCACCCGTCCATATCCGCCACATCGCCGCGCTGACCCGCGCGCGGGAGGGGCGCGAGATGGTGGAGATCGGCTTCCTCATCGACGCGGGCGCCGTGGCCTTTTCCGATTGCGACCATGTGGTGACCAACACCAAGGTGCTGTCCCGCTGCCTGATCTATGCGAAATCGCTGGGCGCGCTGGTGATCGGCCATCCGCAGGATCCGGGCCTTTCGGACGGCGCGGCGGCGACATCGGGGAAGTTCGCCTCGCTCCGCGGGCTTCCCAGCGTCTCGCCCATCGCGGAGCGCATGGGGCTGGAGCGGGACATGACGCTCGTCGAGATGACGGGCGTGCGCTACCACGCGGATCAGATCACCACCGCCCGCGCGCTGCCGGTGCTGGAACGGGCGAAGGCGCGGCTGGATGTCACCGCCGGTGTGTCGATCCATCACCTCACGCTGAACGACCTCGATGTCGGCGACTACCGCACCTTTTTCAAGGTGACGCCGCCCCTCCGCTCGGAGGAGGACCGCCGCGCGGTGGTGGAGGCCGTGGCCTCCGGGCTGATCGACACGATCTCCTCCTTCCACACGCCGCAGGACGAGGAATCCAAGCGCCTCCCCTTTGAGGAGGCCGCCCCCGGTGCCGTCGGGCTTCAGACGCTGCTGCCCGCCGCCCTGCGGCTCCATCATGCGGGGCTGGTGAGCCTGCCGGTGCTGTTCCGCGCGCTGGCGCTGAACCCGGCGCGCAGGCTCGGGCTGGAAGCGGGACGGCTGGCGGAAGGCGCGCCCTCCGATCTCGTGCTGTTCGACCCGGATGCCCCCTTCGTGCTGGACCGCTTCACTCTGCTGTCGAAATCCAAGAACACGCCGTTCGACGGAGAGCGGATGCAGGGCAAGGTCGCGGCCACCTTCGTCTCCGGCCGGCAGGTTCACGGCGCGAAGCTGGGGGGGCAGGCGTGATCCCTGCGCTGACCTCCTCCCCGCTCGCACTGATCGTCACGGCGGTTCTCGCCTATCTGGTGGGGTCGATCCCCTTCGGGCTGCTGTTGGCCCGGGCGATGGGGCTTGGCAACCTGCGCGAGATCGGCTCGGGCAATATCGGCGCGACCAACGTGCTCAGGACGGGAAGCAAGAAGGCGGCGGCGCTGACCCTGCTGCTCGATGCGGTGAAGGGCGCGGTGCCCGTGCTCCTTGCCCGCCACCTTCTGGGCGAGGACGCGGCGCAGGTGGCCGGTCTGGCCGCGTTCCTTGGCCACCTGTTTCCGGTCTGGATCGGCTTTCGCGGCGGCAAGGGAGTGGCGACCTTTCTTGGCGTGGTGCTGGCGCTGGCCTGGCCGGTGGGGGTCGTAGCCTGCGTGACATGGCTCGTGGTGGCCTATGCCACGCGGTATTCCTCGCTCTCCGCGCTGGTGGCGGCGGCGCTGTCGCCCGTCTGGGCCTGGGTATTGGGCTATCAGCAGACGGTGGGGCTGATCCTGCTGCTCGTGGTGCTGATCTTCCTGCGCCATCACGAGAACATCTCCCGCCTGATCGCGGGCACCGAGTCCCGCATCGGCGCGAAGAAGTAACGCGAAAGTCGGCGAGAGGGCCCTCCCCTCCCGCCCCTGCTCAATACCGCTGGGAGGCGTAGATCCGGGAGAGGTCGCGCCCCCATTCCCCGTCATAGAGGTCGAGCAGCCGGTCGGCAGGCACCTTGCCGCTTGCCACCCTGTCCCGCAGGGTCGCGAGGAACACCGTCTCGTCACGCCCTTCGGCATCCAGCCGGTTGCGGGCCTTCAGCCCGCCTTCCGCCAGCGCCAGCGCCTCCCGCGCCACGTCGTGGAGCCGGACGCCATTCGCCTCGCCGCGGAGTGCCGCGACGGAGGCGGCGATGCGCAGCTCCTCCCGCGTGGCCGCGTCCCAGCCCTTCACCAGTTCCCATGCCGCATCCAGCGCGTCCTGATCGTAGAGCAGACCGACCCAGAAGGCGGGCAGCGCCGCAAGCTGCGCCCTGTCGCCCGCATCCGCGCCGCGCATCTCCATGAACTTCTTGATGCGGACCTCGGGGAAGACGGTGGTCAGATGGTCGGCCCAGTCGGACAGGGTCGGCGTCTCTCCCGGCAGGGCAGGCAGACGCCCGTCGAGGAAATCGCGGAAGGACTGCCCCCGCGCATCGACGTAATTTCCGTCGCGATAGACGAAATACATCGGCACATCGAGCACCCAGTCCGCATACCGCTCGAACCCGAATCCCTCCTCGAAGACGAAGGGCAGCATTCCCGTGCGGGAGGCATCCAGATCGCGCCAGATCCGGCTGCGCCAGCTCATATGGCCGTTGGGCCTGCCCTCGAAGAACGGCGAATTGGCGAACAGCGCCGTCGCCACGGGCTGCAGCGCGAGGCTCACGCGGAACTTCTTCACCATGTCGGCTTCCGAGCCGAAGTCGAGGTTCACCTGCACGGTGGAGGTGCGATACATCATCTGGGTGCCGTGGGTGCCCACGCGGCCCATGTATTCGGTCATCAGCCGATAGCGGCCCTTCGGCATCACCGGCATCTCGTCCTGCGTCCATTCCGGCGCAGCGCCAAGCCCCATGAACGCCACGCCCATATCGGCCGTGACCTCCGCCACTTCGGCGAGATGACGTGCGGTTTCCGCGGCCGTCTCATGCACCGTGGCGAGGGGGGCACCGGAAAGCTCGAACTGCCCGCCGGGCTCGAGGCTCACGCTCGCGCCGTCGCGGGACAGGCCGATGAGCTTGCCCTGCTCCTCCACCGGTGCCCAGCCGAAGCGTTGCAGGCCCTTCAGCAGTGCGTGGATCGAACGCTCGCCGTCATAGGGAAGCGGTGCGTGGCTGTCGGTCAGGAAGCCGAACTTCTCATGCTCCGTGCCGATGCGCCACTCGGACGGCGGCTTGCACCCGGAGGCAAGGTAGTCGGCCAGCGCGGCCCGGTTCTCGATCGGCCCGCCGCCGGACTGGGGAATGGACATGTCGCTCTCCGGGCAGTTCTGGGGAAGTTCTTAACGGTCGCAACTCGTCGCAATCGGCGCGGCCCAAGTCAAGGCTTCGACGTGACCTGACGAACGGGACGACGCCAGATGAGCACATCGCCCTCGCTCCGCTCCAACGCCGCCAGCACGGCACCCAGATGCAGGCCGGGAAGGGTCGCGAACACGTCGTAAAGGCGCTCGGCCCCTCTCGCATCCACCGGAACGACCAGCGGCGCCGCCCCCGCCTGCCCGATGCGCCATGCCCGGCCCTCATCCGAAAGAACGAGGGAGAGGGAAGTGATTTCCGGGATCGACGCGAAGCCGCCGCGCTCCGGCAAAGGCGAGAGGTAGGCGATCTGCCCCTCCAGCACGTCCACCGCGCCGATGCCGGTGGTGGCAGGCCGGAAGCGCAGCCGCCTCACCCCGATCACGGCCAGCCCCAGCCCCGCCATGCCGGCAAGCACCCCGACCGCGCCAAAGAACCAGCCGCCGGACAGCCCCACCCACAGGCCCACGGCGGCGATGGCAAGGCCGGTGAGCACCTCCTGCCAGCGGCGGAGCGTGGCCACCGCTTCGGGGCGGAGGAGCGGCGCGCTCATGGCGTTTCCTTCCGCAGCGAAGGGCCGGGAGCGGCGGAAGCACCCGGATAAGTGCTCCGGCCCGACTGAGCGGCGGTATCGGACAAAGGCCGGGGCGACACCGGCACGGCCCGCGCCTCGGGGAACAGCGTCAGCCGATAGGCACCGATCTGCCGGAAACCGATGGCCTGATAGGCGCGGAGCGCCGGCGGGCCGGAGGCGAAAAGGATGGCCGTTTCCGCCCCCTCCCCCCGGGCTTCCGCCAGATGCAGCGCGACGGCGAGACGGGCATAGCCGCGTCCGCGATAAGCGGGAGGTGTATAGACCCCGCCCACCTGAACCATCTGCGCGGGCGCAGGCAGGCGCGCGTTGAAAGCGGTGATCGCCATCGGCACGCCCCCCTGCATCAGGATGCGAAGCCGGTCCTGCGCCATCAGCGTCGCGATATGCCGGGTCACGGCCTCAAGTTCCGCCGCACCGTGAAGCTCCGCCTCGTAGCGCTGCCGCCAACGGCCCAGCCAGTCCAGATCGCCGGGCAGCGGACGGCGGAGCACGGCGTTCCCCTCCGGCAGGCGGAGGCCGCTCAGTTGCAGCCGGCACAGCGGCTCCGCACCGTCGAACCGCGGTGTCCCGAGTGCCAGCGCAGGCAGCAGCGCAGCCACCTGCCCCGCTTCTCCGGCGATGCCGAAAACACGTTCCCCTGCCAGAGCGGCACGAAGGGCGGCCAGATCGGCGGGCGTGGCGGAGGGAAGCTGGACCGACAGGAACCCGGCCGTGCTGAGCGCGACGGCGCCCCCGCCCACCCACCAGAAGCGGGCATTCTTCGGCTCAGGCCCTCCGTCGATACCGGAAAGCAGTGATTCGCGCAGGAACATGGAGGTTTCCGCGTGGCGCGCGAGAAAGGCGGAGAGCGCGGGCACTTCCCGCGCCGTTACCCGCCGGACGGTGGCCGGAGTCCCCCCGGCCCCGGCCTCCCTGACGATCTCAGACATCATCTCCCTCCAACCTCAACCCCCCGCGGAGCGGCCCGGCCCGCTCGTTCCCGATCCCCGGCGCGGCCTGCCACCCGCAGACGGCGGAAACCGACATCCCGGAAGGCCGGCGCTCGCGGCCTTCCGCCACCGCAAGTGGATACGGTATCGTCCCAGCACTCATCTCCTGCCTCCTCCCGCCACCTGCCCACCCGCAGCGGCGGGAGCCGACATCCCCGAAGCGACGGCCTGCGCGGCCTTCTGCCACCGCATGTGGATACAGCATCCTCGCGGCACTCATCTCCGGCCTCCCACGCCACCTTCCCACCCGCAGACAGCGACATCCCGGAAGCGCCCGCCCGCGCATTCTGCGGGCGGATACGGTATTCCCGCAGCACTCATCCCCAGTCTCCCAGCGCGGCCTGCCATAACGTCAATGCCGCGACGGCCGCTGTGTCCGCCCGCAGAATGCGCGGGCCGAGCGAGACCGGCAAGACGAAGGGCAGCGCCCGGAGCCTGTCCCGTTCGGCAGGAGAAAAGCCGCCCTCCGGCCCTATGAGGATGGCCCATGGTCCGGGCTCCGCACCCGAAAGCGCTGCGGCCGCGCCGACGAGGCTTTCGTCCGCCCACAGAATCCGCCGCCCTGCGTCCCAGCCGGAGAGCCAGCGGGACAGCGGGCGCAACTCCTCCACCTCCGGCACGAAGGTTCCACCGCATTGCTCCGCCGCCTCGACCGCATGGGCCTGCAACCGGTCCTGCCGGATGCGTTCGGCATTGGTGAAATCGGTCTGCACCGGACAGATACGGGCCGCGCCAAGTTCCGTCGCCTTCTCCACGATGAAATCGGTACGGGCCTTCTTGATCGGGGCAAAAAGCAGCCAGACATCGGGCGGGATCTGCAGCGGGCGCGTCTTCTCCGCCAGCTCAAGCTCTCCCCCCCGCTTGGCCGCACGGGTGACACGGGCGAGGAACTCCCCCTCCCGCCCGTTGAACACGAGGATGTCATCGCCGGGGCCAAGCCGCATGACGCCGAACAGGTAATGCGCCTGCGCCTCCGTCAGCGGGAGCGATTGCCCTTGGGCGAGCGGGTGGTCTACATGAAGTCTGATGCGTGACATGAGGGCGAGATTATGACCCACCCCTTCGGAATGCCAGAGGCGGACGGACGCGTCGCCGATGCGGTCAGCGGAAGTTGGGTCGATACCCGCGCGCCCCGCGTGTTCCGCCCCTACCTCCGCCTGTCGCGCGCGGACCGCCCGATCGGAACATGGCTGCTCTACCTGCCGATGCTGTGGTCCATCCTGCTCGCGGCCTCGGCCACGCGGTTCACGTTCTACGACCTGTGGCTCATCCTCGCCAGCGGTGTCGGTGCGATCCTGATGCGCGGCGCCGGCTGCACCTGGAACGACATCACCGACCGGGATTTCGACGGCTCCGTTGCACGGACCCGCTCCCGCCCCATTCCCTCGGGTCAAGTCACGGTGCGGCAGGCGGCGATCTGGATGGCGATACAGGCGGGCATCTCCGCCCTGATCCTGTTCACCTTCAACTGGCTGGCCATCGCGCTCGGGGTGCTGTCGCTGGCGCTGGTCGCGATCTATCCCTTCGCCAAGCGGTTCACCTGGTGGCCGCAGGTGTTTCTTGGCCTCGCCTTCAACTGGGGGGCTCTGCTCGGCTGGGCGGCGCATATGGGCAGCCTGTCCTGGGCGCCGGTGTTTCTCTATCTCGCGGGGATCTCCTGGACGCTGTTCTACGACACCATCTATGCCCATCAGGACAAGGAGGACGACGCGCTGATCGGCGTGAAATCCACCGCCCGGCTGTTCGGAGAGGATACGCACCGCTGGCTGACGATCTTCCTCGGCGCCTCCGTCGTGCTGATGAGCTTCGCCTTCCTCTCCGCCCTCGGGCCGACAGGCAGCCCGCTGAAGCTGATCCTCGGGCTCGCGGGCGTGTGGTGCTTCGGCTTTCACCTGTGGTGGCAACTGACCAAACTCCGCATCGACGACCCGGATCTCTGCCTCAGGCTTTTCCGCTCCAACCGCGATGCGGGTCTGATCCCTGCGCTGTTTCTTGCCATCTCACTTTTCGTTTGATTGAAGCCGGGGGACAGGGGACTTAAGCAGGCGCCGACCGGAACGACACGGGGCCTTCATGCGTCTTTCCCCTGCGCTTCTCAGCACTCTTGCCCTCGCAGCCGCGGCGGGCCTTTCCCTTATCGGGGCGAGCTTCGCCGCCCGCGCGGTGGAGGATCGCGCCGTCCGTGCGGTGGATGGCGCGCTCGACACAGCGAACGTGACATGGGCGCGCGCCTCGGCCGACGGGCTGACCGTCACTCTGGCAGGCACGGCGCCGACGGAGGCCGCGCGGTTCCGCGCGCTCACCGTGGCGGGGGGCGTGGTGGACCCGTCCCGCGTCATCGATACGCTGGAGGTGGCGGCAGCCGCCGTGATCCCCGCGCCGACCCTTTCCGTGGAAATCCTGCGCAACCGTGACGGCATCTCGGTGATCGGCCTGATCCCGGTGGCAACCGGGCGGGAGGCGATCCTCGACCCGCTCATCCGTGTAGCCAATGGCGTGCGCGTCTCCGACATGGTGGAGGCCACGCAGCAGCCGGTGCCCGAGGGCTGGGCGGAGGCAGTCGGTTTCGGGGTGAAGGCGGCGGAACTCCTGCCCCGCTCGAAGATCTCCATCGCCGCAGGCAGGGTGGCGGTGACCGCCGTCGCCGACAGCCCGGAGCAGAAACAGCGGCTGGAACGTGAACTGCGGGCGCAGATGCCCGCAAGCGTTCCGGTCACGCTCGACATTTCCGCGCCCCGCCCGGTCATCACGCCATTCACGCTGCGCTTCGTCATGGACGGTCAAAACCCGCATTTCGATGCCTGCGCCGCGCCGGATGAGGCGGCCCTCGGCCAGATCATCGCCGCCGCGCGGGCAGCGGGGATGGAAGAACCGATCGACTGTCAGGTCGGCCTCGGCGCGCCCTCGCAGGACTGGGGGCAGGCCGCGGCGCAGAGCATCGCGGCGCTGGCGGCCCTTGGCGGCGGCACGCTGACGCTCGCAGATGCGGATATCACGCTGGAAGCCGCCGAAGGCACCGATGCGCAGAGGTTCGAGGAGGTGGTGAGCAATCTCGACGCGTCCCTCCCAAGCCTTTTCTCCCTTCATGCCAATCGTCCCGTTGCCCCGGTGCAGGAGGCCGCGACCGCGGAGAGCGGTCCGCCCGAATTCACCGCGACGCTGGATGCCGAAGGCGGCGTCACGTTGCGCGGCCGGTTCCTTGACGAACGCCAGCGCGCGGCCGTGGAAAGCTACGCCCGCGCCCGTTTCGGCGCCGGGGCGGTCAACGTCACGACCCGGCTCGACGACCGGCTGCCCCAGGGCTGGGCACTCCGCGTGCTCGCGGGGCTGGAGGCGCTGGGAGAGCTGAACCGGGGTGAACTGCTGGTCACGCAGGACCGCATCGCCGTCCGTGGCGTCACCGGCGACAAGTCTGCGCGGGGCAACATCACCCGCACCCTCTCCTCCCGTCTCGGGCGCGCGGCCTATACGGTCGATGTCAGCTATGATGAACGGCTGGATCCGCAGGCCGCGCTGCCGACCCCGCAGGAATGCGTGCGCACGATCAACGCGATCCTCGACAGCCACAAGATCACCTTCGCACCCGGCTCCGCCACGATCAACGCCGATGCCCGCCAGACGCTCGACAAGGTGGCGGAGGCGATGATCCCCTGCATCGACGTGAAGATGGAGATCGGCGGCCATACCGACAGTCAGGGACGGGACGAGATGAACCTCCAGCTCAGCCAGGCGCGGGCGGAGGCGGTGCTGGAGGCGCTGCTTGCGCGCCGGGTGCCGATCTCCAACCTCACGGCGCGCGGCTATGGCGAGACGCGCCCCATCGCCGACAACGGCAAGGAGGAGGGGCGTGAGGCCAACCGGCGCATCGCCTTCACCCTCATCATCGGATCCCCCGATCAGCCCGCCCTGCCGGAGCCGGTGCCCGCCCCGACGGCCCGCCCCGAAGCGGTGACCGATGCCGCCCGCGCGGCAGAGGCCGAAGCCCCCCCGGCAGAGGAAACGGCAGGGTCCATGGACGACGATGCGAGTGAGGAGGGTGAACCGATGGATGCGATCGATGGCGACGAGGAACCGTCCCCCGCCACGGAAGCCCCCGATACCAACTGATCCGCCCCGCCTCCGCAGGCGGTCCTCCCGGCAACCAGAACCCAGCGACGGCCAAGACCATGAACCGCACCGAATTCATCATCGCCACGGCCATCGCGCTGTTCATCGCCTTCTTGCTGGGCTGGTTCGCGCACTGGCTCGTCCACCGCCTGACGCGCGTGTCGCAGGCCGATCTGGACGAACTGGAAAGCATGGCGCAATCGCTCCACGATGCGGAGGAGACGCGGGACGCGGCCCTCGCCCATCTGTCCGCGCGGGAGGAGGAGATGCGCCACGAGAGCGAGGGCCGGGAAGCCGAACTGATGGCGGCGATGGATGCCGTGCGGCAGGCGCGTGAGGAAAACGAACGCCTCCGTCATCGCTTGGGCGAGCACTGAACGCGCCGCGTCGTGCCAGCCGTCCACGCTCCACCAGCAGTAGGTCGCCCCGGTCACTGCATAATGCTGGCAGTGGGTCGGGCTTTGCGGGCTTCCTGCGCCAGCGGTGAGCGGTAGATAGGTAGGTTTTGCAAGCTTCCTGAGCCCGGTCCCTTTCCTGATAGTATCGCGGAGCCGCCGGCAGCAATTGCGTTCATCTGTCGGCAGGCCACGCGGAAATATCTCGCCGTTATGATAGGCCTTTATTCCCGCCACGTGGTTGGTTGGTCGATCCAAACGACCGACGTGTGCCGTAACCGCTGCACTTGGCGTGAGGGCGGCAACGGCCCCGAAGCAAGACATATTGATCCGCCCCAGGGTCACAGCCACCGGCGTGGACTGGGCGACCTTCATCCCGGCTCACAATCCTGAACTCCTGATGAGAAGCGGCGAGAGCCATGACAACGCAGCGCTTCCGCTCATCGAGCGCGAGCGTATCTGGTACCGCACCTACAAACACGCGCGGAAAGCACAGCACGACGTGTTCGATGTATGGGCACCACCGCCCCGTAGGCAAACACGTCAGAAACTTGATGCCGTCACCCATCAACTTTTGAATGACAGCGGCGCTTGAAAGGCGGAAGGCGTCTAGAAAACCAGAGGCTACTCGATCAGCTCCTGCGCCCGGATACCGGCTCCGACGCGCATGCGCTCCCGGTAGAACATGAATAACCAATTGCAATAACTTCATGATTCATCCCCTTGGCTGCGAGATTCCTCATAGCGTGGCAGAACTCGCCTGACCCCGGTCAGGAAGGTTTGCTGAAAATTGCTGTTCGCTTCCGCAATGTCAGGAGGCCCCAACAGCACGATGACGCCCCGCCGCTGCTCCGATTTTCACTCTAGCCACCAGCCACCAGCCACCAGCCACCAGCCACCAGCCAAGAGCCAAGAGCCAAGAGCCAAGAGCCAAGAGCCAAGAGCCAAGAGCCAAGAGCCAA
>NZ_DAMDHB010000039.1:15212-22438 GCF_032102465.1 Haematobacter sp. | reverse complement strand
GAGGGCCTGCGGTCAGTCCTGCCAGCGGTCAAGCTGGTCTTCATCCTCCTGCCGCGCGGCGACCCAGTCGGCTGCGCCGGTCGTCAGTTCCTTCTTCCAGAAAGGGGCGCGGGATTTGAGCCAGTCCATCAGGAACTCCGCCGCGGCAAAGGCCGCTCCACGGTGGGCAGAGGCGGTGGCGACCATCATGATCTGATCCCCCGGCGCAAGCCGTCCGTAGCGGTGGATCACCAGCGCATCCAGAAGCGCGAAGCGGCGCACCGCCTCCTCCACCATCCCGGCGATGGCACGCTCGGTCATGCCGGGGTAGTGCTCGATCTCCATGGCGATGAGGCCGCCCGCCACGTCGCGCACCACACCGGTGAAGCTGACGACCGCCCCGGCGGCGGAGGCACGGCGGGTAAAGGCGTCAAGCTCCTGCCCGGGCGCGAAGGCCTCGCTCTGGACGCGGATGTCCATGCCTCAGCCCCCCGTCATCGGCGGGAAGAAGGCGACCTCCCTCACCCCGGCCAGCGGGGCGTCGAAATCGGCAAGCTCCTGATCCAGCGCGACACGCAGGGCGCGCGTATCGGCGAAGGCGGCGGCATAGCGCGGCTCCCGCGCCTTCAGCTCCTCAACCAGCGCGGTCACGTCGGGGGCCGCCGTCTCCAGCCGCTCCTTCGGCAGACCGATCCGCTCCCGCACCCAGGCGAAATAGAGGATGTCGATCATTTCGGCTCCTTCAGATAGGGCAGCGCCTTTCTGAAATAGTCAAAGCCTGTGACGATGGTAAGGCCAGCAGCGATCCAGATCAGCCCCAGCCCCAGAACCGTCGCCGCACCGGCGCAGCCGGTGGCAAAGCAGGTGCGGACCGGATCGGCCGTTCCCAGTTCCACCGCGCGGGCATAAGCCTCCGCCGTCATGCCGCGCAGGTGGATGCCGTTCAGATAGTCGAGGCCGGTGCCGAGAAACAGCACGGCGATCGCGACCATCTGGGCCGTCGTCTTCCACTTGGCGAGCCGGGTCACCTTCAGGAGCCGCGAACGGTCTCCCAGATATTCCCGCAGGCCGGAGACGAACACCTCCCGAAACAGGATGACGGTCGCCGGAAGGATGAGCCATGGGTTCATGCCGGAGTAGCCGGTGATCACGAGCAGCGCGATCACCACCATCGCCTTGTCGGCGATCGGGTCCATCGCCGCACCGAAATGGCTCTCCTGTCCCCAGGCACGGGCGAGGTAGCCGTCGATCCAGTCGGTCACCGCCGCGCCAATGAACAGCGCCAGCGCGAACCAGTCGGCCCAGGGGCGGGCAAAGTAGAGAAACATCACCGGCACCCCCGCTGCCGCGATCAGCCGGAACACGGTGAGGATGTTCGGAATGTTCCACTTCATGCGCGGCGCCCCTGTTGTCTCGGCGACATACCTAGCCCGTCGGACCGGGGGTTGAAAGGGGAGAGCCCGCTTCTTGCGGCGGAGGTCAGGACCGGTCTACCGAATACCAAGATTTCTGCTCCAGCGTATCATATCGCTTCCACACTTTCAGACCTGCACGCTGCCCGTCCTCACTTGTCTTGAGGACGAACGACCGCGGCGCGTGGGTGAATGTATGTGCCCTTCAGCCGTAGCTGCATAGTAGCTGCATATCAGCGACGAAGATGTCCTTCTCTCCTGCGGGAAACAGACAGTCATCCACAATCGGATCCAGCGGGCGGATCCACCGGGCGCGGACCTATCTCCCCAAAGCCGGGCTTTTGGGGTCGGTCGGGCGAGGCAACCATCAGATCACAGCGGAGGGGAAGGCATTGCTGGCTTCCAAACCAGACAAGATCGACGTCAGAATGCTGGAGCGATATCCAGCCTGCGTTCACTGGCTGGAAATCTTGCACAGGGGTGGCGCGGCTCGGGAACGGGCATTTTCCTTGCCACGCGTCCGGTAATCCTCTCCGTTTCAACGGGGCGCAGAAGTAGACCTCAGGCAGCCATCTTCAGTTTCTGGGCGGGCGTAATGCCGCCGATGCCCGTGTTGCGGCGCTCATTATTGTAAGTCCGTAGCCGGTTGGATCTCCTGTGCCTCCTCGATTGTTTCAAAGATTAAGAGGTCCAGCCATTCATGCCGGACCGTCCTGTTGTAACGCTCGACGTAAGCGTTTTGCTGCGGCTTCCCGTCCCACCTTCCGCGGTGGAACATTCTGCCACCGACCAGACCCCTGAAGACGCCATCGAAACTGCATCGCAGCAACTCAATGCCGCGGTGCGGGACGAACTGTTGACCCTGGTGCGCCGGATGACTCCTCGGCGCTTCGAGCGTGTCATCCTGGAGCTGCCTGGTGCGATGGGATTCGGAGGCGGAGACCTGACGAACGGACGCCTGACCGCGCAAGGAGCCGATGACGGGATCGACGGGATCATCCATGAGGACGCCTTGGGCCTCGATGCGGTATTCGTGCAGGCCAAGCGCTATGCGGAGGATCATCGGGTCGGTCGGCCGGACATGCAGAAGTTTATCGGATCGCTCACCGGCGAAGGCGCGACGAAGGGGGTTTTCGTCACGACTTCGGATTTTTCACGAGATGCCTCGGATTATCTGCGGCGGGTGCAACACCGTGTCGCCCTGATCAACGGCCGTCGGCTGGCCGATCTCATGCTCACCCATGGCGTGGGCGTGCGAACGCGGGCTACCTATCTCATCAGGACGGTGGATAGGGATTTCTTCGACGAAGCAGAGATTTGAGCAACTCAGTCCTTGTGGAAGAAATCGTAAACCGTCTGGGCAATCGCCTCTGATATGCCGGGCGCTGCCTTCAGGTCGGACAGACCGGCCCGGGCCACCGCCTTGGCGGAACCGAAATGCTGAAGCAACGCGCGTTTGCGCGACGCGCCGACGCCCGGTATCTCATCCAGCGGAGTGGCGCCCATGGACTTCGCCCGCTTGGCACGGTGGGTGCCGATCGCGAATCGGTGCGCCTCGTCGCGGAGACGCTGGATGAAATAGAGCACCGGATCATTGTGGCGGAGCGCAAATGGCGGCGCACCGGTGCGGTAGAACTCCTCCTTGCCGGCATCCCGGTCGATCCCCTTGGCGACGCCCACCATCGGAATATCCTCGACCCCCAGTTCGGCCATGATCTCATGCACGGCCGAGACCTGCCCTGCCCCGCCGTCGATCAGCAGCAGGTCGGGCCAGGCCTCGCCCTGCCGTTCCGGGTCTTCCTTCAGCAGCCGCTGGAACCGCCGGGTCAGCACCTCCTTCATCATGCCGAAGTCATCGCCGGGCGTGATCTCGGTGCCCTTGATGTTGAACTTGCGATACTGCGACTTGATGAATCCCTCCGGCCCCGCGACGATCATGCCGCCGACCGCGTTCGTGCCCTGAATGTGGGAGTTGTCGTAAACCTCGATCCGCGCGGGCGGCGCCTCGAGCCCGAAGGCCTCCGCCACCCCCTCCAGGAGCCGCGCCTGTGTGGCGCTCTCCGACAGGCGGCGGGCAAGGCTTTCGCGCGCGTTGCGGAGCGCGTTGGCAACCAGCTCCGCCTTCTCCCCGCGGAGCGGCACGCTGATTTCCACCTTGCGGCCCGCGCGCTCCCGAAGCGCCTCCGTCACGAGATCGGCATTGTCGATCTCCTGCGACAGCAGGATGAGGCGCGGCGGCGTCTTGTCGTCGTAGAACTGCGTCAGAAACGCCTCCAGCACCTCCCCCGCCTCCGCGCCGGAACCGGTCCGGGGGTAGTAGTCGCGATTGCCCCAGCTCTGGTTCGCGCGGATAAAGAAGACCTGCACGCAGGCCTGCCCCCCCTCCAAGTAAAGCGAAATCACGTCCGCTTCCGCCACGCCGCGCGGATTGATCCCCTGCGAGGACTGGACCTGCGTCAGCGCCCTGATACGGTCCCGCAGCGCGGCGGCGCGCTCAAACTCCATCGCTTCCGACGCGGCCTGCATCTCGGTGGCGAGTTCGGCCTGTACATGGGTCGTGCGGCCTTCCAGAAACTCCTTCGCATCGTGGACGAGGCCCGCATAGCCCTCCTCCGAGACGTGGCCCACGCAGGGGGCGGAGCAACGCTTGATCTGGTAGAGCAGACAGGGCCGCGTTCTGCTGGAGAAGGTGGCGTCGGAGCAGGTGCGCAGCAGGAACACCTTCTGCAACTGGTTGATCGTCCGGTTCACCGCATCGGCGGAGGCGAAGGGGCCGAAGTAGTCCCCCTTCTCCGCCTTTCGGCCACGGTGCTTCTTGATCGGCGGAAAGGGGTGCTCCCGCGACAGCAGGATGTTCGGAAAGCTCTTGTCGTCGCGCAGCAGCACGTTGTAGCGCGGCTTCAGCTGCTTGATGAGGTTCTGCTCCAGCAGCAGCGCCTCCACCTCCGTCCGGGTGGTCAGGAACATCATGGAGGCCGTCTCGCGGATCATCCGCGCGATGCGCCCCGAATGGCCGGAGGGGCGCGCGTAATTCGACACCCGCGCCTTCAGGTTCCGCGCCTTGCCGACGTAGAGCACGCGCCCCTCGCCATCCAGCATCCGGTAAACGCCGGGCGAGGAGTCGAGCGTGCGAAGATAATCCGCAATCACCGCATGTCCGGTTTTGGGCTGATCCGGTCTGGGTTCGGCGGCGGTCACGGGATGGCTCTCCTCTTGGCGACCGGGTCGATTCCCGGCATGGGCTGCAATCTGGGCACTCGGTATGCAAGGGAAAAGGAGTCCACGACTTTTGTGGATAAGTCTGGAGACAACTTCATGGCAGAGAGCCTTTTTCCTTGTTTTCCTGCCCCTTCGTCAAGCTGCCCGTTTTTTGGGCACGATTACAACACGCTGATTTTGCGAGTAAAATTTTTTGACGCAGGCAAAGCGGCAGCAAATGCGGATGAATCGTGAACAATTCGTGACGGGCCGCGCCCGCTCGGGAAAAGTCAAGTCTCGGTGCCGCTTGCCCCGGGCGAAAAGGACGCGAAAGGTTATTTCGTCCCGAGGATGTCCGGCGTCTGCCAGGCAAGCCGCTGCCCGCCATCGACGAACAGAAGCTGCCCGGTGACGGACCGCGCCTCGATCAGATATCCCAGAGCCGCGGTGATGTCCGAGGGATCGGCCCCGCGTTCCAGAATCGTCGCGGCCCGCTGGCGGCGATAGTGGTCGTCATCCTGACGCGCGCCGCGAAGCGTCGGCCCCGGTGCGATGCCGTTGACCCGGATCGTCGGAGCAAGCGCCTGCGCCGCCGTGCGGGTAAAGGCCCAGAGCCCCATCTTGGCGATCGTATAGGTCATGAATTCCGGCGTCAGCTTCTCTACCCGCTGGTCGATGATGTTGACGACGAGCGCCTGCGCCACTGTCTCTCCCCGGTCATCCTTGCCCGCCTGTGGCGCCTGTGCGGCAAAGGCCTGCGTCAGAAAGAACGGCGCACGAAGATTGGAGCCGATGTGCCGGTCCCAGCTTTCCGCCGTGGCCGAGGCAAGCGTGTCGTATTCGAAGATCGACGCATTGTTGACCAGCAGGGTCAGCGCACCGCCCAGCATATCCACTGCGCGAGGCACGAGGCTTTCCGTCTCCGAGGCGCTCAGCAAGTCGCCCTGAAGTGCCACGGCCTGTCCGCCCGCGTCGCGAATCTGGCGGACGACCTCATCCGCCCCATTGGCGGAGGCGGAGTAATGGACCGCGACCTCATATCCCCGCTGGCCGAGGTAGAGCGCCATCTCCCGCCCGATGCGTTTGCCTGCGCCCGTAACCAGTGCCTTGGGTGCCATGTCTTCTCCCTTCCGCCCTCGGATGCGCCGGAAAACGCGTCAGGCCTTGTCCTTGCAGGGGCAGGTCTTCCGCCCGATGAGCCACGTTCCGCAGTCGCCACACCGTTGCGGCTTCGAAATCTGCGGCGGCTGTTGCTTCCGCGTGGGCAGGAACCAGCGCATCTGGCCCAGAAAGCCGAGCAGAACGACCGCCGCCAGAAAGAATATCGCGATTTTCAACAACATGTCACAACCCGTATCTCGCCCACAGCGCCCGCTCCTCCACAGCCCCCTCCACCCCGGCCAGCGCTTCCGCGCCCAGCGCCTGCATGCCAAGCCGCGACAGCAGGGACCGTTTCGGCCCGAACGCGCGAAAGCGGACCTTGTCACCATAGACCGCCTTCATGCGCGGCACGAGATGTCCGATCCCATCGGCGAGACCCAGTGCAACCGCCTGCTGACCGACCCAGACATCGCCCTGAAACAGATCGACGTCGCTGGCCAGCCGCGGACCGCGCCGCATCTCCACGTGACGGATGAAATTCCCATGGATCGGCTCCAGCAAAGCCCGGATCCGCTGCTCGTCGGCTTCCGTCATGCTGCGGAACGGATCGGCAAGGCTCTTTGAACGGCCCGCCGTCAGCACCCGCCGCTCGATGCCGTGGCGATGAATGAACTCGGGAAACCCGAAGGAGGCATGGATGACCCCGATGGATCCGAGAAGGGAACTGTCATCGGCCCAGATATCATCCCCCGCCGTGGCGAGCCAGTAGCCCCCCGAGGCCGCCACATCCTCCACGAAGGCATGGACGGGCACCTGCTTCTCCTCCGCCAGACGGCGGATGCGCGCGGCGATGAGCGCGCTCTGCACCGGAGAGCCACCGGGAGAATTCACGGCAAGCGCCACCGCAACCGGCTTCTTCGCGAAAGCACGGGTGATCACCGGAGCAAGGGACGCATCGCTCAACCCCCCGCGGCCACCTGCGGCGATGGTGCCCTGCAGGCGGATGACAGCGACGGTCGGACGGCGGGACAAGGAAAATGTGAAAGCCATGAGCCGCATCTATGCGCGGATACCCCCCTCCGGCAAGTGGTGCCGCCGGGACCGGCACCGCACAGGCCTGTCCGGCCCGGCGACAACTCCTGTCAAAAGGGCGGTGGTCGGCGGCTCAGAAGGGAGGTGATCGGCGGCAGGTCAGGGGGATTTGGTTCTCTGTGCCGGAGACGCGACCGCGCGCGGCAGGCCGTCTGGCGGAGACAGGGCAGCCTGTCACCAGGGCCGGGATGGCACAGCAGAAGGCGTATCGTCGGATGAAGATGGCTGATCAGCCGCCAGCCGTCGGAATCGCTCCGCCGCGATGCCGGGTCAGCTCATGTCCGGGAACCGGAGGTAACACGGGTTTTCTCACAAACAGATCGGATTGCCATCGACCGAAGCTCCGTAAGAACTCTGTCCCAGCGATGGGCTGCGAAATTTCTTCTGACCTGCTCCGACTGCTCCGACTGCTCCGACTGCTCCGACTGCTCCGACTGCTCCGAC
>NZ_DAMDHB010000039.1:0-15112 GCF_032102465.1 Haematobacter sp. | reverse complement strand
CTGCTCCGACTGCTCCGACTGCTCCGACTGCTCCGACTGCTCCGACTGCTCCGACATCCGTCTTCTGCCTGCAGGACAGGCGCAAGGCGGTGGGGCGCTTAAAGTTCGGGCGTCAGGCTCAGGCCGGTCAAGCAAGCCCCCCGCTCAGGGAACAACGCCGCTTTCGCCGCGTTGCGGCCAGGGTGAGCGAGGTATTCTGATCGCCGCCCGTCGCTCAGGGAGGCGCTGCATGACCCACTGGCATTGGGCTTGACCGTGGACGGAACGAGCCCCGAGGCGTCCTCCATCCGTATCCCCTTCTGGTCGGGCGGCAGTCTCCGCGCGGCGGGCGCTGCCGTCGCCGAGAGCGAAAGCCCCGACCTCTACGCCTTCCAGCCCTTCCGCATCATGGAGCGGTTGGACCAGAATCAGGCCGTCATCGCGCGGAACTACCTCTCCATCATGGCCGCCGCGCGGGATGGGGAGCTTATCACCCCCGCCGCCGAATGGTTGATCGACAACCATCATGTGGTAGAGGAAAACTTCCGCCACCTCCGCCGCGACCTCACCCCCTCCTTCTACCGCCACCTGCCACAGATCACGCTTGTCAACGGGCAGCGGGTCCCCCGTGCCTTCGCACTTGCCTGGCAATACGTGGCGATTGTGGATTCCGAGATCTCGCTCGCCGGGCTGACGGAGATGGTCGAGGGCTACCAGACCCGCCGCATCCTCACCATCGGAGAGCTCTGGGCGGTTCCGGCGCTCCTGCGCTTCGTGCTGCTCGAAAACCTCCGCCGGCAATCGGAACAGGTGGACAGCGCCCGTCGGCAGAGGCTTGCGGCCAATGCGCTCGCCGATCAGATGCTCATCCCCGCGGGCGACGGCGGCGTGGCGCTGCTTCTGGCCACGCATGTCGCGGAAGCGCGGGAGGATACCTTCGCGTCCCAGCTCGTCTATCGCTTCCGCGACGGCACGCAGATATCCCGCGAGGGCACGGCCTGGCTGGATGCCCGGCTGGCGGAACGCGGGACCACTGCCGAGCGCATGGTTGCGCTGGAACATGCACGCCAGTCGGCGAGCAACGTCTCCAGCGGCAACATCATCCGCAGCCTCAGGCTGGTGGACGACGTGGACTGGCTCACATGGTTCGAAAAGGTCAGCGCTGTTGACAGGGTGCTCCGGCAGTCTTCCGATTATGGCCGCCTCGACAAGCCGTCACGCAATGCCTACCGCGACACAGTCGAACGCGTGGCGCGTCATGGCCGGCTCGACGAGGTGGAGGTGGCGGAAAAAGCCGTGGCCCTCGCCCGGACGGACAGGCCACAGGATGCAGGCGGGTTTCATGATGCAGATGTGCCACGCGATGCAGACGGGCGGCCTGACGCGATCGGGCCTGCCACAATCGGGCCGGGCTCAACCGGATCAGATGATCGGGACACGCGCCTGACGCCGGACGCGGCGCAATCGGCTCGCCGGCCCGTGTTGAGTGAAGGATCGGCGGAAAGCCTCCGCTCTGGCGCTGAACCGGAGGGGGGCTTTCCCTCGCACCCGGAGGGGCGCCCTCCCTTGCAGGATGCCGGAGCAGGCGCGCCCCTGTCAGGCACGTCCCTGTCAGGCACGTCCCCTTCGGAGTCGGCCGGGAACGCATCGCCCCCGGATGATTCGGGGAATGATCACTCACCCATTTCGCCTGCGCAGTCCTTCGACGCGTCCCCCGCCCCGGTCAGTTCCGACGCGGCGGGTGCTCTTTCAGGCGCAGGTGATCCGAATCGCTTCGCCGCCCGTCCAACGGAACCACAGGCGCAGACAGACCCCGCAGATACCCGCACGAGTGAGGCAGGCAGTCCCGCCGACACCCCGCGCGACACGCCCCACGATACCGGGCCAGAGGTTGGGCCAGAGGTTGGGCGTGTGCTGGTGGGCGACAGGCTCGGCGAGCTGGAACATGCCTGCGGCTACCGGATGCGCTTCGGGGAGCGCTGCCTCCGCTTTGCGCGGCGGCTGGGCTGGCCGGCGATCTTCGTGCCGGTGCTGGTACTCTCCGTGATCATCACCGGACTACTGGCCCTCACGCTTCCCGCCCAGCCGATGCTGCCGCTCCCCGTCTCCGTCTTGCTCATCCTGCTGGCACTGGTTCCGGCCTCGGATGCGGCGATGGCGCTGGTGAGCCTCGTCTCCTCCCGGCTCGTGCCGCCGGCGCGGCTGCCCGCCTATGACTACACCGACGCCATCCCCCCGGAGGCGCGGACGCTGGTGGTCATCCCCTGCCTGCTGACCGATTACGACACGATCGACGACCTGCTGGGCAATCTCGAGCGGCACTATCTCGCCAATCCGCGCGGCGAGGTGTCCTTTGCATTGCTCTCCGACTGGGCCGATGCGGCGGAGGAGACGCAGCCCTCCGACGACGAACTGGTGGCCTATGCCCGAGACGGCATTGACCTCTTGGCAGAGCGCTATGCCCATGACGGGCGGCGGCGGTTCTTCCTTCTGCACCGCCGCCGCCTGTTCAATGCCGCCGAGGGCGTTTGGATGGGGTGGGAGCGCAAGCGCGGCAAGCTCAGCGAGCTGAACCAGCTTCTGGAGGGTGAGGGCGACACCACCTTCCTCGACACCGGCCCCCGCCCGCCGGACGGGGTGCGCTACGTGGTGACGCTGGATGCGGATACCCGTCTGCCGCGCGATTCCATCGCCGATCTGGTCGGCAAGATCGACAACCCGGTGAACCGGCCCCGCAACGACCCCAAAACGGGCCTTGTCACGCGCGGACACGGCATCCTGCAACCGCGTGTCACGCCCTCGCTCACATCCGGGGCGGAAAGCTCCGTTTTCCAGCGGGTGTTCTCCGCCAACCGGGGTCTTGATCCTTACGTCTTTGCCGTGTCCGACCTCTATCAGGACCTGCTGGACGAGGGGAGCTTCACCGGCAAGGGCATCTATGACGTCCGCGCCTTCGACGCCGCCATCGACAACCGCCTGCCGGAAAACGCGGTTCTGAGCCATGACCTGATCGAAGGCTCGCTGGCCCGCGCGGCGCTCGTCTCCGATGTGCAGGTGATCGAGGATTTCCCGACGCGTTACGAAGTGGATGTCTCCCGCCAGCACCGCTGGGCGCGGGGGGACTGGCAGCTTCTGCCCTTCATCCTCGACCCGACGAACGGGCTGAACGGCGTGGCGCGGCTGAAGATGGTGGACAACCTGCGCCGCACGCTGGTCCCCATCGCCTGGGTGCTGGGGTCCGCCATCGGCTGGCTGACGATGCCGTTCACCGCCGCGCTCTGGTGGCAGGTGGGGCTTGTCCTGACCTTCATCCTGGTGCCGCTTGCCAACTTCCTGATCGGGGTGGTGCCCCGGCAGCGGGGAACATCTCCCCGGAGCCATGTCCACGTGGTGTTGAGCGAGGGGCGCGGCCTTCTGGTGGAGTTCGGGCTGCGGCTCACCTTCATGGCGCATCTCGCGGTGACGATGGGCGATGCGATCGCGCGCGCCCTCTACCGCATGTTCGTCTCTCGCAAGCATCTGCTGGAATGGCGCACGGCCCAGCAGGTGCATGTGGGCGCGCGGTCCGATCTGAAGGACTACCTGCGCTACATGTGGATATCGCCGGTGATCGGGCTGGGGCTCCTTGTCGCGGTGGCGCTTGTGAACCCCGCCTGTCTGGCCGTCGCCCTGCCCTTCGCGCTGATCTGGACGCTGGCGCCGCTGGCGGCATGGGAGGTGAGCCGCCCGCTCGCCACGGAGGATCGGCTGAACATCCGTCCCGCCGACCGTGACACGCTGCGCCGGACGGCACGGCTCACCTGGCGGTATTTCGAAACCTTCGTCACCGCGGAGTCGAACTGGCTGCCCCCCGACAACTTTCAGGAAGCCCCTGCCCCGAAGATTGCCGAGCGGACCTCCCCCACCAACATCGGGCTTTATCTGCTTTCCGTCCTGACCGCGCGCGATTTCGGCTGGATCAGCTTCGAGGCCGCCGTGGGCCGCATCGAACAGTCCCTCGGCACGCTGGAGCGGATGGAGAAGTATCGGGGCCATCTCTACAACTGGTATGACACGGCGAACCTCGCCGTGCTGGAGCCGCGATATGTCTCCGCCGTGGACAGCGGCAACCTCGCCGGACATCTGGTCACGCTGTCTTCCGCGCTCCGCGAGTGGAGCCGGAACCCCTCGGTCAACATGCTGGGCAATCTGGACGGGATCGGCGACGTGCTGGCCCTGGTGCGGGAGCGCCATGCCGCCGTGCCGGATGACCGCCGCACGCTCCGCCCCCTCCGCCGCCGGATCGAGGAGCGGATCGACGGTTTCGCCCGGAGCCTCGCCAGCTATCTCGATGAGCCGCAGCTTGCCCCCGTGCGCGCGATCAACCTCGCCGTCATCGCCGAGGACATCCGCAAGCTGAGCCTCGACCTCGACCGGGAGGCGGGCCATGCGGCCACCGCGGAACTCGTCTGGTGGGCCAATGCGCTGAAAGCGACATGCGACGCGATGACGGGGGATTCGCTTGCGGGATGGGAGGAGAAGGACAGTCTGGCAGAGCGCCTCGCCGCGCTGGCGGAACGGGCGCGCGCCCTCGCCTTCGCCATGGACTTCCGCTTCCTGATGGACCCGGAGAAGCGGCTCCTCTCCATCGGCTACAGGCCGGATCTGGGGGAGCGCGACCTGTCCTGCTACGACCTGCTGGCGTCGGAGGCGCGGCTCGCCTCCTTCTTTGCCATCGCCAAGGGCGACCTGCCGGTGGAGCACTGGACCCGCCTCGGCCGGCCCGTCACCGCCTTTGAGGGGCGGGGCGTGCTGCTGTCATGGTCCGGGTCGATGTTCGAGTACCTCATGCCCCCGCTCGTGATGCAGGAGCGCGTGGGCGGTATCCTGAACCAGTCCAACGCCATGGCAGTGGCAGTGCAGATACAGCACGGCAACCGCCTGGGCATCCCATGGGGAGTGTCGGAGAGCGCCTTCAACGCCCGCGACCGGGAGATGAACTACCAGTATTACGCCTTCGGAGTGCCGGAGCTTGGCCTGAAACGCGCCCTCGGGCAGGACGTGGTCGTCGCCCCCTATGCCACGCTGCTGGCGAGCCAGTTGCGTCCCCATGCGGCGGTGGCGAACCTGCGGCGGCTGGAGAAGATGGGCGCCTTCGGCCCGCAGGGGGCCTATGATGCCGTGGACTTCACCCCCAGCCGGTTGCAGGAAGGCGCGAAATACGCGGTCGTGCGGAACTACATGGCGCATCACCACGGTATGAGCATCGTCGCGATCGGCAACTCCATCCTCGACGGCATCCACCGCACGCGCTTTCACGACGATCCGGTCATCAAGGCGGCGGAACTGCTGTTGCAGGAAAAGGCGCCGCGAGAAATCGTGCCCCTTACCCGGAGCGACGCGGCCTCCGTCCCCGCCCATGTCGCCGGGCCGGAGGCGCAGCCCCTGAACGTCGCGCCCGAGCCGGAGGACAACCGCAACGCGGTGGCCATCCTGTCCAACGGGCACCACTCGGTCATGCTCTCCACCACCGGGGCGGGCTATATGACATATGGCAGGCTCGCGGTCACGCGCTGGCGGCCGGACCCCACCTTCGACAACGGCGGCAGCTTTCTGTTCCTGCGGGATACGGCCTCGGGCCAGTGGTGGTCCGCCAGCACCAGCCCGCGCCGCGCCAGACGGGAGATCGCGGGCGCCGTCTTCTCCGACCACAAGGCGGAGTTCCACAAGGTCGCGCATGGCATCGACAGCCGGATGGAAGTCATCGTCGCGGCAGAGGCCAATGCGGAAGGGCGGCGCATCGTGCTCCGCAATCTGGGCACCGAGGCGCGGACCATAGAGATCACCTCCTATGGGGAGATCGTGCTCGACCGGGCGGAGTCGGACGCGGCGCATCCCGCCTTCTCGAAAATGTTCGTCCGCACGGAGGTCTGGGAGAACGGCCGTGTCATCACCGCGCGGCGCAACCGGCGCAACGCGGACGACAGGCAGTTGCACCTCGCCCATTTCCTGAGCGGGCCGCCGGAGGGGCGGGGCAGCGAGTTCGAGACAGACCGGCGCGCCTTCATCGGCCGCGGGCGCACGCTCGGCACGGCAGCCGCCTTCGATCCGGGCGTGGAACTCACCGGGGCGACGGGATTTACGCTGGACCCGATATTCTCCCTCCGCCGCCGCATCCGCATCCTGCCCCGCAAGGAGGCGAGCCTGATCTTCTGGACTGTCGTCACCGACACTGCGGAGGAACTGGAGCGGGCGGTGGCGCACTACAGCCGCGCCGAAACCTTCGAGCACGAGAGCCGCCTCGCCTGGACCTATTCGCAGGTGCAGCTCCGCCATCTGGACATCCCGCTGGAGGAAGCCGCGCTCTTTCGCCGGTATGCCGCGCTGCTGGTCTATCCAGACCTGTCGCTGACGGCGATGGATGCGGAGACACAGGCGGCGATGGGTCCGCAATCCGCGCTCTGGCCTGCGGGCATATCGGGCGATGTGCCGATCTTCCTGCTCCGCCTGGACAGCGAGGCGGATCTTCCCATCGTGCGGGAAGCGCTCAGGATGCATCTCTACTTCCGGGCGCGCGGGGTGCTGGCGGATCTGGTGATCCTGAACGAGCGCGCCACCTCCTATTCCGAGCAGTTGCAGGACGAGATCAACGCCCTGTCGCAGAGCTATGAGCGCCGCAGGACGGGGGAAGGCGGCAATGTGTACGTCCTGCGCCGCGACATGCTGGGCCGCGAGACGCTGGACACGCTCCTCGCCGCCGCGCGGATTTCGATACATACCCGCAATGGGCGGCTGTCCGAGCAAATCCACCGGCTCGACACCATCGCCGAGGAAACCGTTGCCCCGAAGGCTCCGCCGCCCCCCGTGCCGGTCAAAGCCCTGCCGCCCCCTGTCTTCCCCGAGGAAACGCTGCGCTTCTGGAACGGCTATGGCGGCTTTTCCGCGGACGGGCGGAGCTATATCATCCGTCTCCGCCACGGAGAGGCGACACCGCATCCCTGGATCAACGTCATCGCGCGCGGCGCATTCGGCTTCCACATCTCGGCCACCGGGGCGGGTTTCACCTGGTCGGTCAATTCCCGCGATCACCAGATCACGCCATGGTCGAACGATCCGGTCATCGACCCGCCGGGCGAGGGCTTCTTCATCCACGATGCAGAGACCGGCCGCATCGCGACACCCTTCGCGGGCCTCTCAGACGATCCGCTGGCGCTCTACGAGGTGCGGCACGGCTTCGGTCAGACCACCTTCCGCGCCTTTACCGACTGGCTGGAGGTGGAGGCCGTCCAGACGCTCCACGCGGATCAACCGGCGAAGCTCACCCGTCTCACGCTCCACAATCGGTCCGGGCGGACGTTGCGTCTCCGCATTGCGGGCTATGCGGAATGCGTTCTGGGCCAGAACCGCAGCCGGACCGCGCCGATGATCCGGCTCCGGCGGCTTGCCTCCGGCGGGCTTGCCGCGCGGAACCCCTTTGCAACGGAAGCGGCAGGGCATGCCGCCGTCTTCGCCTGCGACCGTGTCGTGACGGGGTTCCTCGGCTCTCGGACCGCGTTCTTCGGGCGGGGGGGCAACACCCGCCGTCCGGCGGCGCTGGTGGACGGTTGGCCGGGGTCCTCCCTGGAGACGGAGGGCGATCCCTGCGCCGTGCTCGTCTCGGAAGTGACCCTTCCCCCCGGCGCCAGCCGCAGCGTGACATTCGCGCTCGGCGACGGGGCGGAAGCCGATGTCGATCACCTGCCCGCCCGCGTGCTCGGGGAGGATGCCTGGCAGGCCGCGCTTGCCGCGGTGGCACGGGAATGGGGCGGGATCACGGATACCCTGCAGGTCAGCACCCCTGATCCGAAGCTCGATCTCATGATAAACGGCTGGTTGCCCTATCAGGCCATCGCCTGCCGTATCCGCGCGCGCAGCGCCTTCTATCAGGCCTCCGGCGCCTTCGGGTTCCGCGACCAGCTGCAGGATACGAGCGCCCTGCTCCTGCAGGACCCCTCCCTCGCCCGCGCGCAGATCCTGAATGCCGCCAGTCGCCAGTTCCCCGAGGGCGACGTGCAGCACTGGTGGCTGCCTGCGACGGGCGCGGGTGTCAGGACGATGATCTCCGACGATGTGGTGTGGCTGGGCCATCTGACCGAGCGCTACGTGGCGGCTACCGGCGATACCGCCTTGCTGGACCATCCGCTGCCCTGGCTAGAGGGCCGGAGGCTGGAGGAAGGGGAGCATGACGCCTTCTACACACCCGGTCACAGCGCGGAGACGGCGCCGCTCTACGAACACTGCGCCCGCGCGCTCGACCTCGCCGTGGCACGGACGGGGGCGAACGGGCTGCCGCTGATTCTGGGGGGCGACTGGAACGACGGCATGAACCGGGTGGGCGAAAAGGGACGGGGAGAGAGCGTCTGGCTTGGCTGGTTCCTTGCCGCCACGCTCGACGCTTTCGCGCCCTTCGCGCGGGCGCGGGGCGAGGCGGAGCGCGCTGACCGCTGGCAGGCGCATCGGGAGCGGCTGGCGCAGGCGCTGGAAACGGCGGGATGGGACGGGGGGTGGTATCGCCGTGGCTATTATGACGACGGCGCCCCGCTCGGAAGCCGGGAAAGCGACGCCTGCCGCATCGATTCCATCGCGCAGAGCTGGGCCGCCATCTCCGGCATCGCCCCGGACGAGCACGCAACCATCGCGGTGGATGCGGCCCTGTCGCATCTGGTGGATACCGAGGCGGGCCTCATTCGCCTGTTCCAGCCGCCCTTCGTCGGCGGCGCGGATGGCGAGGGCCGCGATCCCGGCTATATTCAGGGCTACCCCCCCGGCGTGCGGGAAAACGGGGGACAATACACCCATGCCGCGGCGTGGATGGTCTATGCGCTGGCGCGAATGGGCCGGGGTGCGGATGCGCATGGTCTTTTCGACATGATCAACCCCGTCTCCCATGCGGAGAACCGTTCGGAGGCGGATCGCTACAGGGTGGAGCCTTATGTCGTGGCGGCGGATGTCTATGGCATCGGCGACAAGCGCGGGCGCGGGGGCTGGACGTGGTATACCGGCTCGGCAGGCTGGCTCTACCGCGCTGCCGTGGAAGGGATCCTCGGCATCACGCTGGCCGATGGAAACCTGCGCGTGGAGCCGAACATCCCGCCCGAATGGCCGGGCTACAAGGCCGACATCCGGCTTCCCGACGGCTGCCGCTACCACGTCGCGGTGTCCAGGCGGGACGGCTCCCATACTGTCGAGGTGACCCGGCAAAGCGCGGACGCCCCCGACGGATCGGCAGCGCCCGTTCCCCGTGATGCGGCAGAGACGGACAGCCGCTAGACGCCCCACCGGCAAGACAGGGCAGCCCCGACAGCCGGGCCCGCTTTCCCGGGAGATGAAGGAGCGTCCGGGAATGCTATATTCCCGCCCAGCAACAGGAAAGGAACGCGATGACCACCATCCTCGGACTGTCCGGCAGCCTCCGCCGCGCCTCGTTCAACGCATCGGTGCTCCGCGCCGCCTCCGGGCTGATGCCGGAGGGAGCGGCCCTGCAGATGGGCAGCATCGCCGAGGTGCCGCTCTACAATGCCGATGACGAGGCCGCGTCGGGTATCCCGGAGCCGGTAGCCCGCCTGAAGGATGCGCTGACGCAGGCTGACGGGTTGCTGGTCGTGACGCCGGAATACAACAATTCGCTGCCCGGCGTGTTCAAGAACGCGATCGACTGGATGACCCGGCCCGCCGATGACATCGCGCAGGTGTGGGGCGGCAAGCCCGTCGCGGTCATCGGCGCCTCTCCGGGCGGCTTCGGCACCATCCTTGCCCAGAACGCCTGGCTTCCTGTGTTCCGCACGCTTGGCACGCGGCCATGGTTCGGGGGGCGGATGATGGTGTCACGCGCCCATACGCTGATGGACGCAGATCACGAACTGGAGAACGAGGAAACGCGGAAGCAGCTTGCGAGCTTCCTCGCCGGCTTCGTGGATTTCGTGCGGGAGGGCGTCTGACCGCTCAGAGGTATTCCTCCAGCCATGCCTTGACTACGAGCGCATCCGCAGGGGTCAGGGCATGTCCCGCCTCCACCACCTCCTCCGTCACCTCCACGCCCGCCGCCCGCAGCGCTTCCGCGACAAGGGGAGAGGGCGGAGCAACCTCGTCCATCGCCCCCGAGACGATCAGCGCCGCTCCGCTCGCCTCCGGCACGGGCGGTGCGGACAGCACGGCCACGGGGCGGAGCAGCACCGCCCGCTGCACCGCGCGCGGCTCCAGCAGCATCGCCGCCCAGATCATGTTCGCACCGTTGGAATACCCCAGAAAGCCGGTGCGCGCCTCATCCAGCCCATAGCCCCGGATCGCGGTCGCGATGGTGGCGGAAAGCGCCTCTGCCTCCGAGCGGATGTCCTCCTCGTCGAAACGCCCCTCTCCCAGCCGACGGAACCAGCGAAGCGTCCCCTCCTCCGTCGAACGGCCGCGCAGACCAATGAGAGTGGCATGCGGCGCCACGCGGCGGGCGAACGGCATCAGGTCCGCTTCGCTTCCGCCCGTGCCGTGCAGCAGGAACAGCGCGCTGCCATCCGGCTCCTCCGGCTCGTTCAGGCGGTGGACAAAGGGCAGGTCGCGCCGGGGGAAGCGGGGCGCGTCCGGCAATGCGAACTGCGGCAGCATCACGCGAAGATCGTTGGCCCGCTCCGCATCGGAAGGCGGGATCATCACGGCGGTTCCCAGCGTTTCCTCCGGCTCGTCCACAAGAAAACCGGGGCCGTCGGTCGCGTATTCGATCAGTGTTCCGGCAGGTTCGCGGGCATAAAGAGAAACGAAATACTTCCGGTCGTGCAGGTTGGTTTCCGTGGCGTTCAGACGGGCGAGCTCCGCCTCCATACTGCGGATCGCGGGCACATCGGGCGCGCGGAAGGCCACGTGATCGGCGATCCCCGTTCCCGGCACACCCGGCCAGAAGCCGGTGGCGTCACGGATGTCGATGGCGTCGGTATCGGACAGCAGGCGCCGCACCGTCCCCTCCTCCGCCACCGGGCGATAGCCGAACCGCGCGATGAAGGCCGCCGTCTGCTCGGGCGCCTCGCTGAACAGGGTCGCGGAGCGCAGGCGGGTGATCGCCAGCGCTTCCGGCACGGTCTCGGTCCATGGTGCGGTCGCGGCCAGATCGCTGCCCACCAGTTTCACCACCACGCCGTCGGGATCCTTCAGCCGCAGGACCGGCTCTCCGAATTCCCTGCGGGGATGTTCGTGCGGGATCCCCCGCTCCAGCGCGCGGCCCAGCCAGTCGCCAAGCGCGGCGCGGGGCACGGCAAAGGCGATCTCCGCCACCTGACCGTGACCGACCCGGCCCGGCGCGCCATCCTCCCACACGAGAAAGGTCACCAGTGACCCGGGCGAGCCTGTCCGGTCGCCGTAGAACAGGTGGAGCTGTTCGGCATCCTCGAATCCGCCCGTGCGCTTCACCAGCCGGAGACCGAGAAATCCCGCGTAGAAATCCACGTTCGCCTGAACGCGGCGTGTGACCAGAGTGATGTGATGGATGCCCGTAACCATGCCGCTCCCTTTTCGTTGCCCTTTCCGCATATGCGCCGGGCGGGGAGCGGGGCAAGGTCAGTCGGCAAGACGCGGGATGGCCGGGTCCGCTTCCGCAGGCTCCGCGCCGCGGGACAGCCCCGCGAAATCGAAGAGCGCCGGGTCCAGCAGATGCGAGGGGCGGGCGTTCATCAGGGCGCGGAACATCACCTGCCGCCGGCCCGGCGAACGCGCCTCCCACCCGTCGAGGATCTGCTTCACCTGCTGGCGCTGCAACCCGTCCTGCGACCCGCAGAGGTCGCAGGGGATGATGGGGTAGTTCATCGCGCGGGCGAATTTCTCGCAATCCGCCTCCGCCACGAAGGACAGGGGGCGATAGACGAACAGGTCGCCATCCTCGTTCAGCAGCTTCGGCGGCATGGTGGCCAGCCGCCCGCCGTGAAAGAGGTTCATGAAGAACGTCTCCAGGATGTCGTCCCGGTGATGTCCCAGAACGACCGCCGAACATCCTTCCTCCCGCGCGACGCGGTAGAGGTTGCCGCGCCGGAGGCGGGAGCAGAGTGCGCACATCGTCCGGCCCTGCGGCACCTTGTCCATCACGATGGAATAGGTATCGGCATATTCGATCCGGTGCGGCACGCCCATGCGCGACAGAAACTCCGGCAGCACCGTCGCGGGAAATCCGGGCTGGCCCTGATCGAGGTTGCAGGCGAGCAGATCGACAGGCAACAGGCCGCGCCATTGCAGCTCGTGCAGGATCGCGAGCATCGTATAGCTGTCCTTGCCCCCCGACAGACAGACGAGCCAGCGCGCGCCGCGCTCGATCATGCCATAGGCGTCGATCGCCTCGCGCACCTCGCGTACGAGACGTTTGCGGAGCTTGCGGAACTCCGTGCTCTGCGGGGCGCCGTGGAACAGCGGATGGATGTCGTCGGCCTCGTCCAGCATCAGCGGTCCCTTCTTGCGGGCGGCACGGGATCATAACCCGACCCGCCCCACGGGTGACAACGAAGAAGGCGGCGGAGCGTCAGCCAGCCGCCGCGCAGCCCGCCATGCCGCTCCAGCGCCTCCAGCGCATAGGCGGAACAGGTCGGCTGAAACCGGCAGGACTGGCCCAGCCACGGCGAAATCAGCAGCCGGTAGGCCCGGACCGGCAGTGCCACCACATGCGCGAGCGGCGTCACTTTGGCCGCCTTTCCCGCCTCTCCGGTCGCGGCCCTTCGCGGTGGACAGAGGCGCGATGGACAGAGGCGATGGCCGCGTCGAGATCGGACAGCAGATCGGCAAAGGGTCGATCCGTCGTCACGCCCGGCCGCCCGACCAGCACGTAATCCCATCCCTCGCGTCCGATCAGCGGCAGCCGCTCGCGCGCGAGGGCGCGGAGCCGCCGTTTGGCGCGGTTGCGGGCGACGGCATTGCCGACCTTCTTGGAGCAGGTGAACCCGACGCGGATCCCCTCCCCCGGCTCCCCCTCCGCCCGGCGGCGGGCCTGAAGCAGGAAACCGGAGGTCGCCTGACGGCGGGCCTGCGCCGCGCGCAGGAAATCCGCGCGAAGCTTCAGAATACTGAACCCGGTGTGCTGGCGGGTGTGCTGGCCAAGAGGTTCCTGCGTCCGCCCGCCGGTAGCCTGGTCCACAGCAGCTTGGTCCACAGACGAAACCGCCGCCGTCCCCCCATCAGGTTCGGCGACAAGGCCGTCCTGACCGGGTTCCGGCGGCGTCATGTCTCTGACCTCAGGGTCGTCCCGGCTTACGCCGAGAGGACCTTCCGGCCACGGGCGCGGCGCGCGTTGAGGACGCGCTGGCCCCCTTTGGTCGCCATGCGGGCGCGGAACCCGTGCCGGCGCTTGCGGACCAGGTTGCTCGGCTGGAAAGTACGTTTGCTCATCGCGGCACTCCGTTCGTCGTCTGTCATGCGACCCAAACCCGCAAAACGCGCGGATTCGAAGGCCGGGGTTGTTCGAAGCCAGCCCAATAGGCGGAAAGCGGCAGGAAGTCAATCCGGGCGTCGCTCTCTCCCGCCGAGAGATGCCGCAAGGTCGCTTTCCGCTTTATCCTGTCGCGCAGCTGTGAAAAAACCGGGAAAAATCCCCGGCGGCGTCGGGCTGCGACCGGGGGCAGGCGCTTCGCATGGTGTTGAACTCCCTCTCCGGCCGATTCCTCCTCGTCACGACGCTGTTCGTGCTGCTGGCCGAGGTGCTGATCCTCGTCCCCTCCATCGCGCGTTATCGGGTGGATTATCTGCATCTCCGGCTGGAGCGGGCGCAGATCGCCGCGCTCTCTGTTCTGGCCAGCGACGATGTGCTGGACGAATCGCTGGAAAAGGAACTGCTGGCCACCGCGGGAGTGATGAACGTGGTCCTCCGCCGGGACGAGGTGCGCCAGCTCGTTCTGTCCTCCCCCATCACCCAGCCGATCTACGGCACCTATGACCTGCGGGAGGCAGGCCCCTTCCAGCTCATCCGCGACTCGCTCTCCGTTCTGCTGGAGCGGGACAACCGCATCATCCGCGTGATCGGCAATCCGGTGCACGACGCGGGCCTGCTGATCGAGGTGACGACGGAAACGGAGCCGATGCGCAAGGCGATGGTGGACTACGGGCTGCGCATCCTCCTGCTCTCCGCCGTGTTCTCCGTGGTGACGGCGGTGTTGTTGTTCGCGGCGGTGAGCCGGCTGCTGCTACGCCCGATCCGCCACCTGATCCAGCATGTCACCGCCTATGCGGAGGCGCCGGAGGATGCGCGGCTCATCATCGAGCCGTCCAGTCGGGGCGTGCGGGAAATCCGTGAGGCGGAAGTGGCCCTCCGCTCCATGCAGACGCAGCTGACCCAGGCGCTGCGCCAGAAGGACCGGCTTGCCCAGCTCGGCGGAGCGGTGGCCCGGATCAGCCATGACCTGCGCAACATCCTGACCGCCGCGCAGCTCTTCGCCGACCGCATGGAAAGCTCCGAAGACCCTGCCGTGCAGCGGGCAGCGCCAAAGCTCGTGGGCTCCCTCTCCCGCGCGATCAACCTGTGTGAAAGCACGCTGGCCTTCGGCCGGGCAGAGGAGCCGCCGCCCAGCCTTACCCGATTCCCGCTGATCCGCACGGTGTCCGAGATTCTCGAAAGCGAGACGATGGCGGATGAGGCGGCTGGCGGCCAGATCACCTTCCTGAACGACGTACCGCCCACATTGTGGCTGCGCGCCGACCCCGAGCAGCTTCACCGCGTGCTGTCCAACCTCATCCGCAACGCCCGGCAGGCGATCGAGGCCACCGGCCAGCCCGGTGTCATCGAGGTCAGCGCCGGGGAGGATGAGGTCGAGTGGTTCATCCGCGTGGGGGACACCGGCCCCGGCCTGCCGCAGAAGGCACGGGAGTTCCTGTTCACCCCATTTCAGGGCGGTGCGCGAAAGGGCGGCTTCGGTCTTGGGCTCGCCATCTCCGCTGAACTGGTCCGCGGCCACGGCGGGCGGCTGGAACTTGTCCGCAGCGACGAGGAAGGCACCGAGTTCATCATCCGCCTGCCCCGCGGCAGCGTGCAAGTCGAAACCGCGGCGCAATAACTTCTTCACTTTCTCCCTTGCATCCCCCCGCACAGGGCGGTACATGCCCCCCACAGCGCACCCGTAGCTCAGCTGGATAGAGCACCAGACTACGAATCTGGGGGTCAGGA